>NZ_JBFUIY010000032.1:0-76056 GCF_056401655.1 Allobosea sp. P4_E12 | reverse complement strand
CCTTCTGGCCGGCCATGACCGCCGTGACGGCGCGCTGCGCTACGCAAGGCTTCGCGCGCCGTCAGGCAACGGTCGAGCCTCTTCCCAATGTGCTACGGAATCCAGTTCACCTTCCCGGCTCGTTACGCCGACGGGCCGACAGCTCGTTACATCACCCACATGTTCGACATGCGGTGCCRCGAGAATGGCATCGAGCATCGCCTCACCAAGGTGAAGCAYCCCTGGACCAACGGGCAGGTYGAGCGGATGAACCGCACCATCAAGGAAGCGACCGTCAAGCGCTTCCACTATGACGATCATCGCCAGTTCGAGGCGCACCTCACAGACTTCGTTGTCGCCTACAATTTCGGCCGCCGGCTGAAGACCCTTAGGGGGCTCACACCCTACGAGTTCATCTGCAAATGCTGGACTTCAGAGCCAGAACGATTCAGGCTCGATCCAATCCATCAAATGCCGGGACTGAACACCTAAGGCCTCGGACACATAACCAGTAACCGAAGGTTGCGGCGACGGGGGCGCCAAGGCCGCCTAGGTGCTCGATAACCGGCACTCTCCCGTTTACTGTCCTACGCACGATCCGCGGCTCTGTTGGCCAACGCCTGGGGGGAAGTCGAACTTACTCGGTAAGCTCGCTGGTAGAATTTTGAGGAACGACAGGCGTGTCAGCGTCGGCCTGCGCCGGCTTGAAAATGGACAAGGGCTTGAGATCCCTCGATCGCAGACTGTTGGCTCGGCGGGTCTTGATCTGCCTGCTGCTATTGCTCCCGGTACGGTCGTGACCCTTGCTCCGGGCATGACCGCGACAATACCCACCGGTTTCGCCATCGCCTTACCCAAGGGCTACGAGGCCCAAATCCGGCCTCGTTCGGGACTCGCCGCCAAATTTGGCGTCACAGTTCTCAATTCACCGGGGACCGTGGACGCAGACTATCGAGGCGAGATCAAAGTCATTCTGATCAATCACGGAAAGGCACCATTTTTAATCCAGCGTGCCGACCGCATCGCTCAGATGGTAGTGGCGCCGGTCAGCGGCGTTGCGTTTGTCGAAAGGGCGACGCTCGATGAAACTGAGCGTGGCTACGGCGGCCATGGCTCAACCAGCCGCTAAACCTAGCGAAGACCACGCTTCAGCGCTGGGCGCTCGGGGGGCCGGAGATCGGTCGCCCGCGTTGCCACGGCTGAGCCCGGTCCATGAGGAACAAGCGCTCATCGTCCCAGTGCCTTGCGGGCGTCGTTGACCGCATCGAGACACTCGTCGAATTCGCCCTCCTGTTCTTCGCGCCGCGCGACGCGCAACGCCGTCTCCAGTTTGCGCAGGGTGGCCGCCGGCGGCTTCCTGGCGATCTCGGCCTGGATCATGACGATGCCGTTCGTGCATTCCGACCTGTCATCGGCCATTGCGGGATCGGCACCAGGGTCAGGACGGAGGTGAGAGCGAGCATGCGCATGGCTTGCCTCCGTCACTTCACGATGAAGGTGCCGGTCATCCCCTGAGCCTCCAGGCCCTGGATATACCAGGGGTACTCGCCCGGCCGGATCGCCACGAACTCGACATGGATCGTGCCCTGGTCGTCGAACTCGAGATGATGAGGCGCACCCTGCATGTGCACTTCGAGATGGTTGATGACGATCTGGTTGATCCAGCTGTTCCGGAAGAACTCCGGTGCGAAGAACTTGTACTCCTTGCCGCCCTTCGCCGTGACGGAGAGGCGGTAGGACTTGCCGGATTCCATCTCGATCTGCTTCTGGGAGACGACGTAGTCGCGGCCTTCGTCATTCCCGAGCACCAGTTCGGGCAGATTTGTCCGGCCCTTCACAAGGTCGGCGGCCGTCGCCTGGCTCAACCCGAGCAGGCCCGCCAGCAAGAACCACAGCAGATGCATGTCATCCTCCCCGTTCTTGTTGCTTTGGAATAACCTGGGATCAGTCGACCTTCGTTGGATCGTCGCTCGCGCCATCAGATATTCGATCGCGGGTCTCTCCGTCTTTGCCGGGAGCTGGCGTGATATTGCAGACCGGGCAAGGACTGGCCCGAAGCCTCTCCCTCTGTAATGATACCCAGCAATCGCCAAGGTCGACAGTAACACGGGCGCGGACGTGAAGAAGACAGAACCGCTGCCATCGTCGCTGAGGTGATCGCGATGCCGGAGGCTCGCGTCCGGAGCGTGAAGGCAGTCTTTGTCAGCACCATTCCGTTCTTAGCACAATCGAAGGAGCCGGACATGTCCTGGGTCGCATGCGGAGTGGAAGCAACGGCGTGTGCAACAGCGCGGGCAATGCAGTCTTTCGCGCCGTGCACTTGCGGGAAGCCGGCTGCCTGAGGCGCCCCGATGAAAGCCATCGTTCTTGGCGCGGCTGCGGGAGGTGGTTTTCCGCAATGGAATTGCCGGTGCCGGGTCTGCGCGCTGGCCTGGAGCAGGGATCCCCGCGCGCCCTGGCGGACGCAATCGAGCCTCGCGGTGACGCTCGATGACGAGAGCTGGATCGTTCTGAACGCGTCCCCCGATCTTGGCAGCCAGATCCGGACGACGCCGGCCCTGTGGCCGCGCGCCGAGCGCCAGTCGCCGATCGGCACGGTCATTCTCAGCAGCGCCGAGATCGACCATGTCGCCGGGCTGCTCACGCTGCGCGAGCGGCATCCGTTCGATCTGGTCGCGCTCGCACCGGTCCTTGAGGCGATCGAGGCCAACCCGATCTTCGCCGCCGTGCCGGCGCGTCGCATGATCGCGACGGCCGCGAACCCCATCGCGCTGGCTGGCGGACTGACGGCGGAGCTGTTTCCGGTCCCCGGCAAGGCACCGCTCTATCTCGAGGAGAGCGCATCCCGGCTCGAGTCCGAGGCTGGCGAAGCGGCGGGCATCCGGATCGGCGGCGCAGGGCGCTCGCTTGTCTATATCCCGGGCTGTGCCGCCTTGTCCGACAGCGTTCGTGACGCGGCCGAAAGCGCGGACGTGGTGTTCTTCGACGGCACCCTGTTCACGGATGACGAGATGATCCGCAGCGGCGTCGGCGAAAAGACCGGTCGGAGGATGGGGCATATGCCGATCACGGGCCCTGGCGGCTCGCTGTCCTGGCTCGCCAAGCTGCCTGCGGCGCAAAAGATCTATATCCATCTGAACAACACCAATTCGGCGCTGATCGAGGGGTCGCCGGAGCGTCTCGTGATCGAAGCCGCGGGTATCGCGGTGGCCTATGACGGCATGGAGGTGCGGCTGTGACTGCTTTGCTATCGCCCGAGGAACTGGAACAGCGCCTGCGCGAGGTCGGAGAGGCGCGCTATCACGACAAGCACCCCTTCCACACCAGACTGCATTCCGGACGGTGCACGAAGGGCGAGGTCCAGGCCTGGGCTCTCAACCGCTTCACCTACCAGGCCCATATCCCTGTGAAGGACGCGTTCCTGATCGCCCGGACCCACGACCCCGCGCTCCGCCGGGCCTGGCGCCAGCGTCTCGTCGACCATGATGGCGAGGGGGACGGTGAGGGCGGCATCGAACGCTGGCTCAGGCTCTGCGAAAGCCTGGGCCTGGCACGCGCCGATGTGCAGGCCCATCGCGGCGTGCTGCCGGCGACGCGCTTTGCGGTCGAGGCCTATGTCAATTTCGTGCGCGAGCGCCCGCTGCTCGAAGCCGTCGCGTCCTCCCTGACCGAGCTGTTTTCGCCAAAGGTCATCCGCCACCGCGTCGAAGGCATGCTGGCGCATTACGACTTCGTCAGCCCGGAGAGCCTGAGCTATTTCACCGCCCGCCCGGAACAGGCGCGGCGCGATGTCGAGACCGCGCTTGCCTATGTCACGGCCCATGCCCGCACGCCGGCCGAGCAGGAGGCGGTGATCGCGGCGCTCGAATTCAAATGCGACGTGCTCTGGGCCATGCTGGATGCGCTCCATCACGCCTATGTCGAGCCTGGCCATATTCCGCCCGGCGCCTTCGTGCCGGCGCGCTGATCATCGCGGTCCTGAGCGGCTGAGCCTGCAAAGCTGATTGCTGCGCCGGGCGCCAAGCCTTATCCTGCTGCCTGCGTGGCCTGCTCGACCTGCTATGATGTCAGGGAGATGCGATCGTGAGCGGAAAAGCTTTCGCCGTCTTGCTCTGCCAGGTCATGGCTCTGGTGCTGGCGATCGCGCCATGGCCGGCGCAGGCGCAGGAAACGCCGGTCGATATCCTGTTCGCGCGTCCTCATCTTTCCGGCGTGTCTTCGGGCACGGAGCTGACCTATCGGCTTGAGCGCTTGCCCTCCGACACGAAACGGCTGGGCGAGCCCTTCGGCGACGATATCAAGCTCGTGGTCAGATCCGTTGCAGCCAACGGCAGCCGCAATGTCGACCTGCGCCTGTTCACGGGCGAGCGGGCGCGCGAGCCTATGTCGATTACCGATCTGACCGGCAATCCGGTGCTCGTCATCTTCCTCGATCGGGCAGTGAGCAACATGGCGCAGCTCACCGGTGGAACGACGCCCTATTTCAAGGACCGGCTGCGCGCCGGCCTGCGCGACAAGGCAACAAGCGAGGCCACCAAGGTCGAATTCGAGGGCAAGACGCTGGATGCGACGCGGATCACCGTCAGGCCCTTTGTCGACGATACCAATATCGGGCGGATGCTCGGCTATGAGGACAGCCAGTTCGAGATTCTGGTGGCTGAGGCCGCGCCTGGCATGCTGCTCCAAATGACCTCAAGGTTCGTCAGCACATTGCCGGATGCGCCGAAACTCGAGGAGCGCATCGTCCTGAAATCGGCGAGCGCCCAGCCATGAGCACGGTCGGGACGGCAGGAGCGCGGCACCACGGGTTTCTGACGGCTCTGGCCGGGGGGCTGCTGGCGACGATCCTCGCTGCGGGCAATGGCGGCGCAGCTGAGACGCCGGTCAATGACTATCCGACGGTCGCACGCGCCGATTACATCTTCGGGTGCATGGCCGCGAACGGCCAGACCCGTACGGCGCTGGAGAAATGCTCGTGCTCGATCGACGTGATCGCGTCTGTGCTGCCCTATAGGGCCTATGAGGAAGCCGAGACGATCATGTCCGTGCGCCAGCGCGGCGGTCAGAACGCCTCGATGTTTATCTCCATGCCCTTGATGCGCGAGAAGGTCGCACGCCTGAAGCGGGCACAGATCGAAGGCGAATTGCGCTGCTTCTGATCTGGCGATGTCCCAGCTGCCGGGGCTTCGGACGACCGGTTCAGTAGACCACGACGCTTCGGATCGACTTGCCCTCATGCATCAGGTCGAAGCCGTGATTGATCTCGTCCAGGCTGAGCTTGTGGGTGATCAGGTCGTCGATATTGATCTTCCCCTCCATGTACCAGTCGACGATCTTCGGCACATCGGTGCGCCCGCGCGCGCCGCCGAAGGCGGTGCCTTTCCAGACCCGCCCGGTGACGAGCTGGAACGGCCGGGTCGCGATTTCCTTGCCGGCTTCGGCGACCCCGATGATGATCGATTCACCCCAGCCGCGATGGCAGCATTCCAGCGCCTGGCGCATCACGTTGGTATTGCCGGTCGCGTCGAAGGAGAAATCGGCGCCGCCGCCGGTCAGATCGACGATCGCCTGCACCACCTTGTCGTTGCCGATCTCGGCCGGATTGATGAACCCGGTCATGCCGAATTTCTCGGCCATGGCGCGCTTGCCCGGATTGATGTCGACACCGATGATCTTGTCGGCGCCGACCATGCGGGCGCCCTGGATGACGTTGAGGCCGATACCGCCGAGCCCGAAGACCACGACATTGGCGCCGGGCCAGACCTTGGCGGTGTAGATCACCGCGCCGATCCCCGTCGTCACGCCGCAGCCGATATAGCAGATCTTGTCGAAGGGCGCGTCGTCGCGGACCTTAGCCACGGCGATCTCCGGCAACACCGTGAAATTCGCGAAGGTCGAGCAGCCCATATAGTGGAAGACCTCGCCGCCGTTGCAGGAGAAGCGCGAGGTGCCGTCCGGCATCACGCCCTGGCCTTGCGTCGCGCGGATCGCGGTGCAGAGATTGGTGCGGCGTGACAGGCAGCTTTTGCAATTCCGACATTCCGGCGTGTAGAGCGGAATGACGTGGTCGCCGACCTTGAGCGTGGTCACGCCGGCGCCGACCTCGCGGACGATGCCGGCGCCCTCATGGCCGAGGATCGCCGGGAACTTGCCCTCCGAATCCATGCCCGACAGCGTGTAGGCGTCGGTGTGGCAGATGCCGGTCGCCATCACCTCGACCAGGACCTCGCCCGCCTTCGGTCCGCCGATCTCGACCGTTTCGATGGTCAGCGGCTTCCGCGCCTCCCAGGCGACGGCTGCGCGTGTCTTCATGACCCGGGCCCTCCCAAGCAATCCCGATCAGGATTTCAGAACCCCCGACGCCTTTGCGATATGGGTGGAGATGAAATCCATCAGGGGCGGGGAGAGGCAATCATAGGGCTCGAGGCGAATTTCGCGCAGGCGTGCGCGTACCGCGCCCTGATTGGCCGGATCGGCCCCCGACTCGATGATCGAGGAAACGAAGGCGGCAAATTCCGGGGGCGACCAGCCGGTTTCCGGCGACAATTCGGTATGAACGAAATCAAGCCCGTAGAACGGATGGGCAGCCTTCTCGATGCGCCCGTACATATGGACGCCGCAGCCCTTGCAGGCGTGGCGCTGGATCGTGGCGGACTCATCGACGATCGCGAGCTTGTCGCCATTCTCGATCACGGTCACCTTGTTGCGCGGCGCCACCGCGACCATCGCAAACAACGCGCCCTTGGGCTTCCAGCATTTCGTGCAGCCGCAGGCGTGATTATGGGCCGATTGCGAGTCGACGCGGACCTTTACCGGGCGGTCCGTGCATTTGCAGACGAGCGTTCCGCCCTTGAAATCGGCGGAAGCCGGCGGGAGGCCGCGATCGATCGAGGGATGGATGGCAACGGTCTGGGTCATGATTTCGTCCTCCCTGTCGCCGGTATGATCACGCGTCTGGAACCACCTCGATCCCGCGCATGGAAATCCGGTGCTCGTCTACATGCGTCTGATGGCGCATGTCCGGCGTGCAATGTGGTATTTTTCTCTTCGCGACGCTTGCCCTAAAGGGAAGCATCCCTTGTCTGCCCGCGAAGACACGCCCCGGCCGGACGCGCCGAAGGCCATTCCTTGTGAGGGGGCGGCGATGTAGAGTGGCACGGTCGAAGCGGAATGCGCGACAATGACCCACGCGATCATATCCTTGAGCACCGCCACGACAGCGGCTCCGCTGCGGTCCGAGTACTGGGCTCAGGCGCTGGGCACGCTATGCGGGCCGCTTCGCGTCGATGCCTTCGGGGCCGGCACGATCGACGGGCATATCGATTATGCGACGATCCGGCGGCTGCGGCTCTGCCAGATCGAGGTCAGCCAACACCGGATCGCGCACCCCGCTTCATGCACTGAGCTGGGCGGTCGCCCGATAAAGGTGCTGTTTCAGACCGATGGCACCTCGCTGTTCGAGCAGGATGGCCGCCATTGCGTCATCACGCCCGGCGACTGTCTGATCTACGACGTGTCCAGGCCCCATGTGATCACGAGCGCGGCCCTGACGAAGCATCATGTCGTCATCATACCCCGGCAATTGCTGGAGCAACGTGGCGTGTCGCTCGATCCGCTCCTGGCGCAACAGGTTTCGGCTCGCGAAGGCGCGGGCCGCCTGGCCCATGATTTCGTCCTGTCCGCCTTTAACGAGGCCCCGGCACTGGCGGCGGGCTGCGAAGTCCAGGTCGCCGACACCTTGCTCGATCTCGTGCTGATGCCCTTCCTTTCGCAAACGTCCTTCAGGACCTCGGGGCGCGCGGCTCTTTCATCCCGGATCAAGGCCTTCATTCGCGAGAACCTGAGCGATCCGGACCTGGGCATCGAGCTGCTCTCGTCGGCCTTGGATTGCACGAAGCGCTATCTCCACATGTCCTTTGCCGATGAAGGCACGACGATCACCAGCTACATCTGGCAAGAGCGTCTGGAGAAATGCCTGGAAGAGCTCGAGTTCGGTTCGCGAACGGGCAAGACCCTGACCGATATCGCCTTTTCCTGGGGCTTCAGCAGCTCCTCGCATTTCACCCATCTGTTCAAGAAGCGCTACGGCATGCCGCCTTCGGCCATCCAAAGGCAGGCCGGTGATCCTGCGGGCTTCGGCCACGCCCCGCCAGTCGAACGGGGCAGCCTTGCGAGCGGTCCCCGAGGCTGATCACAAGCATGATCCGCTCTTGGCGGTTCAGGCAGATGCTCCAGCGCGGCAGCCTCCCCTATGCGCTGCCCGTTGGTCTTCGCATTTCCCGTCAAAGGCCTGTAGGATGAGCCTCTCCGATGGCGGCTGGCGCGCGGTCTGCCTCGTCGTCGGACGGGCTGGGCCACGCAAAAGTGGGGGAGCAGTCGATGCTTGCGATCGTCATTTCGGTTTGCCTCGTCACGGACCCCTCGATTTGCCGGAATGAGCGGATTCCGCTGGCGATCACTGTCTCGCCGAACCAGTGCGCGAAGAGCGCGGCGCCCTATGTCGCGCAATGGAATGGCGAACATCCCGACTGGCGCGTCGTCCGCTGGCGCTGCGCCGGCGCGGATGAGAAGGACATTTGACGCGAGGGGCGCCTGGAGACGGTTGCGTCAAACGCCCTGATAGGTCCGGTAGATGAAATCGCTGCGCTCGGAGGCGGCTTCGGCTTCCGCCAGCGCAACGACCTCGCGATGCAGCGGCGACAATGAGCAGGCAGGGTCGGTCGCGGCCGCGTCGCCGGCCAGCGCCATGGCCTGGCAACGGCAGCCACCGAAATCCAGCTCCTTGCGCGCACAGCTGCGGCAGGGCTCCTGCATCCAGTCCGTGCCGCGGAAGGCATTGAACGCCCTGCCGCGATACCAGATCTCCGACAGGCTGGCGTCGCGGACATTGTCGAAGACCAGCCCCGCTATCGTCTCGGCCGCATGACAGGGCAGGGCGCGCCCTGTCGGCGTGATGTTCATCAACCGCGTGCCCCAGCCGCCCATGCAGGCTTTCGGGTAGCGGGCATAGTAATCGGGCAGCACGCAATCGATGACGAGGCGCCCGGCCGTGCGGCTTCTTGCCTCCTCGACATCCACCATCGCAGCTTCGACCTGCTTGCGCGTCGGCATCAACCTGGCGCGGTTGACCAGGCCCCAGCCGTAATACTGCACATGCGCGATCTCGATGCGCGCAGCACCCCATTCTTCCGCAAGCTCTACGAAGGCCGGAATCTGCTGCACGTTGTCCCGATGCACGACGGCATTGACGGTGAGCCGCAATCCGAGCCGGGCGATGGCGGCAGCGACTTCATGCTTGCGCTGCCACGCGCCCGTGTAACCGGCAACGCGATCGCAGGTTTCGGCATCGATCGCCTGAATGGAAAGCTGGATATGGTCGAGGCCCGCCTCAGTGACCGCGTCCAGCACGGCCGGCTGAAAGCCGACGCCGGAGGTGATCATGTTGGTATAGAGCCCGGCTTGATGCGCATATGCGACCAGTTCGGCGATGTCGCGCCGCAGCATCGGCTCGCCGCCCGAGAAATAGATATGCAGCACGCCGAGCGCGGCAGCCTCATCGATCAGCCGCTTCCACTCGGAGGTCGCGAGTTCGCCCGAGCGCCTGTCGAGCTCGAGCGGGTTGGAGCAATAGGGGCAACGCAGGGAACAGCGATGCGTCAACTCCGCCAGCAAACCCATCGGCGGCTGCAATTCGGGCCGAGCAGGCTGGGTCTGTGGAAGCGTCTCGACATCGCTCACAGGTCGACCATCCTTTGATCGGCAAGGCCGCGCAGGAACGTCATGACGTCGGCGGCGATCTCGTCCCGGTCCGCGTCGAAGGTCGTCGCCAGATCCTGGACGATGGTTTCGACGCAACTCACCCCATCGATGCGCTGCAGGATCTCGAGCGCCATCTCATCGGGCTCGAACACGCGCTCGGGACCGAGAAGGAACCATTGCCGGCGGCTATCATCAAAGCGCAGGCGCACGCCACGGGGCAGTACCGGGACGATGCTCGCGACGTCAGCGGTCGTAATGCCAGCAGTCATGGGCCAGCGCCTCGTTCAGGTTCGTCAAGCGTATCGGTGCCAGGGGCTCGATGGCGGGATCGACGCCAGACCTGCCGCGACCACGCCGCCACGGCTGGGGGGCACCTCAACCCGTCGCCTCCACTGTCGAGCGCGCGCCGGACCGCCCATCGTGTGACAGCAAGCGCAGGGCACAGCACGCGCGGCTATGAGCCCGCCGTCCGCGATGCTCACAAATAGACGCCGCTTGCGACCGCACCCGACGGCTTCCCGCCTGACACGTGAACGGACACCAACAATCCCATCGTGGCAGCCATCCCCGACGGCGGAACCGGGCGCCAGCGCCCGCAACCGCTCCCGGGTCGACGGCCTGTTACTCAGAACGGACGCTTCAGAACTGTGCCGGAGCGTAAGACGTCACTTCGCAGCCGACTGTCACTTCGATGATTGCGGGTTTTTTCCACTTGCGCATGATCGGTTTCTCCAGATCGTCGCCAGCCTTCTCAAGAGTAGGCGCCGGGAGCCTACACCCGCCGGCAGCCTGTTGCAAACAGAGCCCGCCGTCTGTCCGGAAACTCACTGGCGAGGGCCGATCAGGGCTGTTCATGCGCGGCAAGGCGCGAGGGCGGGCGGCCCGGAGCGGCGGGCCATGCGCTGATCTCGGTGATGAATTTTTGCCGGAAGGCCCGCCCGAAATCCTCAAATCCCTGCGCCGGGAGCACGAAGGCGCCGGGGCCGCCGACGACGTTCTCGCCATACCAGCGCGCGAGCGTCTCAGCCTCGCTCCCTTCCAGGATCGGCAGCCCGTTGATGGTCAGGCCGATCGCGACCAGTTCATCGCGAACCTGCATCGGGGCGGCCTCGGGGTTGCAGTTTTCTTGTCCGTCCCCCGACACATCCAGGAGGACGCGCGTCGCCCGCATCGGGATTTGCGGCGTGATCTTGTCGGCGACGAAGCGCATCATCTGCGCCACGCAGGTGAATTCGCCGCCTTGCCGGGCGAGCCGGCGCAGTTTGCCTGCCAGCGCCCGCGCATCGGCGGCGCTGGCGACCCTGACCCACGGAATCGAGAAGCTAGGCTTGTCGGCCCAGAGGATGACGCTGATCGCGATCGCCTGGCGCGGCCCGCCGAGAATGGCCGCCTGCACGGAGGGGGCATCGAGCGCGTCCGCGATGCCGTCGATCTGCAGCCGATAGCGCCGCGCATCGACGGAATTCGACACGTCGATTGYCAGGATGAGGGCGGTATCGACGCTTCCCCGCGATTCAGCGCTGCCGTCCCGGGCGCCGGGCTGCATCACCAGCGCGGCCGCGAGGGCGATAAGCAAAGGGCGAACAGATCGATCGAGCAACAGCACCGGCATGTGCTCCGCAACGCGTTCGACTGAGCTACCTTACCGCCTTGTCGAGATTATGCGCCAGGGCGAGGCCCCGGGCGCTCTCCAGGCCCTTCACCCCGGTCAGGATCGCACCGTCGAAATCGACGCCGGTCAGATCGGCTTCGCTCAGATCCGCGGCGGTGAGGTCGGCCTTGGACAGATCGACATTGACCAGCATCGCCCCGGTCAGATCGGCATGCCGCAATTTGGCAAAGCGCAGCACGATGCCTGTCAGGTCGGTATGGCGCAGGATCGCGCCTGTCAGGTCGCAGCCGAAGAGCTCGGTGCGTAGCGTGGTCATCAGCGTTCCCCGCATATCCGCATAGTTGAAGACGGCTGCGGTCAGGTCGGCTCCGCGCATATCGGCGCCGCTCAGGTGGGCGACAATGACGGCGCGTGCAAGATTGGCGTTCCGGAAGCGAGGCGCTTCGCTTGCATCATAGGACAGGCTCGAAACGGCGCTGGGCAGCAGCAGGGTCGCGTCGGAGAGGTCGGCGCCGCTGAAATCGGTGCCGATGATCACCGCCCGGTCGAGCCGGGCACCGTGCAGATCGGTTCCAGAAAGATCGGCACGAACCAGATCGGCGCCAAAGAGATCGCTGCCGGCGAGCCGCGCCCGCCGGAAATCGAGGCCGCTCAGATCGAGGCCGCGCAAATCCTGTCCGCCGAGATCGGCACGCGCGCCGGGCGCGAGCTGGAACAATCGCTGCGTAACCTCGCGAACGGTCAGCTTGGCTTCGGCGACCGCCGGCATGGGCGTGCAGAACAGGCAGAGCGCGACAAGCGCGGCTGTCCTGCGGGCGCGTCTGGCTGGGTTATAGGGCTGCGTGATCAGCTTTCCTTTCCGCTCTTGACCGGCCAGCTGCCGTGCAGCACGCGGCCGTCCGTATCCTTCGCGACCGCGGTGAGCACATCATCAGGACCTGTCGACCGGAAGGTGAAGCGGATATTGGGGTCCGCGCTTAGCGAGATGCCGCCCTCCATGCGGAAGACGAGCGCATCGCCGCGCTTTACCTCGACATCCGTGATGAATTTCGCCGGGATGTAGTAGCCGGTCAGCTGGTTCATCTGCATCCCGGAATAATTCGGGTGCCGGATCATCAATTGCGCCTCGCGGGAGGTCGAGGCCGGGAGGCTTGCCTCGAATTGCCGCAGCTGCATCTTGCCGAGTTCGGCCTCGGCGAGCTCGGCATCCTTCGGTGCCGGCGCCGAGCAGCCGCCGGATGCCTTCACATATTTGGTGGTCATGTGCAGCGCCCCGGTGCTGGTTTCGACCACGGCGCGCACATTCGAATAGGCGTCGATCCGTACGCGCGTCGACAGCATGATCTCGCCCGAGCCCTCGCCAAAGAAGAAGGTGGCGGCAACCGGCGCCGGGTTCTTGTCGATCAGCAAGGTCAGTGTGAGCGGGGCCGATGCCTTGTCGCGGTCGATTTTCACGGTCAGCGGAACCAGGGCCGCGTCTTCGGCGCGCACGGGCGCTTCCAGCGTCACCAGCCCGTCCTCCTCGCTGATCGGCCGGTTCTGGAACACGTCCTGGTGGAGGCCGGGCCAGGGATCGTCCTCGGCCCGCGCCAGCGTAACCGGCAGGCCCGTGACCATGGCGCCGACAAGATAAAGGACGCTGCGGCGTGCGATGAGCTCAGTCATGGCATCCTCCGGTTCAGGCTGGCGGCGCTGCGATCACTCCCATTCAAGCTCGGCAAACGCGGCCGTGACATTGCGGGCGTTGAACTCGTCGAACAGGAGCCAGCTCTCCTTCTCGGAGAGCCCGGCGGTCGCGGCGGCCTCGGCAATCGATCGTCCCTCTTTTATCATGCGCCGCACATCCGCGGAAATTCTTTGCAGGTACTGCTTCTGCGGTTGCACGGCCTCAGGCCAGGCCGCCGCCGGTGGCCCATGGCCGGGCACGACACGCTTTGCCGCGACCTGTTCGAGGCGGCTGATCAGCGCCAGCCAGCCGCGGATCGATCCGTCGAGGGCCGGGACATGCCGCATGAAGAGCAGGTCGCCGAGAAAGAGTGTTCCCGAGGCCGTATCCCGAACGGTCAGGTCGTTGTCGGTATGCGCCGTCGGTTGCGCTTCGAGGATGAGCTCGCGTTCGCCGAGATCGATGACCGACTGGTCCTCGACGGCACGCGTCGGCGCGATCAGGCGGGTGCCGGCAAAGGCGTCCGGACCGAGCAGTTGCGCGTTGAGGGCAAGGTAGCGCTTGGCCCGCGCGGCCAAGGCACGCGCCAGTTTGTGATGGGCGATGAATTCCGGCCGATCATCGGCAAAGGCGGCGTTCCCGAACAGATGGTCGGGATGCATATGCGTGTTGATCACGTAGCGAATGGGCTTGTCGGTCACCGTCCGGATCGCGGCGCGCAGCGCCTGCCCGATGGCCAGGCTGCCGCCGGTGTCGATCACGGCGACGGCATCGCGACCGATCACGAAGGACAGGTTGGCGATGTCGCCCCGATTTGACGGCGCAAAGAGCGCATAAGCGCCCTGATGCACGAAAACGCCAGGCGCGATCTCGGTGACGCTCAAGGGCAGGGCTGCCGGGGTTGTCTGGGCCGCCGCCGGGGAAACGGGTCCGCCTTCACGGCCAGGCAGTGCCAGTGCGAGACAGAGCATCGCTCCCAGCACAGCCCGGATGCGCCGGCCCCGTCTTGCACATGGCCGCCGATTGAGGGCGCGCAGCGAAGATCGCAGATCCGGGCGCGATGGCAGGGCAGCGGCGGCCATCCGCTCTCTTAGCATGCGGAAGAAGGCAGTGCCATTTCGCGCTTAGGTCGTGCCGTGTCTCAAGTTGATCTGTCTCCTCCCTGAATTGTGCGATGCAGCATTCATTGCGATTGCATTTGCGTAGGTCAGTAATCGTGACGTGTTGGCGCGTGTCCAGATCGTGTTTGGGCGTAATTTTGTAGGATTGGAGGGGATGGAATCTTGCTGCGATCTTGTCCGTCATCGAAAAAGGGCTTACACATGCACCGGTAGAAATCGGCTTCTATGACTGACGCCCGGTTGGCGTTGATGCAGTCGTAGCCTGAACGCATGCCGAAACGCCTGGACGCTTCGGGTGTTCAGCCGTGACCACGCTATGGAGCGCTATCGCAGCAGACAAAAAACGCCAGGAGGAACGTCATGCGCAAGCTTATACAATCGGCAGCTTTGTTGACGACCGTGGCCTTTCCAGCGCTCGCGCTGGCTAATTCTGATGTGATCAAGCAGACATCTGATCCAAACCAATGGGCCATCCAGACTGGCGACTACGCGAATACGCGTTATTCCAAGCTCGACCAGATCAATCGGGACAACGTCAAGAATCTGAAGGTGGCGTGGACCTTCTCGACCGGCGTGCTGCGCGGCCATGAAGGCGCGCCCCTGGTCATCGGCAGCACGATGTATGTCCACACGCCGTTTCCAAACATCGTCTATGCGCTCGATCTGGATCAGGACGGCAAGATCCTCTGGAAATACGAGCCCAAGCAGGACCCGTCGGTCATTCCGGTGATGTGCTGCGATACGGTCTATCGCGGTGTCGCCTATGCGGACGGCATGATCTTCCTGCATCAGGCCGACACCACGGTGGTGGCGCTCGATGCCAAGACCGGCAAGGAAATCTGGAAGGTCGTCAACGGCGATCCGAAGAAGGGCGAGACCAATACGGCCACTGTCCTGCCGGTGAAGGACAAGGTCATCGTCGGCATTTCCGGAGCGGAATTCGGCGTGCGGGGACATGTCACCGCCTACGACATGAAGACAGGCAAGCAGCTCTGGCGGGCCTATTCGACCGGCCCCGACAGCGAGATGATGATCGATCCTGAGAAAACCACGTCGCTCGGCAAGCCGGTCGGCAAGGATTCCTCGCTGAAGACCTGGACGGGCGATCAGTGGAAGATCGGCGGCGGCTCGAGCTGGGGCTGGTATTCCTATGATCCGGAAACCAACCTGTTCTTCTACGGCACCGCCAATCCCTCGACCTGGAACCCGGTGCAGCGCGCCGGCGCCGACGGCAAGCCGATCGACCAGAAATGGACCATGTCGATCTTTGCCCGTGATGCCGACACCGGCGTCGCGAAATGGGCCTACCAGATGACGCCATTCGATGAGTGGGACTATGACGGCGTCAACGAGATGATCCTCGCCGATATCCCGGTTGGCGGCCAGCCCCGTAAGGCGCTCGTTCATTTCGACCGCAACGGGCTTGGCTACACGCTCGATCGTGTCACCGGTGAATTGCTCGTCGCCCAGAAATTCGACCCGAAGGTCAACTGGACGACCGGGGTCGTGATGGACAAGAACAGCCCGCAATATGGCCGTCCGCAGGTCGTGTCGGCCATGTCGACATTCCAGACCGGCCAGGACAAGAACACGAAGGGCGTCTGCCCGGCGGCGCTGGGCTCCAAGGACCAGCAACCGGCCGCCTATTCGCCGCGGACGGGTCTGTTCTACGTGCCGACGAACCATGTCTGCATGGATTACGAGCCGTTCCGCGTGTCCTATACGGCCGGCCAACCCTATGTCGGCGCAACCCTCTCGATGTATCCGGCACCCGGCAGCCATGGCGGCATGGGCAATTTCGTCGCCTGGGATGCAGGCCAGGGCAAGATCGTCTGGTCGGTTCCGGAGCAGTTCTCGGTCTGGTCGGGTGCGCTCGCGACCGCAGGCGGGGTGGTCTTCTACGGCACGCTGGAAGGTTACCTGAAGGCGGTTGACGAGAAGGACGGCAAGGAACTGTTCAAGTTCAAGACGCCGTCGGGCATCATCGGCAACGTCATGACCTATACCCACAAGGGCAAGCAGCAGGTCGCGGTCTTGTCCGGCATCGGTGGCTGGGCCGGGATCGGTCTCGCTGCCGGTTTGACCAATCCGACCGACGGTCTCGGCGCAGTCGGCGGCTATGCCGCGCTGCGCGACTACACCGCGCTCGGTGGTGTGTTAACGGTCTTCACGCTGCCATGATCGGCGCGTGACGGATGGCCGGCGCGGCTGAACAGGTTGCGCCGGCCTTTTTGATGCCCGCCCCGGCTGTCACGGCCGACAATCGACGATGCAGCGGCTACCGGAGAGGCTGAAAGTGAAACATTTCGGCATCGGCTTCGCACTTGCAGGTTTCGCTCTTTTGGCCGTGTTGTTGCCGGCGACCGGCGGGTCGTCGCAGGACAAGCCGGCAAAGACCGAACAGGATGGAAAATGGACGCTGGAGGACGGCACGCCGACCTACAACATCACGGCTGACGGCAAGGTCGACTGGTATACCTACTCCGGCTTCCGGCGGTACCATTCGGAATGCCATGTCTGTCACGGGCCGGAGGGGGAAGGGTCGAGCTATGCCCCGGCCCTGGTCGGGTCCCTGAAAACCATGAAATATACTGACTTCACGGAAGTGGTGGCTGGCGGGCGCACGATCACGCGCCCCGACAAGACGAGCGTCATGCCGGCGCTCGGCGATAACGCCAATGTCATGTGCTATCTCGACGACATCTACGTTTATCTCAAGGCGCGCGCCGATGGTGTGCTGCCGCGGGGCACGCGTCCGGAACGCGCCGTCGAAAAGCCGGAGACGGCCGTCCAAAATGAAAAGACCTGCATGGGCTCCTAGAGCGAGGCCCGGACGG
Source organism: Allobosea sp. P4_E12 (assembly GCF_056401655.1). Lineage (NCBI taxonomy): Bacteria > Pseudomonadati > Pseudomonadota > Alphaproteobacteria > Hyphomicrobiales > Alloboseaceae > Allobosea > Allobosea sp. P4_E12. The sequence goes on along the minus strand of NZ_JBFUIY010000032.1, from coordinate 59,082 downwards.
CTGCGCAGCAGCTGCGTGTCCGGCCCTGCCACCACCCGGCCACCAGTGCGGGCATGGCGGCCCGCTGATGTCTTTCGCTGGCTGATCTGCTGCGCGATCCTCCTCTTCGCCGCGGGGGGCGCCAGCCACGCCGCCGAGACCGGCCGTGCCGATCTGGTCAATCACGAAGTCCTCCGCGTCTGCAGCGACCCGGCCAATTTGCCCTTCTCGAACGAGGCGGGGCAGGGCTTTGAGAACAAGATCGCCGAACTCGTCGCGGATGATTTGAAGCTTCCGCTCGAATACACTTGGTTTCCGCAGGCGACGGGATTTGTGCGCCAGACGCTGTTCGCAAAGCGCTGCGACCTGATCATCGGTTACGCGCAGGGCGACGATCTCGTCCTCAACAGCAACCATTATTACCGCTCGAGCTATGTCCTGGTTCATCGGCCGGGGCAGAGGCTCGACGGCGTCGTTACGCTTGCCGACGAGCGGTTGAAGGACAAGCGCATCGGCATCGTCGCCGGCACACCGCCCGGGAACATCATGGCGATGCTCGGCCTGATGCAGAAGGCAAGGCCCTATCCGCTGACGGTCGACCGGCGCTTCGACTCTCCCGCGGAGCGCATGATCGCCGATATCCGTTCCGGAGAGATCGATGCCGGAATCCTGTGGGGGCCGATCGGCGGCTATTTCGCCAGCCGCGGCGGCGAAAAGCTGACCGTGACGCCGCTGCTGAGGGAAACGATGGGGCCGCGCATGGCCTATCGGATCACCTTCGGCGTGCGTCATCAGGAGGATGACTGGAAACGCAAGTTGAACGAGATCATCGCCAGGAGGCAGGGCGATATCGATGCGATCCTGCTGGATTTCGGCGTGCCGCTGCTGGACGAGGACACGGTGCCGATCACAGCGCCGCGGCGCTGACCATGTGGCGCGGCACTGCCCTGTTGGCACTCTGGCTGGCGGCGGGGTCAGCGGCCGGCGGCCTGGCGTGGGCCGTCCCGGACGAACCCGCAGGCTATCGTACCGAGAATTATCGCGCGCCGGTTCCAGCGATGCTCCAGGGCGCCCGCGTCATCGACACACGGGCAGCAGAGCTGCTGTGGCGCGGGAAATCAGCCGTCTTCATCGATGTCCTGCCACGCCCCGTGAAACCCGACAACCTGCCGGCGAACATGGTCTGGCGCGAGGCGCCGCATCGCAGCATTCCGGGCGCGGTCTGGCTGGCCAATACCGGCTATGGCGTCATCCCCGAACCGTTGCTGCAGGCCTTCCAGGCGCAGCTCGCGACGCTCACCGGCGGCGACAAGGCGAAAACGCTGGTCTTCTTCTGCCTGAAGGATTGCTGGATGTCCTGGAACGCAGCCAAGCGCGCCGTCTCTTGGGGGTACAGCAATGTCATCTGGTTTCCCGACGGCAGCGATGGCTGGGGCGAGGCGCTGCTTCCGCTCGTCGAGATTGCGCCGGGGCTATGAGACCCGCGCCGGACCGAAGCGCCCGGCACCGAAGTGCCGTGGCCGCGGCGAGGCGGCGTCAATCCTTCATCAGCGCCCGGATTTCGCGGGCGAGATCGAAGGCGCGCTGCTCGATCTGCACGGGTATCTCGCAGGCGAGGGGCAGAGATTCCTGCCTCTCGGCGAAGAACCGCGTATCCCACTTGTACCTGTCCTCCGCCACGGTGAGCTCCGCCTTGGCCTTCTCGTCCAGCGCCGCCTTGGCGCGCAGCGCACCCAGCGCCGCTCCCTGCTCCTGGATCCGCTCGGCGAGCTGCCTTTGCCGATGCTGAAACCGGCCGATCCCTGCGAGCACGATGGCGCGGTCGTCATTGATGGTCTTCAACACGCCGGCGAACAGCATTTTCAGCTTCTCGTCCCGGCTTGAGTCCGGCTGGGCCTTGGCCCATTGCGCCAGGCTCTCGCTTGCTTGCTCCATCGGGTTGGCGCGGCTGACGAGTGCCTTGATCAGGCGCTCCATCTCCGCGTCGTCCTGCCAGCCGGTGAGCGCCTCGACATCGGGGCCATCCCACATCTGCGCCGCAGTGAGCGTCGCGACCCTGCGCTGCACGCAGGGCCATTCCGGTTCGTCCGGGCGCGCCGGCAAGGCTGCGAACATGCCCGCGAACAGGGCCGCGCCGCAGGCGATCCTGAGCCTCGTGCGGATCAGGCGTTGGCTCGGGACAAGACCTCTCGGGAACGTCATGCCGTGCCTCCGGGAGCACCACGCCGACCCAGCAAACCCTTCGATGGATTATAGGCGTAAATGGCGGCAGCGAGAAAGACGGCGGTAAAACCCAGCACCGCCGCAAGCGAGACAGGATCAATCTGCGCGTAGAGGGCGAAGCGGATCAGTTCGACCGCATGGGTGAAGGGATTGAAGCGGCAGATCTCATAGAGCAGCGGGCTCGATTCCCGGATGCGCCACAGCGGATAGAGCGCGGACGAGGCAAAGAACATCGGGAAGATCACGAAGTTCATGACCCCGGCGAAGTTCTCCAACTGCTTGATGATCGACGACATGAACAGGGCGAGCGCGCCCAGCATCAGGCTCGCCAGGAACAAGGCCGGCAGCACCGTGAGGTAGCCGAGCAAGGGCGGCTCGATTTCCCAGAAATAGGCGATCAGCAGAAAGACATAGACCTGCAGCAGCGCCACCGCGCCGCCGCCGATCAGCTTCGATGTCAGCAGGAACCAGCGCGGAAACGGGCTGACGAGCAAGGTTCGCATCGTGCCGGTTTCGCGGTCATAGACCATCGAGAGCGAGGACTGCATGGCATTGAAGAGCAGGATCATGCCGATCAGGCCCGGCGTCACGAAGACCTCGTAGAGGACATAGGTTTCATAGGGCGGGATGATCGAGACGCCGAGAACCTGGCGAAAGCCGGCGGCGAAGATGAAGAGCCAGACGAGCGGCCGCACCAACGCGGAGAGGAAGCGTTCGCGCTGATGGATGAAGCGCAGCATCTCGCGCCAGACGATGCCGTTGAAGCAGGCGAGATAACCAGAGAAGCCCGAGCGCTCCGGCGCGTCCGCCAGTGTCGGTGGCGCATGATCCAGCGGGATGGTCTTCATGCCGCCACCGTGCCGGCAGGATTGGCAGCCGCAGAGCCCGTCATCGTCGTGAATGCCTCGCGTATCGTTGCCGTGCCCGTCATGGCGAGCAGGTTGTCGTGATCGCCGGCAAACAGAACCCGGCCCTTGTGCAGGATGACGATGCGATCGCTCGGCGCGACCTCGTCGATCAGATGAGTCGCCCACAGGACGCCGAGCCCCTGGCTGGCGACGAGATCGCGCACCAGGGCGATGATGCCCTCGCGCGCTCCGATATCGAGGCCGACGGTGGCTTCATCGAGCAGAAGGCAACGCGGCTCGTGCAGCAGGGCACGCGCGATCTCGACCCTGCGCGCCTGGCCGCCCGACAGCGCACGCACCTTGTCGCGTGCCTTGTCGGAGAGCCCGATGATGTCGAGCAGTTCCATGGCGCGCGCCCGCGCCGCGGCGAGACCGAAACCATGCAGCGCCGCATGATAGGCGAGGTTTTGCAGCAGGCTCAGGTCGGCATCGAGCGAGCGGCTCTGGAACACCACGCCGATCTGCCGCAGCGCTGCCGACGGGGCGCGACGCACATCATTGCCGAAGACCCGGATCTCGCCGCTGACATTGTCATAGAGCCGCGTGATCAGCGCAAACAGCGTCGATTTACCCGCGCCGTTGAGGCCGAGCAGAACGGTGAACGAACCGGCCGGAACCTCCAGCGACACATCGACGAGGGCACGCCGCTCGCCGAAGGCATGGCTGACCCCGGCGACCGAGAGCGCCATGCCGACCCGCCGATCGTCGAATGCTGCGTTCACGTGACGATGATCCGCGCCGCGTTAGCCAAAGATGGAGCAACGATGCAAGCCTTCATGCTCTCCTCCGAACGACTCTTGGCCTTCTGCGTGCCGAGGCGCGCGCTGATCAAAATGGGGCGATGGCGACACCCCAGGGGTAGCGTCCTACCTTCACTGACTTGGTGACACGCAGTTTCTCGACATCGATGATCGAGACGTCGTTCGATGGGCCGTTCGTCGTGAAGAGCAGCTTCTCGTCGGGCGTGAAGGCGAGCTGCCAGACGCGCTGCCCGACCAGGAGATAGCGCTCCACTTTCAGGGTTGCGGTATCGACGACGGCGACGCGGTTGGCCGGCCCGAGCGCGACGAAGGCTGTTTTGCCATCCCTGGTGATCCGGATGCCGACGGGCTGGATGGCGTCGGCGTTGACGCCATTGATCTGGAACGACACCTTGCCGACGGGCTTGCGCGTCTTGACGTCGATGACGCTGACCGTGCCGCCGATCTCGGAGCTGACCCAGACCTGCGATCCGTCCGGCGTGAACTGCGCATAGCGCGGGCGGGCGTCGACCAGGACATGGTCGGTCGTCTTATTGCTTCCCGTGTCGATGAAATGCGCCATGTTCGTCGTTTCGGAGGTGTTGACGAGAATGGTCCCGTCAGGGCTGATGCCCATGCCCTCGGGCTCGACACCGACGGGGATTTCCGACAGGACCGAGCCCTTCTCGATATCGACGACGGTGACGATATTGTCGTCCTCGTTGGCGATATAGAGCGGGTTGCCTTTCGGATGCAGGGTGAAGAGCTCCGGGTCAGGACCCGAGGGCAGATTCTTGACGAATTCCAGGGTCTTGGTGTCGAAGACCTGCACGACATTGTCGTCGCTCGCGCAGATCAGCAGCCACTCGCCGTTCCGGGCCAGCACGACCCCGCGCGGACGTTGACCGACCTTGATGGTCTTGGTCACTTCCAGCGTCGTGCTGTCGATGACGCTGACGGTGTTGTCCTTTTCATTGGAGACGAACACCGTGTAGGCGTTGGCTGTGGATCCGAGCAGTAAAAGCGCGCCCGCCGAAAGAAATGATGTGAGCCGCATGGTGTTCCGTTTCCGATGATGATGTCGAAAAACCAGGACGCGATTGGCTTCAGGCTCTGACTTACTCTCCTACAATCTGCATTTCGTTTCCGGCCGGTCGAGCCCGAGCGTATCCAGCGTCGAGAACTGGTGCAGAAAGCCCGGCTGCGGCGAAACCGAGACCGGGAGCTTCGGCGTCGCGATCAGGATCGGTTCGCGCAACTGGCCGTTCCAGTCCCTGAATGTCAGTTTCTGGCCCTTGAAGCCTGCCACGTCGAACTCTGCGGAGCGCAGATAGGCCGCGATCTCGGCAAACGCGGTCGAGCGACGGCGCGCTGCCGCCTCGCCGATGCTGCGGATCGCGAGCCAGGCATCATAGTCGAGCGGGCGCATCGTCCGGTTCGCCGATCGCCTGAAGCGGTTCTGGAACTGGGTCGCTCCCCATTGTTCGAGCGCGGGATGCCAGCTTGTCGCCGTCAGCCCCTGTGTCCCCACCACCGGTCGCGCCTCCCAGGTCCGAAATGGGAAGTACTCGCCGAACAGCCCGGCCTCGTCGGCCACGACCACGACGTCATGGGCCGCCGCATTCTGCGTGAAGACCGGGATCTGCAGCTGAATCTGTTCGTGACCGCCATCGGCGCGCCGCGAGCCGCCTTCGTCGGAGAAAACCCGCTCCTCGACAATGCGGCCGCCGAAGCGCTTTGCCGCGCGTCGCACCGCCCCGGCGAAGGCCTCGTCCTCTGGCCGCGTTCCGAGAACCAGGAACCAGCGCCGCCACTGTTTCCAGACGAGATACTGCGCCAGCGCATCGGCGAGCATCGCGCGTGACGGGGCGGTATGCAGGACATTGGCGCGGCAATCCTCCTCGCGCAGGTTTTCGTCCGGCGCGCCGGCGTTGAACAGCAGCACATCCTTTCCCTTCAGCGCGTCGGCGAGCCTGAGAACGGTCTGGGCGCGCACGTCGAGCACCAGAAAATGTTGCCCCGCGGCGACGCGGCTTTCGGCTTCGACGAGCAGTTCATCGGCCTTGGCGCTCTCGATGATGTCCAGGCGAAACTCCTGGCCGAGAAAACGCCCCGTATTGGTGTTGTCTGCAATGGCGAGCCGCGCGCCGGCGATACCGTCGTCGGGCGGCGGAATGTCGAGCAGCGACAGCGGGAGAGGGCGCTCCTGGATCTCCCGGACGAGCAGGATGCCGATCGTCCTGGCCTCCGTCGGGGGCGCTGATTGCGCAAGCGCCTTGATCGGCCCACCGGCGAGCAGCATCACGCTGAAGACCAGAAAGATGGCCGCAAGGCGCAGCATCCCGGCCTTCAGGCGAAGGTCATGGCGATGGGCCTCGCAATCCTCCATGCGCGGCACTCCCCGATGGGCGAAGGCCAGCTACAGCCGTGCGCGTCGCCCACGCCCTCCAAAGCTGCGCCCAGCCGCAATCGACGTCAACCGGGGCACGGCTCGGCAAGCCGATGCCTGGCCGTTCCACAAGGGTGTGGAGTGCCGACCTGCGCCTGAGCCACTGCATGGGTTCGGAGCGCGCGCTGAGAGGACATTCGAAGGCGACTCCGTAAACGCTCACGGGATTCACGTAGTTTGCTTTTCGCTCCAAGCCGAAAAAGCGGGCCGTAAATCCGAGCCGACGTTGGCTGCGGGATACCTATCGCAAGGGTTGTCGCGAGGTTCCTCTGTGCCGGCGACAGTATTCGATTCGATCCTAGGGCGATCGTAATGAGGATTCTCTCAGGAAACGCGGCGCGAATCCGATAGGCCATTCTTGCCGCGGACCGTGAAGGCAGCAACGCCAGGTCCATGTCGTCAAGCTGGTGATTGTGAAGCCGAATTTGGGCGTGTGGGATAAGTAAATATGTCACACCCATCGCTGCTTTGCGGTGGGAAGCAAGTTGCGCATTGAGCGGGATCAGTCTTCGACGGATGCTGGGTGTGGAATTCGCAGCATGAATCGCAAGAAAAGGGGATTGCGATGACACTCAACCACGCGAGGGCCTGCGGCTTCACCTTGTCGATGGTGCTCGGGCTCGGCAGCGTCGTGGCGCAGGCCGCCGATCTGCCGCCCCCGACCACGCCCGTGCCGCCCGTGATGACTTCGGCATGGACCTACCGATTCACGCCCTATGGCTGGCTCATTTCGCTCAACGGAAACCAGACCGTGAAGGGGCGAACCGCGAAGGTTGATGCCAGTTTCATCGATATCGTCGATGCCACACTCGGAGATGGGGGCACGCTGTTTGCCCTGATGGCGGATATCGAGGCCCGCAACGGCCGGTTCTCCCTCCTCGGCAATTTCGCCGGGCTCAAGGTCAGCATCGATCGCGGTAACGTCAGGACGCGGAGCGTTACGCCGGATATCTCGGGCGCGATCGGCGCGTCCGGCGATGCCAAGACCTCGATGGCCATCCTTGAAGCTGGGGCCGCTTACGAGTTCGCGCGCTACGGATCAGTCGGCTTCGACGTCCTGGCGGGCGCGCGCTACTGGTATCAGCGCGCCGATATCTCCTTCGATGCGGGCGCGACCGTCGATGTCGGCGATCTCAGCTTCGGGCGCAATGTCGCGATCGCCCGTTCCGGCTCGGTGGATTGGGTTGACGGTTTTGCCGGCGCGCGCATGCGGATCGGCGTCGCGCCGGGCCACGAAATCTTCCTGCGTGGCGACCTTGGTGGTGGCGGCAGCAAATTCTCGTGGCAGGGCATTGCAGGTTACAGCTTCGATTTCGCGGAGAAGAACGGCATCACCTATTCGGGCATCCTCGGTTATCGGGCGCTCTACGCCGACTATGCCCAGGGAGAGGGACGTCGGCGTTATGCTTTCGATATGTTGATGCATGGCCCGGTCGTCGGGCTCAGCCTGCGGTTCTGAAGCAAGGCCAGGATACCGGTTCCTGGCGGCGGGCCGACGTTCTCGAGGTGACAACGCGCGGCAGGGACGCCGACCGGGAGCAATTTCCTGACAAGAGAGGCCTGCGCGCACACGCAATCGGAAGGGGAGATGCGGATGAGGACCGAGCTTTCTCTCTTCGTGGGCACCTTCACGACCTTGCTTGCCATCATCAATCCGTTCGAGGTCCTGCCGGTCTACCTCAAGCTGTTGTCCGGCAAGGATAACGCAACGCACCGCACGGTCGCCCTGAAAGCCTCGGTCTACGCGCTGCTGCTTTGCTTCTTCTTCTTCATTTTCGGAACGCTCCTGCTCCGGATTTTCGGCGTTCCGCTCAGCATGGTGCGGGTCGTCGGCGGCATCATCCTGATGAAGATCGGCTTCGAGCTGTTCATGCCGAAGAAATCTGGCGACGATCTGGGTCTCTCGGGCGCCGATACCGGCGAAGCGAACATCGCTTTCGTGCCGCTGGCGATGCCGATCATGTTCGGTCCCGGCGGCATCGCCACGATCATCGGGATGACCGCGACGATCAAGGATTCATCCAAGGAAATCCTCTCGTTCATCGCCATTTCTGCGGCAATCCTGGCAACGATGTTCACCACCTATATCTGCCTGATCTATGCCGAGAAGCTCACGCAAAGAATCGGCCCGATGGGGATCGACGCGATCACGCGCATTGTCGGGTTCTTTGTTTCCGCGATCGGGGGCGGCCTGATTTTCGACGGCGTGGTCGAAGCTCTGGAAATGCATGGCATGACCACTTTGCACTGAGCGACGTCTCCGTCCGGGAAGCGTGCCTGCGAAAAATGGAGGGGCAAAATCTGTTATTGGGCAGGGCGGCTTTTGCCCGCGCTGCGAGGGCAGGCTCGGAACAGGCCGCGGCCGGCTTCAAGCGGGCGCCAGCTTCGGCAGGCGGCGGCGGACATGGGCGGCGAGACCGGCGATGTCGGGCGCGGCGTTAAGCCGGCGCAGCCCTGGCTCGCGCTCCGCGCTTTCGAGCGGCCGTCTGATGGGCGTCTCAAGCCTGCCGCGCATCGAGTGCGTCGCGTAGTCCATCTCCGATGAAGTTGAAGGAGGTCACGGCGAGCGTGATCGCGGCGCCGGGGATGATTGCCAGCCAGGGTGCGCTGGTCAGGTAGCTCTGCGCGCTTTCGAGCATGTTGCCCCAGCTCGGCGTCGGCGGCTGGATGCCGAAGCCGAGGAACGAGATGTAGCTTTCGGCCAGGATCGCGTGCGCAACATTGAGCGTGGCCGCAACCACGATCGGCGCGACCGCATTGGGCAGCAGGACGCGGAACATGGTGCGCTTGCTGCTGGCCCCGAAGGAGACCGAGGCCTGTACGAATTCCCTCGTCTTGAGCGAGCGGATCTGCGCCTCGACGACGCGGGCGACCTCCATCCAGGAGGTCATCGCGATCAGCAGCACGATCGAGGGCACGGAGGGCTGGATCAGCGCCGAGACCGCCAGCAGCAGGAAGATCGAGGGGAAGCACAGCATCGCGTCGACAAAGCGCATCAGCGCGGCGCCCAGGGCCCCCTCGTAGAAGCCCGCGACCAGCCCGACCACGACGCCGATCGCCATCGCGATCGCCATGGCGGAAAAGCCGACGGCGAGGGAGATGCGGCCCGCCATCAGGAGCCGCGCGAGGATGTCGCGCCCGAGCGGGTCGGTGCCGAGCACATGCGGGCCCGAGAAGGGCGCCGCGAAGCGGGAGCGGATGTCGATGAAGGTGTCGGTATAGGGCAGCAGCCACGGCCCGACGATGCAGGCGAGCGTCAGCAGGGTGATGGTCGCAGCCCCGAAGACCGCAAGCCTGTGGCGCCGGAAGCGCCGCATGCCCGGGCTGTTCCAGAAGCCCGGGGCGGGCGCAAGCATCGGTTCGGCCATGCTCATGAAGGGCGCCTCTCGCTCATCGGTGACATCCGGCTCATCAGTGGCTTCCGGCGATGCGCGGATCGGCGACGCCGTAGAGCAGGTCGGCGATCAGGCTGCCGAGCAGCACCAGCATGGCGGAGAACATCAGGATGCCCATCACCACGGGATAGTCGCGGTAGCTGATCGAATCGAGGAAGAGCCGGCCCATGCCCGGCCAGGTGAAGACGGTCTCAGTGACGAGCGCGCCCGACAGCAGCGTCGGCACATGCAGTCCGGTGATGGTGATCATCGGCAGCAGCGCGTTGCGCAGCACATGCCGCAGCAGGATGGTCCGCTCCGGCACGCCCTTGGCGCGGGCGGTGCGCACGTAATCCTGGTTGATCACGTCGAGCATCGAGGAGCGCATGTAGCGGCTCCAGACTGCCGTCGAGACCAGCGCCAGCACGATGCAGGGGCCGATCAGGTGATGCAGCTGGTTCAGGAAGGAGCCGTCGCCCACCGTGTAGCGGTTGCCGGCGGGCAGCCAGCCGAGGCCGACCGAGAAGACATAGATGATGACGAGCCCGAACCAGAAGGTCGGGATCGAGAGCGCGATCATCGCGCCGATCGTCGCCAGCGAGTCGAAGATCGAATAGCGCTTGATCGCGCCGAGGATGCCGACCCAGGCGCCGAGCAGCATGGCGAGCAGCGTCGAGGTCAGCATCAGCTCCAGCGTCGCCCCGATATGGGAGGCGATGACGTGCAGCACCGGCTGCTGGTCGCGATAGGAGCGGCCCCAGTCGCCGCTCAGCATGCGCCAGAGCCATTCCGCATATTGCACGGGGAGGGGTCGGTTCAGGCCGAGCTGTTCCGCGATGCGGTCGAGATCGGCCTGGGTCATGTCGCCACCGGCGGCGAATTGCGAGAGCGGCCCGCCTGGCGCCAGGTGCAGGATGGCGAAGCCGATCACCGAGACGATGAGCAGCAACAGCAGCGACTGGCCGAGGCGGCGCAGGAGGAATCCGATCATGGCGCCGTTCTCCCGGCCGCTCCGCGCTTCATGTCACTTCGCCCGTTCAATCACTTCACCCGGTGCCAATCACTTCGCTCGGTGCCAATCACTTGGCCCAGTACCAGCTGCCCATGTTCCAGGCGTTCTGGCGCTGGTTGATATTGGGGCGATAGCCGATCAGGCCTTCCTTCACGCCCTCGATCGGCGCGTATTGGAAGATCGGCAGGATCGGCAGCTCCTCGCGGACGATCTCCTGCAGCCTGAAATAGATCGCCTTGCGCTTCTCCTGATCGAAGGTTTCCTGGCCTTCCTTCATCAGCGCATCGGCCTCGGCATTTTCCCACTGCATGTAGTTGCCGCCGCTGCCACCCTTCACCGGAATCGCATCGGAGGCGAAGCGCGAGGCCGGGTCGGGGTCGACGCCGGTGCGGAAGGTCGTACCGACCAGCAGCGACTCGAATTTGGAGCGCACGTAGAACTCGCCCCAGATCACCGCTGCCGGCATGTTGTTGATCGTCATCTTGGCGCCGACCTGCTGCCAATCCTGCTGGATCAGCTGCTGGCATTGCTCGCGCAGCTGGTTGCCGGTCGTCGTCGAGACCGCAAACTCGAGCGGCACGCCGTTCTTCATTCGCGTGCCCGAGCCGGAACGTTTCCAGCCGGCATCGTCGAGCAGCTTGTTGGCCCGGGCAAGATCGCGCTGCTGGACGGGGAGGGCGGGGTTGAACGCCCAGGATTCGCGCGGCGCGAAGGATTCCGTCGGCTTCGGCACGCCATAATAGATCGCGTCGATGATCGCCTGCTTGTCCATCGCCGCATAGAGCGCGTGCCGCACGGCCTTCTCGGCAAAGACCTTGTTGCCGAGATTCGGCATGATGATCTCGAGATTGCCGCTCGGCGCGACCGCGACCTTGCGGCCGGGAAGCTTGATCGCCTCCTGGTAGAAATTCGCGGGAATGCCCGAGATGATGACCAGGTCGACCTGGCCGGTGCGGAACTGGGCATAGAGCGCCGTCAGGTCCGGGATGTATTTGAGAACCGCCTTCTCGAGATAAGGGCCGTCGCCGTGATAGCTCTCATTGGCGACGAGCGTGATGTTGTCGCCGGGCTGTCGCGTGCCCCAGCGGAACGGGCCGGTGCCGACGGGAGCATTGTTGAACGGCGCCGTATTCGGGTCCGCCGCCTTGCCCAGGATGTGCTTGGGAACGATATGCGTGTTCGCCAGCATCGCGAGATAGGGGGCGTAGGCCTTCTCCATCCGCCACGAGATCTCGTGCGGGCCCTTGACCACGATATCCCTGACGAAGGCATGGCCGACGCGCGTGCGCGCCTTGAAGCCGGCGGTGTTGATCAGTTCCAGCGAGTATTTGACGTCCTCGGCGGTGAAGGCCGTGCCGTCATGCCATTTCACGTTGTCGCGGAGCTTCACGGTCCAGGCGAGGCCGCCTTCCGAGATGCCGCCATTCGCCTCGCTCGGCACCGCGAGAGCGAGATCCGGGCGCAGCGTGCCATCGGGCTCGGCGACCCAGAGCGAGTTGAAAACGCTGGTCCAGACGACTTCGTCGACCTCGACGCCCGGCATCAGCGGGTTGAAGGAAACCGGTTCCTGCGAGAGCCCGACCACGACGACGCCGGTCGGCTTGGCCGGCGGCGGGGCGGTGGGCTTAGTCGCCGTCTGAGCTCGTGCGGCAAAGCCGAAACTCGCGGCAAGCGCGCCGGCGCCGAGGCCGAAGAGATCGCGCCGGTTCAGGTTCCAGTTCGAAAACCGCCGTGGATCGTGACTGTCTCGCATCGTGCTTCCCCTCTCCCAAGGCAACCGCTTTCAGCGAATGCGCTGAAAGGCATCATCATAATAATGAACACAAGCGGCAACCCATTTTCATAATGGGCGTCATTCGGCTAAAAATCTTCATCATATGATATCGTGCGTCAAGGTCTGAGGGCGCTCCGGTCTGTGGAATTTGGCCGGTATTACAAGCAATGCGTTGTATTTAAAGGGTAATTTTATAAATCATCGGAATTTCATCAAAATAGTTGCGCGGGCATTTTCATCATCATATCGTTTGCGGGCCTTCAATCGCTTCCCTGGGACCCCATGCCGGATACAGTGCTGCCCGCCGAGAACGCCGACATCGACAGCGACGAGCAGCTCGAGGCCATGAGGATCGGGCAGCGGCTGCGAGCCCTGCGGGCCGAGCGTGGGCTGACGATCCTGGAGTTGGCGGCGAAGGCGGGCGTTTCCTCCGGCAGCATCAGCCAGATCGAACGCGGCGCCTCCAACCCGTCGGTCAGTACGCTGCAGAAGCTGCGCGCCGCGCTTGGCGTCACGCTCTGGTCGTTCCTGGAAAGCGACGCGGCCGAACCGGCCCGCGAGTCGCAATATGTCCGGCGCCAGGCCAATCGCCCGCGCATCGTCGTCGGCACCAATCAACTGACCAAGGAGTTGTTGTCGCCGCGCGACAACAACGAGCTGCGCTTCATGATCCTCACCGTACCGCCGGGCGCCGAGAGCGGCAGCTTCCTGAGCGGGCCCGGCGACAAGGGCGGCTATGTCCTCTCCGGTCGGGTCGAGCTCAGCATCGGCGACGAGGTCTTCGAAATCGGGGAGGGGGACAGCTTCCAGTTCCCCAGCACCATTCCGCATCAGGTCGTCAACCGCTCCGCGAGCGAGGCGAAGCTGATCTGGATCATCAATATCCGGGAATCGCACCTGTAGGGCGATCGTATCAGGCGGGGCCGGCAAGGCCGCCTTCGCCTGCCATTCCAGCAGACCCAGAGGAAACATGATCACGCGTCACGAAGTCACCGGCCGTCTCAGCAAGGTGCTGGTCGCCAATGGATTTGCCTTCCTGTCGGGCCTCACCGCCAAGGACCGCAGCGGCGGCGTCAAGGAGCAGACCGCCGATATCCTCGCCCAGATCGACGCCTATCTGGCGATGGCCGGCACGGACAAGACCCGCATCGTCGTCGGCAACATCTGGCTGAAGGACATCAGCACCTTCAGCGAGATGAACGCGGCCTGGGAAGCCTGGGTCGACCCGAAGCAGCCGCCGGCACGGGCGACCGTCGAGTCGCGCCTGGCTGCGGACGACATTCTCGTCGAGATCCAGGTCCAGGCCCTCGTCTGAGCCTCAACGTCCGCCGCGCGTGATCGCGGCGGACTTTTTTCGCGTGTCCCCAAATCCTCGCGTCCTCCAGCGCAAGCGGTCCGCCATGCCTCAGTCATCTGCCCTTCCGAGCGTCGTCCCCGGCGACCCGTCCTGGTGGTTCATCGAGGCCATGAGCGCTGAAGCAGGCCGGCCGGATTCAGCGCCGCTGTCGGGCAGCATCACGGTCGATGTGGCGATCGTCGGTGGGGGCTTCACCGGGCTGTGGACGGCGCTGGCCTTGAAGGAGCGGGCGCCACAGCTCTCGGTCGCGCTGATCGAGGCCTCGCGCTGCGGCTCGGGGGCAAGCGGCAAGAACGGCGGCAAGGTTTCGGGCTATTGGGGCTCGCTTGCCGGGATGGAAGTAAATATCGGCTCAGACGGCGCGCTGGCGGTCGCCCGTTCCGGAGCCCGCGCCCAGGACGCGATCCGCGCCTTCGCGACGGCGCCCGGTCGCGATGTCTGGTGGCGCGACGGCGCCAGCATCCGCGTCTCGGCCTCGCCGGCGCAGGATGCCAAGATCAAGGGGTATGTCGAGACCGCGCGGCGTCTTGGCGTGCCGGATATGGCCCATGAGCTCTCGCCCGACGAGGTGGCAGCCTATTGCCGCTCGCCGGTGTTCCGCGGCGGCGTCTACCTGGCCGAGGGCGCAACCGTTCAGCCTGCCAGATTGGCGCGCGAACTGCGGCGGGCCGTGATCGATGCCGGCGTTTCCGTCTTCGAGAACACCCCGATGGTCGCGCTCGATGCCGGCACGCCGAGCCGCGTGCGAACCCCGGATGGCGAGATCATCGCCCGGGAGGTCGTGCTCGCCACCAATACCGAGCTGGCGAAGCGCCCGGAGGTGAAGCCGCATGTCAGCGTGTTCTCCTCCTTTGCGCTGATGACCGATCCGGCGCCCGAGAAGCTCGCCGCAATGGGCTGGACCCGCGATGAAGGGCTCGCGGATCTCAGGATGTTCGTCCACTATTTCCGCAAGACGGTCGACGGGCGCATCCTGATGGGCTCGGGCTCCGGCCCGATCAGCTTCGGCGGCAATGCCCGCGATCCGCGCCTGACCACCGACCTCGCCTCGGCCGCTCGGGCCGAGAAGGGGCTGCGCAGGCTGCTGCCGGGCTTCGCCGATGTCGGCATCGCCAAGATCTGGGGCGGCGGCATCGACGTCTCGTCCGATCGGCTGCCCTTCTTCCGCACCGTGCCGGGCACGCGCGTCCATTATGGCTGCGGCTATTCCGGCCATGGCGTGAACCCGACCTATATCGGCGGGCAATGCCTGGCCTCGCTGGTCCTCAATGCCAGGGACGACTGGGCGAGCCTGCCGCTGTGCACCCGCAGCCTTCCCTCGCTTCCGCCCGAGCCGTTCCGCGCCGTCGGCGGCCGGCTGGTGCGATGGGGCATCATTGGATGCGAGGAGGCCGAGGAAAGGGGCGAGCGTGCTGGCTCCGCGATGAGCGCCGCAGCGGCGATCCCAAAACTCTTCGGCCTGCGCATCGGAACGCGCTGAGAGCCGCGCTCCGATGATCTAACCCTTTGTGTTTGCATCGGCTTTCCCGAAAACCGCAATCCACCCTTCGGGCCGATGCTTTAGGTTTTTGTGTCCGCATCGGCTTTTGGGGCCGATGCTTTAGCCCAGCCGGACCTTGGCGACCTTGTCCCGGTAGTCGTCCTTGGGGTCGACGCCGAGCAGCATCTTGATGCCGGCAACCAGGTTGTTGGCGTTCTCCCAGATCTCGGCGCTGCTCGGGTCGAAGCGCAGCAGGGCGAGATTGGGGTCATCCTTGCCGCCTTCGAACCAGGCCGCGATGAAGCTGTTCCAGAGCCGGTCGATGACCTGGCGGTCCATGTCGATCATGAGATCGCCCTCGACCGAGACGAACAGGTCATGGCCCTTCGAGACCAGGCTGAAGGCCGCGGGCTTGCTGCCCGACAGCGCCTTGACCAGCTCGGTGTCGCGGGAGGCGAAGAACCAGATGGGCCCATGATCGGCCTCGAGCTGCGCAGTCATCGGGCGGGTATGGCCCTGCTCGGAACCGGCCAGGCCGAGCATGACGGTCATGTCGGACTTCAGGGCCTTCCAGAATTTTGCTTCCAGTTCGCTTGGCGTCGGCATGGCATTCCTCCTGCTTCCCTTGCGTTGAACGGCCGCGTGATGGCCATGTTCGGGGTGGTCCCCGCTGGCGGCGGATGCGCGGAAAAACCCCGCGGCGAGGCCGCGGGGTTTCCGGTTCCGCCCTCAGACGACCGGCGGACGATAGGCGGTGCCGTTCTCGTCGAAGCGACTCCAGCCGGCGGCGCGGTATTCGGCCTCGCGGGTGGAGCGATCGATCGGCGTCGCTCCGTCCATGATCGCGACGACGGTGGCTTCGTGCTCGGGCTCGGCCCTGACCGCAATCACCGTGCCGCCGCGGCGCACCGTCTCGGCATGGTATTCGGCCTCGTCCTTGTCGACGCCGGCGCTGGTAAAGGACCCGACGATCCCGCCGGCCGCCGCGCCGGCGACCGCCCCGGCCGCGGTTGAGGCGAGCCAGCCGGCTGCCACCACCGGGCCAATGCCCGGGATGGCGAGCATGCCGAGGCCGGCGAGCAGACCGGCCGCGCCGCCGACGCCGGCGCCGATCCCGGCGCCCTCGGCTGCATTGCTCTCCTCGGGTTTGCTGTGTCGGCCGACGAGGCTGACATCGCGACTGGGAACGCCTGCGGCCTCGAGTTGCTCGACGACCGAGAGAGCGGTTTCATAGCTGTCATAGGAACGGGTGATGGTGCGGGTCATGTTCAACTCTCTTGCTTTGAGAAAGCGGGAGGCGCGATCTGGCGCCGGGCGAGCCGGCGGCGAGTGATCTGCGCTCAGTGATCTGGCGCTCAGTGGCGGACGATGTTGCCGCGATAGTCGACGGAGACGTCGACCTTGGCGCCGGCATTCATGGCCGTGCCCTTCCAGACGCCGTTTGCGTCCTTCTTCAGGCCTGTCACGTTCGAATAGCCATTGGCTTCAAGGCGGCTCTTGGCCTGGCCTTCGGTGAAGCTGTTTGCGCCCGGCAACGGGGCGTTCTTGTCCGCCTCTGCCTTTGGTGCCGGCATTGGCGACGTCGTCGAGGTCTGCGCAAGCGCTCCGAAAGCAGTCGTCGAGGCGATCAAAGAGGCGATGAGAAGCTTTTTCATGGTAATTCTCCGCAGGTTCGCGATTGTACGTCCTGATGTCGTATCAACCGGCACCCCCGGCAGAGAGTTCCGCAAATAAATACTTCTGATGGGTGGAACACATGGCTGCGTCGTCGGTTTCGCCAGCGCTATCCTGAAATCGCTAGAGGACACCCGATGGCCACAACACCGAAGCCACTCGATGAGCTGTTTCACGACATGCTCAAGGACGTCTATTACGCGGAAAAGCAGATCCTGAAGGCGTTGCCGAAGATGGCCAAGGTCGCCACTTCGCCCGAGCTCAAGAAGGCGTTCGAGACGCACAGGGCCGAGACGGAAGGCCAGGTTGAACGCCTGAGCGAGGTCTTCGATCTGATCGGCAAGGCGCCGCGCGCCAAGACCTGCGATGCCATCCTCGGCATTCTCGAGGAGGGCAAAGCCGTGATGGAGGACTATGCTGACAGCCCGGCTCTGGATGCGGGTCTCGTCGCCTCCGCGCAGGCAGTCGAGCATTACGAGATGGCGCGCTACGGCACTCTGAAGGCATGGGCGCAGCAGCTCGGCCACAAGGATGCCGTCAAGCTGCTCGACGCGACCCTTGCCGAGGAGACCAGGACCGACAAGGCCCTGACGCAGCTTGGCGGGCCCGCCAATTCCGCAGCGGTTGCCAAGGCGGCCTGAGCGAACGGCCGATCCGGCCCCGGCGGCCAAGGCTGCCGGGGCCGTTTCTTTGGCTCGATCTCGCACAGGGGGCGCCCGATGCCCTTGTGCTTCGGCCAATTCCATCCATATACCATCCCTATGGATGGTATATGGATGACCAGATGAAAATGCCCGATAGCGAAAAGCTCACGCTCAATCTCGGCTTCGTCGATCTCGGGCGCATCGACCTGCTCGTCCGGGACGGGTTCTATTCGAACCGCTCGGACTTCATTCGCACTGCGGTGCGAAACCAACTCGCGACCCATGCCGATGTCGCCGCGCAGGCGACGACGCGGCTCTCTCTCGAGCTGGGCCTGCGCGTCTTCACGAGGCGCGATCTCGAAGCGGCCAAGGCCGCCGGCGAACGCCTCGAGATCCGCGTCCTCGGCCTCGCCGTCATCGAAGCGGATGTCTCGCCGGACCTCGCGCGGGAGACGATTGCCTCACTGACCGTGCTCGGCGCGCTCCATGCCGCCCCCGAAATCAAGGCCGCCCTGGCCGACCGACTGGCATGAAAAGGCACAGCGACATGAACATCCGCATCCGCTCCGCTGTGGGCGAAGCCATGACACGTCTGAGAGGCGCCGATGTTGCAGGCGCGACTGCGGCCATTCAGCAGGCGCTCGCCGGGCGGCCTGTTCAGCCCCCGCAAGAACCCGGCGGCGACGAGACGGGGACGGCCGGGTCGATCGTCCCGCGCCGCCTCGGTGACGTCTTGCAATCGCTTCGGACTGTACAGGCGCGCGTCGCCGATCAGCCCGGCACGGCGCGTCGCCAGCCTGGCCCGGCAGAGGAGGACGGGCGCTTTCGTTCCTGCAGCTTTCGCAGCGCCGCCGGAGCTCTGGCCTACAAGCTCTACGTGCCGGCGGATCATGCCGGGCGCGAACTCGCGCTCGTCGTGATGCTGCATGGCTGCACGCAGGATCCCGATGATTTTGCGCGGGGAACCCGGATGAACCGGCTCGCCGACGAATTCGGCATCATCGTCGCCTATCCCCACCAACCGCGTTCGGCCAATGCCCAGGGCTGCTGGAACTGGTTCGATCCGCGTCATCAGCGGCGGGGGGCGGGAGAGCCCGCGGCTCTCGCGGGCCTGGCCCAGGAACTCGCTGCCGAGTTTGGCATCGATCGCGCGCGCGTCTTTGTCGCCGGCCTGTCTGCGGGCGGCGCGATGGCCGATGTGCTGTCCTCGACCTATCCCGATATCTTTGCCGCCGCCGGCATCCATTCCGGCCTTCCCCATGGCGCCGCAAGCGACGTCATGTCGGCCTTTGCGGCGATGAAGGGCAATGCGAAGCCGATATCCCGGGGGACGGGAAGCGGCGCCCGGCAGATCATCTTCCACGGTACGGCCGATGCCACCGTTCACCCCTCGAATGGCGAGACGCTGTTTGCTCGGGCTAGCGCCCGCAATGGCGCGCTGGGGGAGTTGACGACCGATGCCGTCGTCAACGGCCGGCATGTCACCCGCACGCTGGTCGGACCCACCCATGGTCCGGCCACCACGGAATACTGGCTGGTCCAGGGAGCCGGTCATGCGTGGTCGGGCGGGGATGGGGCGGGAAGCTTCACCGATGTGTCGGGCCCCGATGCCTCGCGCGAGATGATCCGGTTCTTCCTGGAGACCTGACGGGATCGTCTCTCCTCGCATGCTGGGGGGGGCGGGAAAAGGAGCCTGATGTCAAAGTCGCTGGGGTAACGATCGTGCTTGCTACTGGCCCAAGGGACAGGTCGACAATCCTCGGGACGCCCCCTTAGTTTGGCCGGGCTTAGCCAAGGCAAGTCCAAGCCTACCCTTCCGTCCGGTTGAGGAGCATGTGCTTTGCGCCGTCTTGTTTTGTCTTCGCTCATTTTTGTGATCGGCTTGGCCGTGCCAGCCTTGGCGCACACGGAGGCGAGCGCCTTCGCTGGATTTGCCGAGGGCTTTCATCACCCCCTGACCGGACTCGACCACGTCGCAACGATGCTCGCGGTTGGTCTTTGGGGCGCTTACCTCAGTGGTCGGGCCATCTGGGTCCTGCCGATCGTCTTTCCCCTCGTCATGGTTCTGGGGGGGGGGATCGCTGTCCTTGGCCTTCCTCTGCCTGGTTTCGAAAGCGGAATAGCAGCATCTGCGCTTGTGCTTGGCCTGATGGTCGCCTTCGCCGTGCGCGCGCCGCTCTGGATCGCCGCCGGTCTCGTCGGGGCGTTCGCCGTCTTCCATGGCTATGCGCATGGTCGTGAGGTGCCGGACGCCGCGGAGGCGGTAACGTTCTTCGTCGGCTTCGTTGTCGCGACAGGCCTGCTTCATCTCGCTGGCATCGGGATGGGCCTGCTGACGCGCTGGAACTGGGGCTCGGTCCCCGTCTGCGCCGCAGGCGCCGCCATCGCGTGCACCGGGATCGCCTTTCTGACCGGCACGGTGTGACGCTCATCGAGGCGCGGTGGCACCCAGCCGGATCACTCAAGCCAGTCCTCAGGAGCGCTCGCATGAAAAAGGCAAACTACGCGTCGCTGCTCGCCGTTGGATCATGTCTGGCAGTATCGGCAAGCGCACAGCAGGCTGCTCCGCCTGCGACGAGCCCGTCCGTCGTTTATCTCAACCAAGCTTGGTCGCAGGAAGATCGCGAGTGGTATTATAATTTCTCGCAGGGTTCCGCGATTATTACGTACGATCTTTATCTGAACCTGGAAGTCGCCAACAGCCAGGATTTGTTTCGATCCGACGCGAACAACAAGGCCCACGGACTTACCCCCCAATCCGCGAGCGCCAATAACAGGGATGGCTTGCCGATCGGCGTCACCAAGACCGCTGTTTCTGAAACCGTAAAGGGTTGGCCGGCTGGTGATTATGCTGGTCTGACCTGCGCCGCCTGCCATCAGGGGCAGCTGAACTACAAGGACAAGGCCATTCGCATTGATGGCGGCATCGCGACCGCGTTCGATATACAGAGGATGATTCAGAGCCTGAACGATGCGGTGCAGGCGACTTTGACCGATGCGGCGAAATTCGACCGTTTGGCGGGGCGGCTCGGAGCCACTGCCCCTGACGGGAAGGACAAGCTGCGCAAACGGGTTGAGAGCGAAGCGGAGCGGGTGAATCAGTATGCCACCCGAACGTCCCGCACTTCGCACCCATGGGGTCCCGGCCGCATGGACGCGCTCTCGCTGATCATCAATCGCACGACCGCGACACTACCGGGAATCCCCGAGAACTGGGCGATGGCAATTGCACCGGTCAAACCGCCGTTCCTATGGAACGCTCCGCAGGGATTATGGACACAGTGGGGCGCGTTCGCCCAGAATCCGATCGGTCGCAATTTTGGAGAAACGCTGGGCGTCTACCTGCCGGTTGACCTGAGCTCCAAATCTCCCGCCGAAGGACTGTTTCAGTCCAACGCAGCCATCCTCGATCTTGGGCGGGTCGAGAAGCAACTGGAACGACTGGCGCCGCCAAGTTGGCCGGAAGAGGTGTTCGGCAGGATCGACCGTGACAAAGCGAAGGTGGGCAAGGGCTTGTTCGTGGAGCTTTGCGCGAGCTGCCATAATGCCTGGCCTTATCGCTGGACCGAACCGAACAAACACGGGAAGCAATTCGTCCTCGTTGGACTGACTCCACAGACATATGTAGGCACCGACAGGGCCCAGATCGAGGCGCCGAAGCCACTGGCGTTTACCGGCGAATTGAGCAAATTCCTGCCCCCCGAATTCCGCGGCCAACCGTTCTTGCCGCCGATGCTGTTGAACGCACTGATTGGTGACGAGGTGCGCGGCCTGGCGATTGCAAAGCTCAAGCTCACCGAAGCCCAGCTATTGGACCTGCGCGGTTATCGCGAGCTTCCTACGCCACGCCCGGCGGAACATGTCTACAAGGCTGCTCCGCGGGACGGGGTCTGGGCTACACCGCCATTCCTGCACAACGGGTCGGTGCCCAACCTCTACGAGATGCTGATACCGGCGGCAGAACGCACCAAGAAATTCTACCTCGGCGGCGACTTCGATCCCGTCAAGGTGGGCCTCGATACCACCGCGACGTCCGGGACCTTCCTCGTGGATACGTCACTGTTGGGGAATTCGAACGCTGGTCACTCGTTCCAGAACGGGCCGCGCGGAAACGGCATCATCGGCCCCTTGCTGGCGGAACAGGAGCGCTGGGCGCTTGTCGAGTACCTGAAATCCATTCCGGAGGAGCCCGGCCGCGTGACGCCGTTCGGAGGCCCAGCGCAAGCCAGCCTTCCCCCGAGGCCGTGACCTTCGGGGCGCGTGGGGAATCGTCCGGCATCAGGCCGGGCGGTCGCGAGGTTTTGACAGCGTAAACGGGAGCCGGGCGATGTCCGATCATATCGATGGGCCGAGGCAGATCGGCGACCCCTCGGCCGATCTCACTGACCTGTTCGCGTTCACGAGCCCCGAAAACCCGGCTCGTACGGTGCTGGCCGCCAATGCCTTTCCGACCTGTGGTGCGGACGCGATCTTCTCCAATGCTGTCGGCTTCGCAATCGTGGTTCGTCGCGCGAAGGTAGCCGGGGTTGGCGAGGCAACGAAATTCGAGACGAGCGACCCGGAAATCCGGTTCTCCTGTCGGTTCGACGCGCTGGAACATGGCGCGGCCGGACAGCCTCCGATCCAGCGTGGCACCTGCACCCTGCCTGATGGTCAGACGCTTCGTTTCGTCGTCAACGACGAGCGCGGTGCGTCCACGCCCGATGGCGTCTTCAGGGTCTATGCGGGGGTGCGGTCTGATCCATTCATCCTCGCGTGGCTGCTCGGGGGCGATGGCATGAGGAAGTTCGAGAACCTCCTGTACAACGACAACGTGCTCTGCATCGCTATCGAATTTGATACGCAACGTGTGCTCGATCCCGACAGGGGGTCTCTTTTTGGAGTGATCGCCGAGACGGTGCCGTTGCCGCATGCCGGCGCTCTTGTTGGGCACGAACCGCCACGCCTCGATTGGGTCGGCCGTCCCGAACAGACCAATGTCCGGCTCAACAATGGTGGGCTGGCCGGCGTGGACGATCTGCGCGATCTCTGGAACCAGCAGACACCGTTTGCGATCGACGAAACGCTCAAGCCCCTGTTCCTTCAGCGCCTGAAGGACAGCCTGGCCAACTGGGATATGCGCGACGGCAGGCAGGATTGGACCCCGGCCGCGCTGGCATCCAACGCCAGCATGTTTCTCGACGACTTCATGCTGTTCGACGTGGCGAAGCCGATCACCGATACGAGCCATTTCGAAATCGAAAGAAGCACGCTGAACGGAAAACCCTATCAGACCGGCGGCGGACGCACCGTCGATGCCGATGTCATCGATGTGCTTCTGACCTGGCTGGTGAATCGCGACCGCACCCACCTCCAGGGCGGTACGACCAAGGCAACGAAGCCCGGCACCAGGAATTTCCCCTACTTCGCCACACCCAACACCGACTTGCAGACCATCATGGAAACCGTCGAGCTCAGTGCTCCACCCGACCGGATCTGGGACTTGATCGGACCATTCGGCGGCACCTGGCACCCGCTGGTCGCCCAGATCGTGCTGACGGGCACGGGTGTTGGCCAATTGCGCACGATCCAGACGACGGAAGGCAAGCAGATCATCGAACGTCTCGACGCAAGCGACAGCACGGCCAGATTCTACCGCTATACAAATATCGCAGGGCTGCCGGTGGCGAATTACACGGGAATGCTCTCGGTCAAGCCGAGTGGCTCAGGCAGCACCGTCGAGTGGCGCGCACAATTCGTTCCGAACGGCCAAGGCACGATTATCGTCAAGACGATCGTGTCGACGCTGTTCAAGACCGGGCTCGATAGCCTCAAGTCGCGCTTTTGAGGACAGGGGTATGATTGCGCAAGCAGAGTCCGACAACGTGGTCTTTCAGACCACCGACGGCGAGATCGCCGCGATTAATCTCAATAGCGCGCGCCTGCGTTCCTGGACGCGTTTCGATCAGGATCCGCAACGAACGGGCGTCTCCGAAACCGTACTCGAACATGAG
The DNA here is from genome assembly GCF_056401655.1 of Allobosea sp. P4_E12. NCBI lineage: Bacteria > Pseudomonadati > Pseudomonadota > Alphaproteobacteria > Hyphomicrobiales > Alloboseaceae > Allobosea > Allobosea sp. P4_E12. The sequence continues at coordinate 35,475 of NZ_JBFUIY010000032.1, read as the reverse complement.
CAACTGACGGCGCAACTCCTGGGCGACTTGTCCGCATTCGACCGCATGGAAACGCTGGCCGATCTGCTGGCGCGGCTCGACCCCTCGTCGCCACGGACCGCATTGATCCGGGCCCAGGTCGCGTCAGCCCTGCACCGTTTTGCCGAGGCGCGGGGACATGTGGCGCAAGCGAGCCTCGGCGAGGCTTCAGCGGCGGAAAATCTACTGCTGACGATCGATCAGGCCTGCGGCACCGCGCTGGACGCGGTGCTGGAGAAGCGGCGCCGTATCGCGGAGCAATCCGGGCTCTTGCCGGATCAGGTGGCGCTCGGCGCCCTGCTGGCCGATCTCGGGGACTTTGCCGGCGCCGACCAAATCTACCGGCAGGCGCTCCGCGACTACCGCGAGGTGTCGCCATTCCCCGTGGCCTGGGCCTGCTTCCAGCTCGGCGTGCTCTGGGGCGAACTCGTGCCGGAACCCGATTTGGCCCGCGCCGAGCGCTGGTACCGAAAGGCCGTCGCCTGCTTGCCCTGCTATGTGAAGGCCCGCGTGCATCTGGCCGAAATCCAGGCCGGTGACGGCCGGACGAGGGAAGCTGAAGCCACTCTTGTTCCCGCCATTGCAAGCGGCGACCCCGAAGTGCTCTGGCGCCTAGCCGATACGCTGGCCGTCTCCGACGAGAGGCGCAGCGAGGCCGACGCGTATCTGGACGCCGCACGCTCAGGCTTCGAAGCGCTCCTCGCCAGGCATCTGCTGGCCTTTGCCGATCATGGCGCCGAGTTCTACGCCGGCAGCGGTGGCGATGCTCGGAGAGCCTTCGAACTGTCGCGGATCAATCTCGAGAACCGACCGACGCTACGCGCCTTCGAGCAGGCTCATGAGACCGCCATTGGCGCTGGCGAAACCGAGGCCGCCGCCGCGATCGCCGCGTCGGCGCGTCGACGCTGGGCCCCCACGGCCGCGTTCCGACTGTCGTCGCTGGCACGACACGGTGCTGCCGAAACCGATGGAGCCGTCGCATGATGATCGACCGTCGCAGGTTCGTAGCGGGCGCAGGCCTGGCTGCCGTCACACCCGCCATCGCCTTGTCCTTGCCGCAACCTTCTCCGGCGCCGGCGACCGCAATCGCGCCTGTCCTGATGATCGCCGGCTGGAGCAATCCGGACGACGGCGACACGGCGGAGCAGGTGTGGCTGCGCGTCGGTCATGGATGGCGAACGGCCTGGCGATGATGAGACGAGGGCTCTGACGACGACACGGAAAGCTATGTGCGGAGAATCACCTTGGCCGACACGATCAAGCTATCCGTCAATGGCGAGGCACGTGTCCTAAGTATTGACGATCCCAATATGCCGTTGCTCTACGCGTTGCGCGAGCAGCTTGGCCTGCATGGCTTGCACTACGGCTGCGGGCTCGGTCAGTGCGGAGCTTGCACCGTGCACTATTACGGGGAAGCGTTGCGTAGCTGCCTCATGCCGGTCTCGGCGGTCGCCGGGGCCGAGATCGTGACCCTGGAAGGCCTGGGGACGGCGGAAAAGCCGCATCCGGTGCAGCAGGCCTTCATCGACGAACAGGCTGCCCAATGTGGCTACTGCATCAACGGCATGATCATGCAGGCGGCCGCGTTTCTTTCGACCACGAAGCGGCCGACGGAGGAACAGGCCCGACTGGCACTGGCGAGTAACCTCTGCAAATGCGGCACACATGTCCGGATACTGCGCGCCGTGATGCGCGCCGCCGAGCAGATGTCATGAGGGCGGGGGGGCAGATCTCCGGGGCGCCACTCTCTCGTCGTGCAGTCTTGACCTATGGCGGAGCGCTCGTCGTAACGTTCGAAGCCCTGCGATCACCGTCATGGGCGCAGGCCCCACCCCCGACGAATGTCGGCGTCGCAGACGAAGTCGGCGGTTTCATTGCAATCGATACTGACGGGCGCGTCACGATCAAATCCGGGAAGGTCGAGCTCGGCACCGGTGCGATCACCGCCATCGCCCAGATCGCGGCCGAGGAGCTGTCCATCCCGATGGGCCGGGTAACGATGATCCAGGGTGATACCGAACTCACGCCCAACCAGGGGCCCACCTATGCCAGCCTGACCATTCAGGACGGTGGCATGCAGATTCGCCGTGCTGCGGCCACCGCACGCGCCGCATTGCTCGATCAGGCTGCAATTCGCCTCGAGGTCGCCAAGGACATGCTTGAGGTGCGTGACGGCGTGATCACGCCCCGGCAAGGCGGCGAGAGCCTTTCCTATGCGCAGTTGGTCGGCGAACGAAGACTGAAGATCAAGGTCGATCCCGCTGCGGCGCTGAAGGACCCGAAAGATTACACGATCGTCGGCACGCCCGTGCCTCGCCTTGATATTCCCGCGAAAGTCCTTGGCAGGTTTACCTTCATCCAGGATTTCACGTTGCCTGGCATGCTGCACGCGCGGATGGTTCATCCAGCGGCGCTCGGCGCCAAGCTCGAAGCCTGGAACGATGCCGCCTGCCGCAAGATCCCGGGCTATGTGCGGACGGTCCGCAAGGGCGACTTTCTGGCCGTAGTCGCCGGCAATGAATGGGCGGCCATCCGGGCATCGACCGCGATCGTCGCGACCTGGTCGGCCTGGGCGGGCCTGCCCGACGAGGCCAGGCTGTTCGAATATGTTCGCAGCTCGAAAGTCGTCCGCAACGAGGTGCTGCAGGCCACCGGCGATACGACCGGCGACGAGAGGGCGAGCGGTAGAATAATCGAAGCGACCTACGACCTGGCCCTCAATACGCATGGCTCGATCGGCCCGTCCTGCGCGGTGGCCGACTTCAAGGATGGTGTTCTCACGGTCTGGACACCATCACAGGCGAGCCACCTCCTGCGGTCGCAACTCGCCACCATGCTGGGACTGTCGCAGGAGCGCGTGCGCTGCATCTTTGTCGAAGGCGCAGGATGCTATGGCCGCAACGGAGCCGATGATTGCTCGTCCGAAGCCGCGTTGCTTGCAAAGCTGCTCGGCCGGCCGGTCCGGCTGCAATGGATGCGAAGCGACGAACATGGCTGGGATCCGAAGGGGCCGCCGGTCCTGCTCGATTACCGCGCCAGTCTTGATGACCAGGGTCGAATTGCCACCTGGCAATCGGACATCTTCCTCAGCGAACGACCGATGCAGCGCTCCGGAGCGACGCTCCTGGCGGCCACTCTCGCGAAGCTGCCGAAATTCGGGTCGGGAGCCGGGGTGTATAATCCGGGCCTCGGCATCCCCTATGCCTTGGCCAACAGCAAGCTGACCGCGCATTGGCTCGCCGACACGCCACTCCCGGCGGCATGGATTCGCGCGCCTGCCCGCATGCAGAACACGTTTGGCAATGAGAGCTTTCTCGACGAGATCGCGGCCGCAACGGCTGTCGATCCGTTCGATATCCGCACCCGGAATCTCAAGGACCCGCGCGGGCTCGAGCTGCTCGAGAGCCTGCGGAACCTCGCGCAGTGGGAGCCGCGTGGCTCGCGGCCGCGCGATGGCGGCATGCTGGTGCGGGGGCGGGGCGTGTCCTACGCCAAATACGAGCTGGTCCGGACCTATGTCGGGATCGTCGCCGATGTGACGGTCGATTGGTCGGACGGCCGGATCAAGGTCGATCGCGTCTTCGTCGTTCACGACTGCGGCCAGATCATCAACCCTGACGGGCTGCGCAATCAGATCGAAGGCAACGTCGTCCAGACGATCAGCCGGACGCTGGTCGAGCAACTCACCTTCAGCCGCAGTGCGGTCACGAGCCTCAACTGGGGTAGCTACCCCATCCTGACCTTTCCGAACGTCCCTCAGGTCATGATCGACCTGATCGACCGGCCAAACGAAGCGCCATGGGGAGCGGGCGAGCCGACTACTTCCGTCGTGCCCTCGGCCATAGCGAATGCGGTCTTCGACGCGACCGGCGTGCGCTTGCGATCGGTGCCGTTCAGAGCGGCCAAAGTTCTGGCGGCGATGCGCCTGGCGAAAGCGAGATAGCGGGATGAGCACCGTGGAAGCACAGGATCACGAAGGAGAGGACTACGTCTCCTCCGCTTTTCGGCGTGAAAACGTCGCCATCGTGGGCAGCCCCGACGAAATCCGAAGGGTCGCCGCAGAAGGCGTGAGCGGCGCCATGGCCGTTGCCGGCCTGGCGGTGGCCGCCATCCTCGTCATCTGGTTCGCCTTCTTCCTGTTCATCTATCTCCCGCGAGGCGCCGTTGACTGATCTGACAGGCGAATCCGAACGAAGATGGGCCTGGGTCGTCACCGGGGTCATGGTCCTCGTGCTTGCGGTGATCACGTTCAACGGCGTGCACTGGGCCGTGCAACCCCCGTCGAATGTCGAAACGATCGATGCGGATCGCCTCCATCTCGCCGGGGAGTTTGTCGAGACCAATCTGGGCACCGAGGTCGTGGCGGATCAATCGGTGGTCGTGCGCGTCGTCGCCGAGCAATATTCGTTCGTGCCGGCCTGCATCGTCGTTCCCACCGAGACCAGGGTGGTTTTCCGCGTCACCAGCCCCGACGTGGTGCATGGCTTCCTGATCGCCGGCACGAATGTGAACAGCATGGTGGTGCCCGGGTTTGTCTCCGAGGCGCGTACGCGCTTCGAGCGGCCCGGCGAACACCTGATGCCTTGCCAGGAATATTGCAGCGTTGGGCACCAGGGCATGTGGGCGCGGGTGAAGGTCGTCGATCGCCTCGAATTCGCCCGATCCTATGGCGGCAGATTGCGAGCGTCCTGTGCAGGGTAGCAACCGCCGCGTGCTCGCCCATTTCTGGACCGCCTTCACGGTCTTCGCCGTCATGATTCCGCTCGGCGCCTGGCAGATGCTGGTGCGTAGCCCGCTGCATCGGTGGATAGACCCGGAACTCTACTACCGGGCGGTCACGGCGCACGGCACCTCGCTCGCCTATGTCTTCCCGACGCTCGTTGCGATGGGCTTTGGCTATGCGGTCTGCGCGGTGTCGTTCGGCCGGCCGATGCACGGGGCGCGGCTTGCCTGGGCGTCTCTCGGACTGGTGATCGCAGGGGGCGTGCTGGCGATCGCGACCGTGGCGGCCGGCAAGGCGACTGTTCTCTACACCTTCTATCCACCGCTGCTGGGCAGCCCGTATTACTACCTGGGCATCCTGATTGCGGTGATCGGTTCATGGATCTGGGTCGGCCTGATGATCTCGCATTTCAGGCGCTGGAAGCGTGATTATCCGGATCTCCCGGTTCCGCTGGCGATGTTTGCCACCACGGCCGGCGCATTGCTCTGGGCCTGGACGTCATTGGGAGTCGGGGCGGAGATCGTCTTTCTGATCCTGCCCAATGCCTTCGGCTGGACGGACACGATCGACCCCGCCCTTGCGCGTCTGCTGTTCTCCTGGACCTTGCATGCCATCGTCTACTTCTGGCTGATCCCCACCTATATCGCCTTCTACGTGCTGCTGCCGCAGGCCGCCGGCGGCCGGCTCTACAGCGACAAGATGGGCCGGATCGCCTTCCTGCAACTGCTGATCTTCGCGATGCCGATCGGCCTTCATCATCTCTTCGCCGATCCGCAGATCGGTGCCGGCTTCAAGTTTCTCCATGCCGTCTTCACGGGAATGGTGGCGGTCCCCACGCTGCTCACGATTTTCACCATTTGCGCGTCTCTCGAAATCGCGGGCCGCCTGCGGGGCGGGCGCGGTCTTTTCGGCTGGATCGCCGTTCTGCCATGGGACCGCCCACTGGTGCTGGCTTCCGTGCTTTCGCTGGTCATGCTGGGCATGGGTGGGGCCAGCGGCCTGATCAACATGAGCTATGCGCTAAACCTGACGATCCACAACACCCAATGGGTCACCGGGCATTTCCACCTGATCTACGGGGGGGCGATCGTGATCATGTATTTCGCGATTGCCTATGAACTCTGGCCGCGCCTGACCGGTCGCCCGCTCGCATCGCCGCATCTCGTCCGGCTGCAGCTCTGGACCTGGTTCGTCGGCATGATGGTCGTCACGCTACCCTGGCATCTGGTCGGTGTCATGGGACAGCCGCGGCGCATGGCCTATTACGACTTCACCAATTCGGCGCTCGCGCCGCAGGCGATCTGGGTGAGCGTGTCGACGATCGGCGGCTTCATCCTAGTTGTCTCGGCGATGCTGCTCGTGGGCGTGCTGCTCGCATCGCATCGTGCCCCGAAAGCCACGATCCCGCCGCTCAGATTTTCCCTTGCGGTCAATCCTCCTCGCCGGCTGCCCAAATCCCTGAACAGTTTCGGGGTCTGGACGCTGCTGGTCGTGGCCCTGACCGCCGCGAATTATGGCTATCCACTGGCCCAGTTTCTTTTCCTGAACAGGACGAGCGTTCCTGCCTATTCGAGCCAGGTACGATGAGCAGCGGGGGGCGCCAAGCATCGCGCGATTCCCGCTTCGCCGTATGGATCAGCGCCACCGTCGCGCTGTTCATCGTCGCGGTGCTGATCGGCTTCATATGGTTGCCATCCGTCCAGAGGGACGCCGAAGGTCTCGATCTCTGGAGCGTGATTTGCCGTGCAGTCGGCCTGCCCAACGCAAGTGCGCGGGCTCCCGTCGCGATAACCGCACAGCCCGCTTCGACGGTTGCCTGGACCGCCTCGACGCGACAGCAGCTTGCGCAAGGTAACGCCGCGCGCGGTGCAGCGCTTGCGGTCAACTGCAACAACTGCCACGGCCTGAACGGCATCAGCACTGACGCGGCCTTCCCAAATCTCGTCGGTCAGAGCGCGGAGGCGATCTACAAGCAGCTCGAGGATTACCGGAGCGGCAAGCGCAACCCGGTGGTGATGGGCGTGTTCGTCTCATCCCTGTCGGAGCAGGATGTTTTCGATCTCGCGAAGCACTTTGCGTCGCTGCCGCTCCCCGTTGCCGGGCGTCCGGAAAAGAGCGATCCAGCGACCTCCAACGTCCGGAACCTGATTGAAGTCGGCGATCCCCGACGAGGCATGGCGCCCTGCGCGGCATGTCACGGACCGCTCGGCTCGACGATTGGCGCTCCGAGCCTGCGAGGCCAGCAGCGTGCCTATCTCGAACAGGAACTGCAGGCCTTTGCGACGGAGAGCCGCCGCAATGACATCAGGGAGCAAATGCGCTCCATCGCTCGCCAACTGACGAGCGCAGAGATCGCGATGATTGCTGCCTATTATTCCGGCCTTGGCCAGCAATGACCGCGGGGAAGCGTTTCCTTATCAAAAAGGATTGCCGGCGCGCGGCCTGCTGATTGCAAGCGGGTATCGGTTCCTGCTGGGCTAGCCTCGCGAAACCATGCGAGGGGGAGTGAGGAATGGGCCGAACCAGTCGCGGCTGCCATGGTGCAGCCCTAACCAGAACGGTACTGGGTTGAACGTTCGATGCGGCGTGTTCGCCGGGCTATTTCGGAAACAGGAACTGCACCTGGGCCCGGAGTTGCCAGTCGGCGCCGCCGCTGGGCTTTGCGACATTGTAATAGGCTGCAAGCTGCGCGTTGATGGCCTGATGGCCGATCTTGAACACGCGCCCGAAACCGCCTCCAATCGGCACCGTCCAGCGGTCGCCGTGGCCGGCTTCCCAGTCGGCGGTGATGATGGGAGACGAGGTCAGATACCAGCCGCCGTGGAAATTGTAGTTCACGAAGGGCTGGAGCGTCATCGCATTGACCGCGCTGCGGTTGCTCTTGCCCGCGAAGGACCAGACATTGTTGGCGAGGACGCCGACGACCCAGGGCCCTTCGATCGCCAGGGCAACGAAGGCCGGGCCCGCCGAGTACTTGCCGCTGGTGAGGGTCTTGTCGGTGCCGGTCGGGAATACGAAGGTCGGCCCGATGCCCCAGATGATGCCGTGCGTCGGCTGCTTCGGCGAGAAGAAGAAGCTCGGGTTGATGTCGCCGAGGCCGAACTCGCGGTCACCATTCACCGTCAGGGCCGGTTGCGAGATCACCGGCGTGATCCAGCGCGTGATCAGGTTCCAGTCCTTGTTCAGCGTAATCGGGATCACGGGCTGGATGTTGAGGACATTCTGCAGCTGCTTATGCGGGCCGACATTGAAGTTGGAATTGTTCTGGAACGGCAGGCTGATCATGTCGGCAACGGGGTTTTGCGCCGCCTTGGCAAGATCGTCGGTGCTCTTTTCGGGGCCCTCCTGGGCGATGGCGAAAGAGCTCCCCAAGCCGATTGAGATGGCGAGCGCGACCCTCAGTCCGAATCGTCCGCAGCCTGTGCGTCGTCCAGTCATGATGTGCTCCGTCTGTCATCCAGACCATCTTTGACCATTGGAACAGAGTTCGCTGCTGAGTGCCAGATTAGGTATTGCTTGCAATGCGCAATCATCACCGTGTGTTGCTTGTGTGATACATGTCGACAATGTTGTGGCGGAGGTTCCGCTGTGTCTGCGCCAGTATTCGATGCATTGGGATTGCGAGACAGTTCGATGGGAGAAGCTCACGCAAAGAATCGGGCCGATGGGGATCGACGCGATCACGTGTATTGTCGGGTTCTTCGTCTCCGCGATCGGGGGCGGCCTGATTTTCGACGGCGTAGTTGAAGCCCTGCAAATGCACGGGGTGACCACTTTGCACTGAGCGTCGCATCCGTCGGCGTGGCTTGGCTTGCTCATTGGGCGGATGGCTGTACCTGAGAAATCTGGGCCTGTCGCAGCCCATCCCAGCTACGAACCTTTGTTCGCGATCGCGAGTTTGCTGGCGCCATCGACGCCATGCTTCTGCAGATCGGCCAGCAACCCTTCGTCCGACAGGTCCAGCCGGTGCGAATGCTTCCAGTCGTGATGCGAGACTTCGACCAGGCGCTCGACAAGGTGGCGGGCGTCGGTTTCGATGGCGAGCTCGCGCCGTGCATCGAAGCTGCCGGGGGTCAGGTTGATCGAGCCGACGATCGCGCGTTTCTCGTCGGCCAGGAGCATCTTGCCGTGCAGCTTCAGATTCTTCAGCCGATGGATCTTGGCTCCCACATCTTCCATGATCCGCAGGCCGCCGACGCCTTCCACCAGCTTGTCGCTCTTCAGCTTGTGCGGCTGCCGCGCCATGATGTGGACCTCAACACCGCGGTTCAGCGCCCGGACGAGGCGCTCGATGATCACCGTGTCCTGGTAACGCTCATTCTGCAGCCATAAGGTTTGCTTGGCGTCGTCAATGAAGGCCGCGATCCGTTCTCGGCCGTTATTGGGGCACCAGATCAGCTTCGATGCAGGATCGGGCTCGAACTCCGTCTGTACCCAGTCCGCTTCGAAGCAGCGCACCATCTCCGCGACTTCCAGCTTGTCGGTGGTGGTGACGGCATAATCACGCGTCTCGGTGAGATCCCGCGTCTCCCAGTTCAGCGACTCGACGAAGCCGATCGTATCGTCGATCACCATCGACTTCTGGTGGGTGAGAGCAAAGGCCGGGCTGCTGTCGCGCACCTCTATGCCGGCAGCGTCGAGCACCTGGCGCGTCTCCTCGTTCTCGCTCGCGCCGTCGCGGCGCGCCGGGTTGAGCATGACGCGCACCTGGACGCCGCGTTGCTTCGCTGCGAGCACAGCGCCAAGCAGGGTCGGGTCCGTGAACAGGAACATCCTGATATTGAGCACCCGCGTGGCGGCGTTGATCGGTGCGAGGATGGCATCGGGGGTGTCGTCGGGAAGGACAATCAGCTTGTGCGACATGGCCGGCACTCCTTGATTTGCGCAGGAAGGGACGGGGCGACCTCACGTGGCCGCGGTCGTTTCGAATTGGGCGCGGTTGAGTTCGGCATAGATCCCGCCGCGGGCAATCAGCTCGTCATTCGAGCCCTCTTCCGCAACGATCCCGTCTTTCAGCACGATGATCTTGTCGGCATTTCGAATCGTGCTGAGGCGATGGGCGATCATGATGACGGTGCGGCCCGCCATCAGCCGCCGCAGCCCCTCGATCACCAGGTGCTCGGACTCGGTATCGAGCGCCGCTGTCGGCTCGTCGAGGATCATGATCGGGCTGTCACGAACGACGGCCCGGGCGATGCCGATGCGCTGGCGCTGGCCGCCCGACAGCGTATCGCCGCGCTCCCCGACCATGGAATCATAGCCATGCGGCATGCGGGCGATGAACTCGTCGGCATTGGCGATCCTGGCGGCCGCCACGATCTCCTCGTCTGTCGCACCTGGCCGCCCATAGGCGATGTTCTCCCGGATCGTCCCGCGAAACAGCACCGTCTCCTGCAGCACGAAACCGATCTGGGCGCGCAGGGCGGCGAGTTTGAACGTGCTGACATCCGTGCCGTCGATCAGGACGCGCCCGCTCTTCACGTCATAGAAGCGTGGCAGCAGGCTGAGCACGGTGGATTTGCCTGAGCCCGTGGGCCCGACGATGCCAACGACCTGCCCAGGCGCGATCGAGAAGGAAACATCGCGCAGCACGAGCACATCGGCCTCGTAGCCGAACGCGACATGCTCGAAGGTGATCGCGCCCTTGACGCGCCCCGGATCAACCGCATCGGCGCGTTCGAAGACGATCTCGTCGGCTGCGAGGATCGTCTGGATGCGTTCCAGCGCCACGGTCGTCTGCGCGATGGCCGTCGTGGCGCTCGCAAGATCCTGAACGGGTTTGAAGAATTTCGAGAGATAGGCGAGATAGACCGTCAGTGACCCGGCTGTCATGGTGCCTGCGATGATCAGCGCCGTTCCCTTCCAGAGAACGATGGCGGTGCAGAACGCGACCACGATGCTGACCACCGGCGAGAGCAGGGACTTGACCCGCCGTGCCTTCAGCGCCGCATCGACTGTCGCCTGGCTGACATCCTGCAGATGCGCGAGTTCGAGATCCTGCCGCCCGAACGCCTTGACCGCCCGGACCGAGCCCAGGCCCTGTTCCACCACTGCCAGGACTTCGCTCTGCCTGACGCGCACCAGGCGCGTCGCCTCTTTCACCGCCCGCTTGAAGCGCATGATGAAGACCAGGAGGAAGGGAATGACGGCGATTGCGATCAGCGTGAAGTCCCAGTCGAGCCAGAACATCAGCCCGACCATGAAGACGATCGTGAGAAGGTCGACGACGATACTCAGCGTCGACGACGAGGCGAAGCTCTGCAGGGTCGAGACATCGGAGGTGATGGTGGAGATCAGTGTGCCGATCTTGGCATTCTGATAGTATCGCAGCGACAGACGGTGCAGGTGCTCATAGATGCGGATGCGTAGATCATTGGCAATCCACTGGCCAATGCTGGTGGAGTAGTAATTGTCCAGGTAGGTCGCTATCCCGCCGATGATGGCGATGAGCAGAGTGGCAACGCCCGCAAAGAGCGCGACACCGGTCGTGTTGCGGCTGAAACCGTACTGATGCAGCCATGCGAGCCATTCAGGCAGGTGATGGTTGCCGAGCGCATCGTCCAGGACCAGCTTCAGCGGCCAGGGCGCGGCGAGGCTGGCGGCAATTTCGACCAGCATTGCGCCAAAGGCGATGAGCAGCCAGCCACGATAAGGGCGGAGGAGGTCCAGAACCAGGCGTGTCATTCGCCAACTCCTGCACGGGATCAGTCTCGGCTCGGCACACTCACAGCATCATTTTTCCAGCTGATCCGAGTGCAATCGCGAGCGCGTCGAATAGGTTCGCATTCCGCAACGGCTTCGAAAGAACGGCGACGATGTCCGAGGGGTGAGACGGCTCGCGCATCCCGTCACCATGGGCCGTAATGATGATGGTCGGAATATGGACGCCAGCCTTGACCAATTGATGGTGCAGCTCGAGGCCGGTCATCCCAGGCATTTGCAAGTCAAGGATCAGGCAGGCAGGCGTCCCCGTGGGCAAGACCTCCAGAAATTCGCGGGCCGAGCTGAAGATCTTCGTCTCATAGGCGCGAACCCTCAGCGTCCGACTCAGGGACTTCAGCACGGACGGATCGTCGTCCACGATAGCGATCCAGGAAGAATCCTGCCCCATGGGGCGGAACGTGAGGCGGTTTTTTCCCGTTGTCGACCTGACCGTTGGGCCAGTACGCATCGCGGGGCGACTACGCGGAAATGCCGGCCTTCTCTGTCAGGCGCACCAGGTCGGCGACCATACGAACGCCGAGCTTCTTCATGATCGACCCACGGTGGAATTTGATCGTCTTTTCGACGGTGCCGAGCTGGTATGCGATCTGCTTGTTCAGCTTTCCGGCAACCACATGTGTCAGAACCTCACGCTCGCGGGGCGTCAAGGTTGCAATTCTGCTCTCGACCGAGTTCAGCTCGGCTTGCACCTGCCGGGCACGAGAATCCGCTTCCCTCGCGCGTTCTATGGCGGCCACCAGATCCTGGGCGCGGACCGGCTTGGTCAGGAAATCAACGGCGCCCGCTTTCATGGCACGCACTGTGGTCGGAATGTCGCCCTTGCCGGTGAGAAAGATGACCGGCCGACTGGTCGCTTTGGCGGTCAGTGCCTGCTGAAGTTCAAGGCCGTCGAGGCCTGGCATGCAGACGTCAATGACGGCGCAGCCTGGAATGGAAGCGTCATGTTCGGCGAGAAACTCCTGCGAGGATGTGAAAGCCGCAATCGTGTATCGCCTTACGCCAAGGAGGCGGGACAAGGCCTTGATCACTGATGTGTCGTCATCAACGAGGAAGACTGTAAACATCGGGCGCTCACTCGGCTGAGATCGGCGATTTGGCTGGCAGCAAGAGGCTCGCGACCGCTCCACCCGCCTCGTCGTTCGCAAGTTCGACCTCGCCACCATAGGCCTCGACAACAGTTGAGCAGATCGCCAGTCCGAGGCCAAGGCCGTTTGGCTTGGTCGTGTAAAAGGGCTCGAATACGTGGCTTACAGCTTCYGGCTGAATCCCGGGTCCGCAATCCTTGACGCGGACTTCGATCATCCTCGTCGGCGTACGCAACGTCGAAACGGCGATGTTTCGTTCGGGCGTGGGGGTGGAAGCCATCGCGTCCATGGCGTTGACCAGGAGGTTGAGCAGGACCTGCTGCAGCTGGACGGGGTCTGCGACCGTCGCGGGCAATTCGCCCGCCAGTTCGAGGCTTACACTGATCCTGCGACTGACAAGTTCATTATGGAGCAATGAAAGCGTCGAGGTAACGAGCTCGTTCACATCGACGGAAACAGCTGTGGTCTCGCCCTTCTTGAGCAGGTTACGCAAGCGCTGGATGACCTCGCTGGCCCGGCGATTATCGTCGACGATATCCTGCAGCACATCGCGGAGCTCGGCCAGGTCTGGCGAAGCCGCGGCAAGCAAATCGAGCCCCGTTTCCGCATTGGATTGGATTGCGGTGAGCGGCTGATTGATCTCATGGGCGATCGCGCCCGACAGTTCGCCCAGTACCGAAACCCGCATCAGGTGCGCCACCTCCTGGCGCTGCAGGGCCGTTTCGATCTCGGCCATTTTCTGGTCGGTAACGTCGATGAAGATTCCGCTGAGCTGCTTCGGATCGCCCGCGGGGTCGGGATGAAACCGCGCGCGAATCCGTATCCAGCGCGGCTCCCCATCTCGCATGACGCGAACGTCAGCGACGGCCGACTGGTCGCTGTTTGCCGCCTTGGTCAGCGAGTTGATTGCTCCCGTGCGATCTTCGGAATGGATTGCGGCAAGGAGCGCATCGCGGGTGAGAGGCGTATCCTCCCCAAGACCGAACAGGGCCCGCGCGTGCTCCGTTGACCAGAGTTCGTTGGTCTCGCGATGGAATTGCCAGAGGGCCAGGTTCACGGACGCCGCTGTGAAGGTCATCCGCTCCTCGCTCTCCTTGAGCAGGGCTTCGGCACGCTGTCTTCTGCGCCTCTGGAGCAGCAGGGCACCGGCAACGGCCATCTGCAATGCAGAGATGCCGAGAGCCGCAAGCACCAGATTGTGATGCTGGTCCCAGATCGTCGGCTTCTTGAACAACACCGCAGCATCGGCCGGAAGATTGCTTTCCCGCAGATTCCAACGCTGCATCGCCCTGGCATCGACGCGGTAGCTCTGTCCGGGATTTGTTCGTGGCGGGAGCGCGGCCGGGTCAGCGCCTGCAATGATTTCAAGTGCGAGGTCGGCTGCGGCTATGCCGACAGACTCGAACGTCTCTATGAAGCCGCCAACCGTGCCACTGCCAAGATAGGTATCGTAAGGTGAATAGACGGGAGCAGGAGAAAGCGCGGCCAGCGCACTCGCGACTTCGGCTGGAACAAAACTCTTGCCCGTGCCGTCCGCGAATACCGTCAGGACGATAACGATCGCGTCCGCGGGAACACGTTCCAACTCTGCAACGAGAGTGTCAAAAGGCAGTCCAAATAGGTACGTGGCTTCCAATTCGGCGTGAGCCTGCATCGTCGCCCGCGCTTGGGTTTGCCAACGGCGATCCACTTCGGCGCTCCCAGCAATCATCACGACGCGCCCTGAGTTGGGTTGCAGCGCCTTCGCCAATGCGAGCGTCTTTTCCAGATTGAACTCCGTGATGATCCCGGTGACATCGGGAGGCGGCCGTGAGACGGCATAGGTTGCCGACGAGATGCTCGTAAACACGACGGGTACGGCGGGCGCGATCGTGGCGCGATGCTTGATGATGAAGGGCAGTGCCAGGCTCCCCAGGGTGACGATGACGTCCGGGGGTGAACGCGCGTACTTGTCACGCAGGAACGACGCCATCCGATCCTCATGCGCGGGGTCGGAGCTGCGCGCGAGGTCAAGGAACTCGGCATCGATCTCGATCTTGTGAGGAGCGCGTTCCGAGAACCGATTGCGCGCGGCCTCGCTGATGGCCGCCGTGGCCGGAAATGTATAGTTGAACGCATGCAGAAAGAGGATGCGCGCTGGTTTCCGCTGCGACCGCGCAGCAGGAGCCAGCCAAGGGAAGGCGAGCACCAGAAGGAGCAGGCCCAACGCTCCAACACCTCGCGCTGCATCTGCTCGAAGTTGTAACCGAACTTCCATCTTTCCTACCGCAGCGGCACGTGGAAGGTCTCGAAGTTCTGGAAGGCGGCATTATTCAGCGTCATCTCTACCCTGTCGAGATGCATTTTTGCCGGGGTCGAAGCTCGTGGGCGCCCAGTCCTTTTCGGCACAGGCATGGTGTCCGCGGTTGAACCTTGACCGCGGAGCCTCGGGAAATCCCGGAGGCCGGAGAGCCCGGCAAGCCTCGATACTGGGCCATGGTCCAGTAGAGCGACCCCCGATTTATCGGTACAGCCTGCCTGAGAGCCGAGCACTCAGAGAGTGTTTCATGCGAAGTCTTGAAATCACGGAACGACCGCCCGCGGCCCCCAGCGATCCTCTGAATCGCGCGTTGAGTGCGGGTACTGCGCCTCCGCGAGATATGCTCGTCATACCCGGCGGCACGTTCCTCATGGGGTCGGATCGCCACTACCCTGAAGAGGCTCCGGTCCACCGGGTGACCGTGAACAGCTTCTGGATGGACCGGACGCCCATCACGAACCGCCAGTTCCGCGACTTCGTTCGCGCCACCGGACACGTCACGTTCGCGGAGCGGTGTCCGGATCCAAAGGACTACCCGGCGGCCCGGCCAGAGATGCTCTATGCTGGTTCTCTCGTCTTCTCGCCCCCCGACCATCCCGCTGACCTGCGCTTCTGGGGCGAGTGGTGGACTTACTTGAAGGGCGCTGACTGGCGGCATCCCTACGGCCCGAGGAGCAGCATTCACGGGCTCGACAACCATCCCGTGGTGCACGTGGCATTCTCCGATGCGCTGGCCTATGCGCACTGGGCCGGGATCGACCTGCCGACCGAGGCTGAATGGGAATTCGCGGCCCGCGGCGGCCTCGACGGCGCGGAGTTCGCCTGGGGGGCCGAGTTCACGCCCGGCGGCCAGCACATGGCCAATACCTGGCAGGGCGACTTCCCACGAGAGAACCTCGCGCAGGACGGGTTTACGCGCACCTCGCCGGTTACCGCCTTCCCGCCCAACGGCTACGGCCTCTACGACATGATCGGCAATGTCTGGGAATGGACGAGCGATTTCTACGTGGCGAGGCACGCCGCCGATGCGCCAAAAGCCTGCTGCATCCCGGAAAACCCGCGCGGCGGGCGCGAGGACCAGAGCTACGACCCATGCCATCCGGAACTCAGGATCCCGCGCAAGGTCCTGAAGGGCGGCTCACACCTGTGTGCGCCCAATTACTGCCGCCGCTACCGCCCGGCGGCACGCCACCCCCAGCTCGTCGACACCTCGGCTAGCCATATCGGCTTCCGCTGCGTCCGGCGCGGAGTCTCGAAGATCTAAAAGAGGAGGATATGCCGTGAAGCATGACATTCTCGCCGGACCATCGCCCAACGAGCCCGCTGATCATCGATCGAAGCTCAATCGAATGCTTGCCAGTGCGCGCGAGACCACGCGAACGGCGCTCCTGGGAGCTACCGCGCTCATTTGTGCGAGCGCCGTGACGCCGGCCGTTGCCCAGGCTCCGGCCCCCGCGCCCGCGCAGGCGCAGTCCCGACCGAACATCCTGTTCATCATGGGCGACGATATCGGCATCATGCAGCCGAGCATCTACCACCGCGGCCTGATGGTCGGGGAGACGCCCAATATCGACCGGATCGGCCAGGAAGGTGCGCTCTTCACGCATTACTATGCCGAGCAGAGTTGCACGGCGGGGCGCAATGCCTTCTTCACAGGCATGCATCCGCTGCGCACCGGCATGATCCCGCCCCAACTGCCGGGCAGCCCGTCCTATCTTCGGCCCGGAACCCCGGCACTTGCGAAATTCCTGATCGATCTCGGCTACAACACCGGCGAGTTCGGCAAGAACCATCTCGGCGACCACACCGACGCGTTGCCGACCGCGCATGGCTTCCAGGAATTCTGGGGCTATCTCTATCACCTCGATGCGATGCAGGGCGTGAGTTTCCCCGACATCAACAGGACCCCGACCCAGCAGACCGTGGCTCCGCCATGCATCAACACCACAATTCCGGGCCTTCCCCCGGTTCCCGGCGCGGTGGATCCAAGGGTAACGACCTGCCTGACGCCGCCCCGTCCGGTGCTGTTCTGCACATCCTCCAACGGCACGGCGGCCAACCAGACCTGCCGGGACGAAGGGCCGCTGACGCTGGAACGCTCGAAGACGGTGGACGAGGAAATCTCCGCCAAGGTCGTCGACTTCCTCGAGCGCAACGACCCCCGCCGGACTAACAAGCCGTTCTTCGCCTGGTACAACCCGGCACGCATGCATGTCACGACGGTTCTGTCGCCGAAATACGAGGCCATGATCGGCGAGCCCGGTGGCAAGGACTGGGGCTTGAACGAAGCCGGCATGAAGCAGATGGACGACAATATCGGCGTCGTGCTGAAGAAGCTGCAGGACATGGGCCAGCTCGACAACACGATCATCGTCTTCACCACCGATAATGGCGCAGAGACGATCTCCTTCCCGGATGGTGGCGTCACTCCCTTCAAGGGCGGCAAGCTGAGCACCTGGGAAGGCGGCATGCGGGCGCCGGCGCTCGTGCGCTGGCCGGCCGGCGGCATCCGGCCGGGTACCATCAAGAACGACATCTTCGCGTCGCTCGACTGGCTGCCGACCCTCGTCAACCTCGCGGGCGGGGACAAGGGCGATGCGCTGAACCAGCGCATCATGGCCGGCAGCTATCCTGGCATCGTCAAGACCAAACTCGATGGCGTCGACCAGGCCGAATACCTGCTCGGACGGTCGGAGAAATCGGCGCGCGATACGTTCTTCTACTATTCCGGCAAGGACCCGTCGGCGGTCCGCTACAAGAACTGGAAGATCTACTTTGCCATGGTCTCGGACTCGCCGGCCGGCTTCATCTCCGGCGTGATGCCCTACCACTGGGCCCAGGTCGTCAATATCAAGCGCGACCCCTTCGAGACCACGATCGGTTCGCAATACAAGACGCTCCTGGGTATGGGCGGCTCAATCGGCTCCCCCTCCACCGCCTATCTCTATGATTGGAACATGTTGCCGATCGGCCAGGCGCTGTGGATGAAGGAACTCCTCTCCTACAAGGACTTCCCGCCGATGCAGGACCCGGCGAGCTACAACCTCGATCAGGTCATGGACCAGATCAAGAACTCGAAAGGCCGGTCCGACTGAGCGCTGGCGAAAGCAACCAGGCAGGCGTCCTGCTCGGGGGCGCCTGCTCCCTTCCATCAGGCTGGCGAGCACCAGAACCTCTTTCAAGGGAGGACGTCATGAAGACCTATGTCATGACCGGCATTGCGTTATCGATCGGATTGATTTTGTCAGGCTGCCAGAGCTCGCAATCACGAGCGCAGCAACTCGCCGCGATCTGCGCCGATCCCAACAACCGGGCGCCCAAGTCCGGCTATTGGCGTGAATGCCAGACGCTCTATCCGTCAAGCACGCGGCAATTGCAGAAGGATTATCTGCTCGGCGCTGCGGCCGGAAACTGAGGCCCGTCCTGGGCCGGGTCTTCCGATCCGGCCCAAGCCTTTCCGGCTGAACCTTCCCTCGTCACACCTGGGTCCGCGAAGCCCCGTTGAAAGGACCCCGAGTCCATTCGACCCCGCATTCCCCCAAACTATCCGGAGGACGTCATGCCATCCTACGCCTTCACTGCCCTTGCGCTCTCCGCCGGGCTCGCCCTGGCCGGTTGCCAGTCCACCTCCCAGACCGTGCAGCACAAGGAGGATCTGCTCTCGGCCGCCGGCTTCACCCCGCAGCCCGCAAACACGGCGGAGCGCGTCGCGGCGATGAAGAAGCTGCCGCCCAACAAATTCGTCCAGCAGGTCAAGAATTCACAGATCATCTACGTCTACGCCGATCCGATCGTCTGCCAATGCGTCTATTTCGGCAACCAGGCGGCTTACGCCCAGTTCCGCCAGATGGTCTTCGCGCAGAAATTGGCCAACGAGCAGCAGATGACGGCAGTGATGAACCAGAACGCCTTCGATTTCGGCCCCTGGGGTGGACCGGGACCATTCATGTACTAAGTTCTGTTTCTCGCCGGCATTGAAGGGAGGCAAGGATGAAGCTGATCGGTTCTTCCGCCGACATCGACCGACGCATGTTGCTCAACGGCCTGGCGGCTCTGCCGGCTCTCACCATTCCCTTAAGTTTCACAGTCACTTCGGCCTCCGCCCAAACGGACCCGTTGCCGTCCTGGAACGAGGGCCCGACCAAGGCATCGATCATCGATTTCGTCACGCGGGTTACGACCCAGGGCGGAGCCGATTTCGTGGCGCCCGCCGAGCGTATCGCGGTGTTCGACAATGACGGCACGTTGTGGGTGGAGCAGCCGATGTATGTCCAGCTCGCCTTCGTGCTCGACCGGGTCAAGGCGCTGGCGCCGCAGAACCCCGGCTGGAAGACGAAACAGCCGTTCAAGGCGGTCCTCGCTGGCGACATGCGGGCCTTGGCGGCAACCGGCGAACAGGGGCTGATGCAGCTCATCGGCGCCACCCATGCCGGCATGACCTCGGAGGAGTTTGCGAAGATAACCACGGACTGGCTGGCGACGGCGCGCCATCCGCGCTTCAAGCGCCCCTATACCGAGCTGGTCTACCAGCCGATGCTGGAATTGCTCGCCCATCTCCGGGCCAATGGCTTCAAGACCTATATCGTGTCGGGAGGCGGTGTGGAGTTCATGCGACCATGGACGGAGCGGGTCTACGGCATCCCGCCGGAGCAGGTCCTGGGCTCCTCGATCAAGACGCGGTTCGAGATGCGCGATGGCAGGCCGGTGATCTTCCGCCTGCCTCAGATCAACTTCATCGACGACAAGGCCGGCAAGCCCGTGGGTATCAATCAGCAGATCGGCCGCCGGCCGATTGCGGCGTTCGGGAACTCCGACGGGGATCTCGAAATGCTGCAATGGACGACCCTGTCGGGCGGGCCGCGCTTTGGCCTGATCGTCCACCATACCGATGCCGAACGAGAATATGCCTATGACCGCCAATCGCATTTCGGAAAGCTCGACATCGCACTCGACGCGGCGGCCGTGAACAAATGGACGGTGGTCGACATGAAGCGGGACTGGAAGAAGATCTTTCCGTTCGCGGAGTGAGGACGGCATTCGGCGGCCGCGCGGGGCAGGGAGCATGTCCCGAGGCGCCAAACGGGTGCAGGGTTTCCGTCTGGCTGCACGCAATGTGAAAGGGGACATCTCATTCATTCTGACACGCCGTGAAAGCGCATTGCGCCGAGCGATCTGGGCTTTTTGCACGCGCGCCGGCGGAAGGCGTGCACACCCACAAGGGAGGCTCCAAATGCTCACGAAACACTTCACCTGCGTCATTTTTCTGCTTGCTGGGCTTGGATCGGTGCGGGGTGAGGCTCAGGCGCAAGGCACCGAGCCTCGGCCGAACATCCCCCTGCAAAAGACGATCGGTGTAGCCACACCCACGGGGCCAGTTCCCTCGCTCGCCGTCATCAACTCGACAGGCGCAAAGCTGGAGGGAAACACCCTGACTTTGACGGGTGTTTCGGCGAATTCGATCGTTTTCGCTGATCGCCCCGTGCGCGCCGCCGGCCATGTCGCCACCAGGCAGTTCATCATGCAGTGGGACGAAGGAAAGGACAATTTCGCCAAGGATCCGCCGAACGCCACCATATCGGTCCTGGGCGGGGATGGTTCGAAAGTCAGCGATGCCGTGGTGACGTTGCGATCGCCGAAACTCGATGCGGGCAACCTGACCTTTGAGGTCTCAATCCTCGAGGGGAGCCTCACCGGGGCGAGCGGGCCGGCGGCGTTGTTCATCGACCGCTTCGGAGGCTTCGGCGGCGGCGGGTTCGGCGGCCGCCTCGGAGGCGGCGATTTTGGCGGGCGCGACTTGGGTGGCTTTGGCGGAGGCGATCGGTTTGGCGGCGATGCGCGACTGGGGGATGATCGTGTGGGTTATGACCGCTGGGGCGCCTATGATCGAGCCCGGGTTGGCGGCGCCTACTGGCATGCGCCGGTCTATAATGGCGCTTGGTATGCCAGTGGGGCGGCGCTGGGTGCGGCTGCCGGACTCGCTGCGACGCGGCCATATGGCTACGGCTATGGTCAGTGCGGGTACTATCCCTATCCGGCCTGCTACTAGATCCCCGTGGTGCGCCGGGCCGGTGGGGCAAGCGCAAACTGCTCAGGGTCGTTCCCTTCGCGTCGAGACGGTCCTCGGCCAGAGATCGACCCGGCGTGTCAAGTGATGCCGGCAAAGCAGGTGCGGGCCGCATCCGGCCGCCGCGCCGAGGAGCAAGCTCTCATCCTGCCGGCACGCCGTAGACCCGCCTCGTCGAAATCTCGTCCCCCGCGTCTGATGCTTCATTCGGCCAATACAAAGGGCTAGAAAATGAGCGGCTCGTTGAGAATTCTGGCGCTTGTGCTTGGCGCAGTCGTCGCGGGAGCATTTGGTGATGCCTCGGTCGCGCAGGAGCAGCAGCATTTCCATCCGAAGGGGAACATGCCTTCGCGATTCACGATCGAAGCGCAGGAACAGCAGAGGCGGATATTGCCCCTTGCCGACAAGCAGGACTTCCAGGAAGCGAAGCGCGGCTTCATCGCCTCGCCGCCCTATCGCAAGATCATGAATGACAAGGGCGACGTGGCCTGGAACATTGATAACTGGAACTTCCTCCTGAACGGGAAGGACTTTGACAGCATCCATCCGTCACTGCAGCGCCAGGCCCTGCTCAACATGGAGTATGGCCTGTTTGAAGTTGTGCCTGGCATCTATCAGGTCCGTGGCTTCGACCTCGCCAACGTCTCCTTCATCCGAGGGAATACGGGCTGGATCGTGATCGACCCCCTGACGGTCAAGGAAACGTCACGGGCCGCGCTGAAATTCATCAACGAGAGGCTCGGCGAACGCCCTGTCGTGGCGGTGATCATCTCCCATTCCCACGGTGACCATTTCGGCGGGATCCGCGGTGTCGTGGACGATGCCGCTCTGGCCGCAGGGAAGGTCCAGATCCTTGCGCCCAAGGGCTTCATCAACGAGGCCATCTCCGAGAATCTCTACGCCGGCAACGCGATGACCCGCCGCAAGAGCTATACCTACGGCGACGTCCTGTCCCAGAGCCCCTACGGCCATGTGGATTCATCGATCGGCAAGGGTGTCGCCAGCGGGGATGTTGGCATCCTGCCCCCGACCCGGAGCATTGAGTTGCCCATCGAGGAACTGACCATCGACGGCGTGCGGATGGTCTTTCAGAACACACCCGGCACGGAAGCGCCGGCGGAGATGAACACCTGGTTTCCGGACCTCAAGGCATTCTGGGCCGCCGAGAACATCGTCGCCGGACAGCACAATGTCCTCACCTTGCGGGGCGCGCCGGTGCGCGATGCGCTCGCGTGGTCGCAATATATCAACGACGCGCTGTACCGGTTTGGCGATCAGGCGGAGGTGATGTTCGCATCGCATAGCTGGCCGCGATGGGGAAAGGCGCGGATTGGCGAGGTGATGCGCGGGCAACGCGACATGTATGCAAACCTGAACAACCAGGTCCTGCATCTGGCGAATTCCGGGGTGACGATCAACCAGATCCACAATGTCTATGAGCCGCCCAAAAGCCTGCTGCAGCAATGGTACGACCGCGGCTATCACGGCTCCTACCTGCATAACAGCCGAGCCGTGATCCAGCGTTACCTTGGATTCTGGGATCTGAACCCGGCAACACTCGTCCCGCTGTCGCCGGAAGACTCCGCGCCGCTTTACGTGGAGATGATGGGCGGCGCCTCAAAGGTGATGGCGAAGGGCCGCGAGCTCTACGACCAGGGCAAATACCGCCACGCAACCGAGATTATCAACAAGCTGGTCTACGCGGAACCGGGCAACCAGGACGCAAAGAACCTCCTCGCCGACACGTTCGAGCAGATGGGCTACCAGTTCGAGAGCCCGAGCCTGCGGAACAGCTTCCTGTCCGGCGCCAAGGAACTGCGCGATGGCGTCATCGCGGTGAAGGCGGCAAAGGCGGGCAGCCCCGACTTCGTACGCGGCACCACCACCGAGCTGTTCCTGAATTACCTCGGGGTCCAGATGGACAGCCGCAAGGCCGACGGCATGAAGTTCAAGATCAATATCTCGACGCCGGACAATGGCGAGCGGTTTGTGGTCGAGATGAGCAATGCGACGCTGACGACGATCGCCGGCTATCAGGCCGCGGATGCAGATCTGACGATCACGATCGACCGCCGCGAGCTGGAGGACGTGATGATCGGCACGGCGAAGCTGGCCGACAAGGTCTCGGCCGGAAGGGCCAGGATGGCAGGAAATCCCGCCGTGCTCGCGCAGCTCGGTTCGACAATGGTCAAGTTCGACAATTGGTTCGAAGTCCTGCCGGGCACGAAGAAGGAGACCGGAACTTCGCCAAGGCCCGAAATCCTGCAGGACGACGCGACCTATTACGAGGGGCCCTGACTAAACCAAGGAAGGGCTCAGTCATCCCGGAGCGCGAAAGCTCCTCGGTTTTCTTTTCGGACCTCTATTGCGGCGAGCCTTGTTGCTTGCGGCTGCGCCAAAGCCAGACGAGGAGCACGATCGCGCCGATGGCTGCCAGGACGAGCGGGAGCACCCTTATCCCAACATGACCCCATCGCGGGATGTAGGTCGCGATCCCGGACATATGCGTGCCGAAATAGAAGGCGCCGGCACCCCAGACGGCAACCCACAGCGCGCCGCCGAGCGCGTTGAAAAGCAGGAAGCGCCGCCAATCCATTCCGGTCGTGCCGGCGGCGATGCCATTGAGCTGCCGAAGGATGTTGACGAACCGCGCCGCGGCCACCGTCGCTGGACCATAACGTGCAAAGACCGCTTCGACGTGATTGAAGCGCTCAGGTGTCAATCCGATCCGCGATCCATGCTTGAGGATGACGGCTCGGCCGAAGGTCCGGCCGATCAGGTAGCCGACATTGTCGCCGAGGACAGCTCCCACCCAGGCGTTGAAGAGGACGGCGGACAAGGACAGCTCGCCGCGGGACGCGAGTACGCCGGCGAAGATCAGCGCGGATTCTCCCGGCAAAGGTGCCCCGAGCGACTCCAGAAACAGGATCACGAAGATGGCGACAGCGCCATATTCGTGAATATAGGGCTCGACGGCCGAAAACAGATGTTCCATTCCGCGCGTCGCCTCGCTGGATCATCGGAGCCGATATCGTATCCTGCCCGAAGACAGATCGGCACATCTGCGGTGATTATGGGCGGAGCGCCCGGCCTGTAAATCGACTGGTCGCGGCGGAAGGCTCCACGGTCGACCGGCGCGAAACCCTCCCATGGATCGTCGGGCGCCAGGCTGCCCGGAGCACATGATTGCCTGGCCGGTCGCCGGGCCAGGACTGTTCGCAGTCCGGTCGCGGGGCCCTCTTCATCTTATTGTGGACGTTGAGTCATTGCGCGCAAGCTCTTCGGCGGACTCACGTTTTAGCCTGCCCTGCGAGCGTGTGACTTGAGCCGCCGGCTGTCGCGGGCGCAAACCGGGCGGCCGGATCCCGCTCCCCGGCTCGGCGCCGTCTCGCGCTGCTATTTGAACGCCATCGGGGCGACAAAGAGTGCAGCGAGTGCCAGCACGACCCCGATACGCAGCCAGACAGCCCTGACGTGATGTCTCACAAGCATGCGACGCTCCCTCAGACACAACGACGGAACTCACGTAGCGAACCCGTCGCGGACCTGCATTCCGGTGACGGAGCCAGCCAAGCCTCTATCTCATCTTGAACCTGCCCCTGCGCGGCGCAAGCGGCGTTGAGGCTGCCGGGCTCCTGGCCGGGGTCACGACTTCGTCAACGGGCAACGCGGTCCCGCGGCTTGCGCGGGGCGACGAACTCTCCCGTCAGGAAACCGCCATCATCCACGAGCACAACGCGGGCATCATCCCGGCATGCGGCGCAGCCTCATCCCAGACTGCGGCGGGCCGCGGTTGGTTCGTTCGCGGATATCGGCCGCGCTGTTCACGGTCGCCGCGATGGGACGATCCGATCTTGGCTAAGACGGCCCGAAAGCGGCCCGAGCGCGGCCACCTTCCAGGCGCTGTCGTCCCACCATCACAGCAAGGGAGACGCGACCATGCCTGAGCTCTCGAACACCCTGATGGACCCATTGCAAAATTCTCTGACTGTCGCAGTCGAGACGAACAGGCTCGCCCTGGACGCCGCCCAGAAGCTTGGCGTGCTGCAGATGAGGATGCTGCGGAGCTGCATGGACCTGGGCTTCGCGCGGCTGAGCGCAGCCGCCGAGATCAAGGACGCGGACGGCCTCATGGCGTTCCAGGCCGGCCAGATCGAGGCCGCGATGAGCCTGTCCGAAAAGCTGATCGACGACAGCATGGCGCTCGCCGATCTCGGCGAGGGGATCATGGTGGAATGCGGCAGGCTGACCGAAGACGTCATCGGCCCATCATCGCAGCCGCTGTCCCTGCAGGGCAGAGTCTCGCGCAAGGCTGCGTGAGCAGGGTGCCCGATGCGCGATTTCGCATGCGGTGAGCCAAGGGCCGATTGTCATGAACTGCTCGATCGCGCCGGCTTCGAGCGGCCCGAAGGCTTCTTCTCGAGCCTGCTCTGGAGCGCGTGGCTCGCCTGGCGCAGGGCGTGATCATGTTCCGCCGCCGAAGGCGGCGCCAATCTAGGGCAGGGGGTGCCGCCACGCTCGCGAGCCAGGTCTGCAGCGGACAGGTTCCGGCTCCCCGGAGGGCCGCAAGGGGCGGCCCATCGGCTCGCGATGGATCCCGGACCTCATCGCCACGTGCCGTCAGCGCGGCCCAACGATCCTCGTGAGGAAGGACCAGACACTGCTTTCCGCGTTCCGGATCGCCTCGGCCCGTAGATCATGAGCGCGGTTCCGGTAGAATTCCATGAGCTCCGGCGTGACCTGCAGCGGGGCCGCGGCAGGCCCCGCCTTCGTGGTTGCCGCAGTGCCGCAGAGGTCAGAAGGCTGGTGGACCGGCGGCGGGACAGGCTGCAGCCGGGGGATTTCGAGGGGGCAGTCTGTAGCCAGCGGGAGCGCAGGAGCCGAAGCGAGCATGGTAGCCTCCTGGAGTGGCGATGTCGGAGCGTGGTGAGGCGCGATGCTACGCATCCGACTGAAGCTGGCACATCGTCGGAACCAATGAGCCTGCTTGCTGCTCCGCCTGCCGCTGACCTCATCCGGGCGCGCTAGCATGAAACGGTCTGACACCGCATTGGATCTCGCGCCGCGCGTCGGATCCTGAGTGCTGGTGCAGGGTTTCGCCGAAACTGCGAACTTTCATTCCGCGCGCTGGAGCGACAGGAACGAGCGACGGAAGCGATGATTAACCTTGCGTCATATTACTTGGAAGAAAGCACAGGGATCGAGTATTTCGAGTCAATCCGGTTGCGTCATTCTTCAGTGTGGTGCAGCATTTTCCCACTGACGACAATAACAGCAGGTACTCGCGGCAACTGACGGGCTGGGGATTGCACATGGCTGATCTCGACGGAGCCTCGGCCCAGGCGTTATCCGACACAATCGGTAGAATCTATGATTGTGCGCTCGACCCCCAACATTGGCCCGACACCTGCCGAAGCATTGCCGCCCTCTGCGAAAGCACGGCAGGTGGAATCTGCGTCCACGATCTCCGGCAGGTGCTGAACGACCAGCTCTTCGTCTTCGGGTATCCGCCGGAGTTCCTGGTGCAGCTCGGAACGCATTATGCGAAAAGTCCTATGGCCGCTGCCGATGTCGTCGCGAATCTCGGCGATGTCAGCGCGCTCTCGATGAATCACTCCGAACTGGTCGAGAGCAGGTTCTTCAGCGATGTGCTGAAGCCCTTCGGCGTGCAGGACATCATCTGGTTTCCGGCCCTGCGGACCGGTGGCCGCATGGCCTCGCTGCACGCCTCTCGCGGCGAAAAGATCGAGTATTATCAGAAGTTTGATATCGACCTCTTCAAGCTGCTCGCGCCGCATGTCTGCCGCGCGCTCGCCATCTCCGATGCGCTGGATATCAGGGTGCTGAAATCGGAGATGCTGGAACGGACGCTCGATGCGCTTGCTGCAGGTGTTTACCTCACCGCCCGCGATGGCCGCGTCGTCTATATGAATGCGGCCGCCGAGCGCCAGGTCAGAACCGGTGGCTCGATCCGGCTCGTGAACAACCGGCTTTCCCCCACGGATCCGGCGGCGCGCGCCAGCCTCTCGCGGGCCATCGACCAGGCCGGGCGCGACGACATCGCGATTGACACGAACACGCATTCGCTGGCCCTGCCGGATGCCGGGGGCACCGGCTATGTCGCAACCTTCCTTCCAGTCGCGTCCGGGCAGCGCCGCAGCACGGTTGCCCCCTTTGCCGCATCCTGCGCCGTGTTCATGCAGGACCCTGCCCAGGCGCCGCTGATGCCGGGCGAGGCCTTTGCCAGGCTGCATGGGCTCACCGGTGGCGAACTGCGCGTGCTGCTGGCGCTGGCCGAGGGATTGGGCGGCAAGGAAGCGGCCGATATGTTGGGCATAAGCGAGCCGACCCTTCGCACCCATCTGCAGCATATCTTCGCCAAGACCGGCACCTCCCGACAGGGCAAGCTCCTGCAGTTGCTGCACAACTCGACGCCGCCGGTTCGTGCCTCGCAGGGGCCTGCTCTAAGAGCCTGAACACGTTCGGGCGGGCTTGTACGCCTCCTCGGCCCGCACTTCGGTGCGGGGACAGGAATATGAGCCCTATCCGCTCTCGGCCATGATCCGGTCGCTGGCCTCATCGGTTTCGATGATGCGGATGCGAAGCGTTTGCCTAGCATTGTGCATCGGTCCGAAACCGGGCCGGAGTTGGCAGCCTCCCACAGCTTCGGATGGTTGCTCCCTGCACGCAGGACGAGGAGAGACGTGATGGCTGCTTCGAGAGCCGCTGGCCCGATCACCGGAATTTGCCGTGTCTTTGCCGCATCTGTCCTGGGCGTCCACCTGGTGATGGTGCCGGGTGCAATGGCGCAGGGCCAGCCAGGGTTTGCCCGCGAATGCGCCGCGAAGGAGATCACGACCATCACCCTGATCGAGGATCATGGCGAGGCCGCGATCCTGCCGTCGGAGCGGCTGCATGACGCAGCTGAGACGCAGCTCCGCGCGCGCTCGGTCTGCTATGCCGGTCGCGTCGACGAAGCGCTCGCGCTCTATGACAGCATTCTCGCACTGGGACCGATCACGACGGCAAAGCGCTAGAACTCCGCTCCTCATCCCGACTGCACCGAACCGGCGTATGGACGCCAACGCCGTAAGCCGAGTTGGGAATTCACGCTCTCGCTCCGCGCGGACGGTGGAGCGCGGCGCACGGACATTCTGTCTGGCCATGACCGTCTTGACCCTCGCCGGCCTTCCCTTGGTTCGCCGGGCCTATCGTGGCGTTGCCATCCGTCCGACGACGGCCAGGGCGAATTCCACGAGGTAGGCGTTGAGCGTCAGCGACGCCGCGCTGGCTGCGGCCACATCCCTGCTGGCGATGCCCTTGAGGATCTGCTGGTGGAGCCGCTTGCCGCGCGCGATCTCCTGCTGCTCGTCGCGCACATGCATGACCCAGAAGCGCCGCGACAGGGACTGCAGCGGCGTCATCAGGGCCGCGAGATAGGGATTATGCGCCGCCTCGATGATCAGCGCGTGAGTCTGCCCGACCGTTTCTGAATAGTCGTGCAGCGTGAATTCGCCATCAAGCACGGCCGCCAGCTTTTCAATCGCAGCAATGTCCTTCTGCGTTGCGCGGGCGCAGGCAAGCTCCACCGCGAGCAGCTCGTTGGCGCGCCGCACCTCCAGGCCGCTGAGTTGATCCTCGATCGAGATGCCGGGGATTTCGATGCCTTTGTTGGGGTGGATCCGCACCATGTAGCTGAGGGCGAGGCGCTGGATCGCCTCCCGCACCGGCGTCCGGCCGAGCCCGGTCAACTCCATCAGATGACGTTCCGAGACCATCGAGCCGGGCTTCAATTCGCCCCGGACGATCAGGCGTTGCAGCACGGCGACGGCTTCTTCCGACTGGTTCATCTCACCCTTCCGCGCCGTGCTGTCTCGCTGCGCAGATCCGCAGCGGCGTTCGATTCCGCCTACCTCATCCGCGCCGGCTTTCCAAACCATTATTCATCCGATATATCGGTTGCATATTATCGATGTTCAATGACGCCGCCGGAGGAATGATCCTTGAAATACGCCCCCCATCTCGAGCCCAGTCCCTTGCCGTTTTCGCCCTTCAAGAGCTGCACGGTGCCGCGGCCGATCGGCTGGCTGTCGAGCGTCAGCGCAGCCGGCGTCGAGAACATCGCGCCCTACAGCCAGTGGCAGAACCTCACCTTCGACCCGCCGATGGTGATGTTCTCGGCGAACCAGTATCCAGACGGTCGCCGCAAGGACACGGTCCTCAATGCCGAGGAGACGGGCTGGTTCGTCTGGAACATGGCGACCTTCGACCTGCGCGAGGCCGTGAACATCAGCGCGATGGCCTTGCCCGCGCATGAGAGCGAATTCGATCGCCTGAACGTCACCCGGGAATACGCCGATAACGCCCGCATTCCGATGGTCAGGGAAAGCCCGGTCAAGTTCGAGTGCAGATATGTCAGCACTCACCGGATCAAAGGCAATTCTCCCGTCGGCTCCATCGATATCGTCTTCGCCCAGGTCGAGAAGATCCATATCGATGACGCCGTCATCTTGCCGAGCGGAAAGCTCGACATCGAGAAGATCAAGCCGATCGCTCGCCTCGGCTATTTTGACTACACGGTGGTCAAGGACATCTTCGAGATGCGGGTTCCGGGCGCGGACGGAGACGCGCGGCAAGGGCTGGAAGGGCGCTCCACCTTGCGCTGACGGTTTCACCGATTTTTGAACCGAAGAACCAAGCAATAAGAGGGGAATTCCATGTCAACGGCCGAGCTATCCCTGGCGGATCGCGCCCCGACTTCACGTCGCATCAAGGATCTGATCGCAGTCAATTTCGGAAATACGCTGGAATGGTTCGATTGGGCGATCTATACGATCTTCGCTCCCTATTTCGCGCTTCAGTTCTTTCCGTCGAACGATAAATCGGCCGCGTTGCTGGCGGCTCTGGCCGTATTCGCGGCCGGTTTCCTGACCAGGCCGCTGGGTGGCCTGATCTTCGGGCTCTACGCCGACCGCGTCGGCCGCAAGCGCAGCCTGACGCTCGCCATGCTGGTGACGGCCGGCGGCAGCGTGGTCATCGCCTGCGCCCCGACTTATGCCTCGGCCGGCCTGTTTGCCTCCGTCGTCCTGCTGGTTGCACGCCTCGCCCAGGGCATCGCCCATGGCGGCGAGATGGGCACATCGGTGACCTATCTCGTCGAGCGCGCACCGTCGCACCGGCGCGCGCTCTATGGCAGCACGTCGTGGATGAGCGTCGTGCTCGGCACGATGATCGCGACCTGCACCGGTCTCCTGCTCAATGCCAATCTCGAACGGGCGGCCCTGGAAGGCTGGGGCTGGCGCATCCCCTTCGCGATGGGGGGGCTGCTCGGGCTCTACGGCCTGTACCTCAGGCGCAAGCTCACGGAAACGGCCAGCTTCGAGAAGAAGCAGAAGCAGGCCGCCAAGACGACGGGCCTGGCCCCGCTTGCACGGAACTGGCGCGGCGTCGCCGTGGTCTTCGGCCTCTCCGCCGGCGGCTCGATCATGTTCTACACCTGGCTGATCTACAGCCCGACCTTCGCCCAGATCAGCCGTGGCCTCGACGCAAAGTCTGCACTGACGGCGAGCCTCATCGCGCAAGCGGTCTTCTTCGCCGCGATCCCGCTGGTCGGCTGGCTCGCCGACCGGTTCGGACGGCGGCCCTTCATCATCCTGTTCGGGCTTGGCTTCATCGCCCTGACCTTCACCCTGGACGGCATGATCACCAACCAGTTCAGCGGACTGCTCTCGGCGATGATCGCGGCGCTGCTGATCCTGGCCTGCCTGTTCGGGGTGAACACGGCGGTCTGGGCCGAGGTGTTTCCCACCGAGATCCGGGCGACCGGGGTGAGCGGGCCGCTCTCATTGGCGACCGCGATCTTTGGCGGCACCGCGCCCTATGTGAACACCTATCTCGCCCAGCAGGGCCAGCATTCGCTGTTCCTCGTCTATCTCATGGTCGTGTCCGCGATCACCTTGCTGACCGGCTTCCTGATCCCGGAAACCCGGCATCTCGATCTGGACCGGCCGGACACCGGACGCCTGGCCAACAGCCCGCGAGAATGATCCCGGGGATATCGGCCCTGGCCGGAAGCTCAAGGTGAACAAGAGGAGGGCCGCCGATCGCGCGGCCCTCTGCACCGTCTCCGACCAAGCCATCCCGGCCTCCGACAGGCTGTTGCTCACTCCCAACTCAGGAGGCGGGGGCAGGGCGGCCCGACCGAAAGCCCGGCGCCGCCCGGCTTGGTGATGCCCGCCTTGGCCCGCTGCTCAGGCCGACAGCGTCAACGGAGCCAGCCGCCTGATGAAGTCGGCCCGCGAGCGGCTGCCGGTTTTCGCGAGCACTGCCTTGACCTGGCCGCGAACCGTCTCCCGGCCGACCCCGCGCGACAGTGCGAGCTGCTCGACCGTGCTGCCCTCCAGGAGCCCGCCGGCGATGGCTGCCTCCGCCCGGGTCAGATCGTAGAGCTCACACAGCAGCAAGGCTTCGATCCGCAGGCTTCGGGCCGTTGTCGTGATGACGAGCAGGGCCTGGGCGCGCGAGAAGATATCCCGCGCCTGGCGGCGAACCGGCAGCACATGGACGATGAACGCGGGGCGATCCCCCCGGCAGGGCACCGGGATCGAGCGGGTATCGCCAACCCGGTCCTGCCCGAGATCGGCCAGCGCCTTTTGCAGCAGCGCGTTCGCACGGGGATCCTCAAGCGCGATCTTGTCCCTTGCCCTGACGACGATCTGCCCGATCAGCGCCTCGAAGCCCGGATTGGCCGCGCAGAGCGCGCCGCCGGTGCCGACCAGGGCAGCCGGAGAACCGGCCTTCCCGAAGGAATCGAGGCTGACCTGAGCGCGTTGCATCTACAGCTTCGAGGCCAGAACCGCGGCCCGCGCGAGGTGCGGGCGGACGCTGTCGAGCAGTTCTGTCTCGCGACGGGAGACCGGACCCAGCTCGAATTTGCGCTCCAGTGTGAAGACGATGGTCTCGCCCGAGGACGAACGCACATTCGTTGCCGTGCCCCAGCCATAGCCCTCGGGCCGCAGGAAATCGCGGTAGAGCGCGGTCTCGGCCAGCTCGTCTTCTGTGAAGAGGTCGTGATCGGTCACGAACCCGGTCCCGCCATGCGCCAGAAGACCGGCCATGCGGGCGTTCCGGTCCATCCAGCCCTGATCCAGGAAGCGCTGGAGGACCGGCGAAAACTCCCTCGACGCGACCCATTTCGTGCCCTGTCGGGAATGCACGCAGAGTAGCCCCCCGGTACAGCCGGCGATCTCCGCCAACCGCGCGATCGCCGTCGGCCAGACCTCCGGAACGGCGGCGGCCTCGTAGAGCATGGCGACCGCATCCCCAAATTCGTTCGCATCCAGCATCGCCGCCCATCCCCCCGTCAACGAGAGTGGAACAGTGCGGGCCATTCCTCAATCGTCTTGGCCGAGACCTGTTGTGGACGCAGATGATGGTCAGACAGATCGCGGCCCGACAGGACGAAACCTTGGCAGGGAAGACCCATAATTTGGTCGCGAGAGCGGTTCTCACCTTATTGTGGACGTTGAGATATCGCGCGTAAGGGACTCTGCTGATTCAGGTATTCGCATGGCCGCCGGACATGCCTGCAGGTTCGCGGGCAGAACGCTTGCGGCTGACCTTGCGATGCTGGTGGGCAAGCGCTGTCGGCACTTGGCCGAGAATAGCAATTTATTGGCGTGAAGGCGCAAATTGCAGCGCGAAGCGCTGTGTTAGCGCAGCTTCGACAATGAAAATTTACGCTGCGGTCTGTCCGATTTCGCCTGCGCGGATGATCGCGTCCTCAGCCCAAACGATGGACGCGACGATGTTCAACGAGTTTTCCCGTCGGTCGAAGGCGACCAAGATTGCTGGCCGGCTGGAAGCCTTCATCAGCATGCTCCACTCCGCCGCTGAAATCAGCGCCGCGTCTGGTCATGGCGATGCCCGCCGCATGTTCGACAACACGCTGGCATTCTACGCCGCTGTCTGGGCCGCGGCGGATGCCTTTGGGCAATTGCTTCGCGCATCGCCCCAAGAGACGGCGGAAGCCGTGCGGCTGCATATTGGGCGCGTCGCCGATGCCGGCGAGACGTTCGAGCTGATGAAGATGGCCTTCTCGCTGCCGGAGCTTGCCCCGGTTGTTCAGGCCACTGGCTTTGCGATATTCACGAGCCCTTCCGCCCCAGTTGGCGGTATGGTTTCGCATCGGCTGATCCCGCTCGCCGAGCTGATCGCCAATTTCAAGGGGCGCCCTCGTCTCTCCAGTTGATCCGGTGCCCGGGAACGACGGCACGGCAGGAGGGATCGGAACCTCGGCACCAGGCTGTTCATTCTCGGGGCCACGGCACCGGTGGCAGAACGGGAACTCCATGGCTCGCGGGAACCGCTCCAGCGCGCGCAATCCACTCGGGGGCCAAAGGCGCAGGCGCTACCGCAAGTCGTCTCGCGGTGACGTCCACTAGCCTGCTGGCAGGTGCTGCCAGTATTCGAGGAGAGCGACCGTGAGCACCCCGAGTGTCGCAGACATCACGTAGGACGACTTCAAGACGAGCGGGCCCCTATCGCCCCGAAGCGTGTAGACCACCGCCCCTGCCGCAAGGACGTATGGCACGAGAATGGGCAGGGGCGCGTCGATCAGCCCATAGGCGAACCACAGGAACGGGTAAATCAGGCCAATCAGCAGCTGGACGGCCAGCGCGAGCCCTCGCGATCGAATGAGGACGACCAGCCAGGCCACGGCCAGGATCAAGGCAGGCAGTTCAACCGAGCGATGCATGACGAATCCTGGATGTGCGCGGCGCGAGGCCGGTGCGAACCACGGGGGCTTCATCGTTACAGCAGCGGAACAGGCCCTCACTTTCTCCCCGGTTACTTGGAGTTGTCGAGACGATGCAGCGGCCACCGGCCGCGGCTGGTTCGTTCGCCAATATCGGCCATGCTGCCGGCGCACCCCCGCCTATTCGACCGGGGCCCAGCTGCTGTCGGGGTCGTAGCGCAGCAGGCGTTCCGCCATCGCGCTGGTCTTCGGGCCGAGATTTTTCTGCAGCACGACCCCGTTATGTCCGCAGATGAAGGTCATGACGCCGGTCTTGCCCCATTCGGCCGGCCAGGCCACGAGGCCGAAGCCAGCGATCATGTTGCCGTTGACGACATAGGAATGCGCGCCGCCAGGTGCCCAGGGTCCTTGTGCCTTGAGGATGCGAAAGCGATAGCCGGCATAGGTCCGGTTTCCGCGATCCAGCAGGGCCTCGCTCAGGGCGCCCTCGAGTGGGCTGACATCGGCCTGCCCGGTTCTCGGCCAGTACAGCCCGTTCTGCGTGCCGGGCGTCGAGATCAGGTTCTGGGCATATGCGCGCACCTGGTCGCCATCATGGTCCGTGCGGAAATACTCGCGCTGGGCGCCGATATAGGCTTGGCAGGCCTCGATGGCGCGCAGTTCGTTCTCGCCGATGGTGCGGTTGAGGATCTCGTCCCGACCGGCCGCGACATCGAACATCCAGGCCTCGCCGCGCCGCACGATCGGGATCGGGAACTCGAATTTTCGCTTCCCTAGCGTCAAGATCCGAGCGGCGTCGCCGCGCGGTGTCAGCGTGACGGATTCCGCCGCAGCTTCGTTGAACCGGTCGAGTCGCTCGCGGTCCAGCGTGGCATCGCCCGTGCTCAGCACGTCGCGGGCCCCCGGCCCGAAGATCCGATCGAGCACGCCAGGCTCGCGCGCCCGCGCCGCCTCGACCAGCGCAGCGGACGCCGCATCGGGTGAGGGGAAGCTCTGCTGGGCTGCGGCAGGGCCCGCCATCATCAGGACAGCGAGCGAGACCGGGACTGAAAACCGAGCGTGATGTGCCATGATCATGTCCCCCAATCAGCGCCGTCCACCGCGACCGCCACCACCGCCCCCGCGGCCACCGCCGCCGCCGATATGTCCACCGCCGCCACGGCCGCCGCCGCCGATGTGAGCGCCGCCGCCGCGACCTCCGCCGCCGATCTGTCCGCCTCCACCGCCGCGGCCCGCCGGCATGCTGATCTGCCCGCGGCTGGCTGCGCCGCGATTGCCATAGGCCGCCGCGCCGCGTCCGGAATCGATGCCGTCAAAGGCGGTCCGGCTTGGTGTCGGGCGAGGTCTCGCGCCCTGCGGCGCCGCAGGGCGCGCCTGTGCCGTCGGAGGCCGGGCCGAGGGCCGCTCGGGGCCCGATGGTCGCGTCGCGGGTCGGCCTGCGTCGGCCTGCGGTCGCCCCTGTCCGGCCCCGCCCTGGGGGCGATCCTGGCCGGGCCGCGCATCGGGACGGGCGGGTTGCTGGGACGGACGCTGGCCGATCATCCCAGCCGCCGCGCCGCCGATCGCGCCTGCCGCCGCACCGCCCAATGCTCCACCGACGCCGCCCGGGCCTCCTGGGCCACCGATGCCGCCAACGCCGCCTGGGCCCCCTGGACCGCCGACGCCACCGATGCCGCCGGGCCCTCCGGGACCGCCGACGCCACCAGCCGGCCCGGGGCCGCCAATGCCGCCAACGCCACCCGGGGCGCCTGGCCGGCCAACGCCGCCTGGGCCTCCCGGTCCGCCAACACCGCCTGGGCGGCCTGG
>NZ_JBFUIY010000031.1:0-77195 GCF_056401655.1 Allobosea sp. P4_E12 | reverse complement strand
CAGGAGCCGCTACCGCCTCAGGAAGCAGGTGGTCGAGCCGGTGTTCGGGCAGATCAAGCAAGCCAGAGGCTTCCGGCAGTTGCTCCTGCGCGGTCTCGATCAGGTCCGAGGCGAATGGGCAATGATCTGTACCGCTCACAACCTCCTGAAGCTTGCAAAAGCCTCAAGATGACGACCGGGCACCGAAATCTCCCGCCCAGCCTTCCCGTCATAATCGCCCCAAAATCGTTACTCGGACGGGCTCCTAGGAGATGAGACCAAGCTGCTCCGCGGTGAGCACAAGCTCGGCAATGGAGCGGGCGGCCATTTTATCCATCACATTTTTTCGGTGGGCCTTGACGGTACGAATGGTAGTCCCGAGGGCGTAGGCGATCTGCTTGTTCATCCGGCCACTCGCCACATGAGCGAAGACCTCGCGCTCCCGAGGGGTGAGACTGCTGAGTTTGACCGCTCGCGATACAGCACTATCGTCATGGTGTCTGGCGGCGCGACACCGCGCTAGAGCCCGGTCGATCGCATCGAAGAGCGCGGCCTTGGATACCGGTTTGGTCAGGAAATCTTCCGCGCCGGCCTTGATCGTGCGGACGCTGGTTGGAATGTCGCCGTGCCCCGTCAGGAAAATAACAGGCAATCGTGAACCGGCTTCCTTCAGGCGGAGTTGCAGATCAGGACCACTGATGTCCCGAATTTCCACATCGAGCAGAATGCAGCCATCAGTCTTGTTATCGGGAAGCTGGTTCAAGATCTCGGCTCCCGTTCCGTATGACTTCGTCCGAAATCCGGAGGACTCGAGCAGGAGAATCATTGCGTTTCTGAAGGAAATGTCGTCTATTAGATAAATACTGGCTGGCATCGCGCGCTTCATGTCTTCAAGGCCGGCAGGTAGATGTGAATCGTAAGGCGACACCGGCCGGCTGCCATATCGGCCCGCTATTCACGAGAATGTTCTTCTTGCCTATCTTCAGTCGAGTCACATGCCGTCTGCCTTCGCGCGGTAATACTCATCGAAAACCTTTAGCGGCGGTTGCCTGGCCCGGTGATGATGGTTCAATCCACAAGGCCGCTTTAGCCGCGGACACGTCTGCGCTAAACGAGCGAGAACTTTCTGGCTGCGGGGTGCTCGATCGACTGGACCGTCCATAAGGTGACGAATGCCAGCCGACTCGCTTTGATCCATCGTAACGGCCCCCATGTCGAACGTTTCGTCGCGATCACTATCGAAAAGAGTTGCGCCCGCGGGAGTAATTAACTGGAGGCTACGCCCGCCGAGTGACCACAAACGACGCGTGCGGGTCAGTGATCTTGGTTGGCAGAGGCGGGGCTTGTCCCGGGTTGAACTGCACATGGGCGACTGGCGGCCTCGTACGGGCGTAATCTCCCGTTCGCTACTCCCGTTCCCCTAGGATTTGTGGACACTTACCTGATCCATAGGGCCATGGCGGTGATTGTGACGACGGCGAGGGAGTGTCTGGGCGTCTTTTCGAAACGCGTCGCCAGGATGGCGCAGGCGCTTGATGAGGTGAGGGCCGCGACGCTTGCCCATTTGCCGCCCACCAGTCTCTCCGCGACGGAAAGCCTTCGCTTCGTTGTTGCTGCCACGGACGGCCCGGAGATCAACGCAGCCATGCGATCTTCCGGACGGGCAAGGCTTGATCCTGTCTCTTGACCAGGCGGCCTACCGAGATCACCAAACGGCATTGCACGACCTCGCCATGACACGCTTCGACGGCAGGAGCCGGGGTAGCGGATAAGCTGACACTGATCCAAGGCTCCCCGGTACCCTTCCCTAAGGTGACACTGCCGGGTGCAGAAGATCCCGTAGCGTCAGCCGCAAGCAAGCCGAAGTTTTCGTCATGCGCAGGCAAGGCGATCGGCATTTTCTTGTTGGAACAGCGTATCTCGCGATTCTCGGTCGACTGGATTGGCGTTATAGGGTCGGCGGCCGTCGCCACAGAGTGACGCTACTGATTAAGCACCTTGTCGCCCCGTCGTTGCGAGACACCCCGACGGGGCGGAATCTTCCATCTGGTGAGAAACGCGCAAAGTCGGGGCCGCCACCCGCCGTGCTCACGTGTTCTTTTGAATCATTTAGGCCGATGTCTGAGAGGACGTGCGGCCATGGCTCCGAGCGGATGGTGATGTATTCGCTACTGGGGGTGCCAGTTGCACTCAAATCACCCTCCAACGCATGCGGTTGAGGAACGGACTTTTGTTTCAGCGTCAGTCGAACTTCACCGACTTGTACTGGCTTTCGATCCACGGCGAACCTTGCTGTCGGCGTTGCAGGGGTACGTCCTCATCCGCAATGATGAGATCGTCTCCTTCGCCATGTGTCGGCCGTTCGGGCGAGGGCACGTTATCGGCCCGGTCGTCGCTGCGCCGAGGACGATGCGATCGCCGTCTCCCGCCCGCTTGTTGAGGCCCAGGCTGGAAGGTTCCTGCGCGCCGACACTCCCGCCTCCAACACCGCCCTCTCGAACTTCCTGGTCGCGAGCGTGAGGGAAGTGTAGCGGACGGGGGTGGCCGACTACTTCCCACACGGCGGCACAGGCGACACCCCGCGGAATGTCACTGCGATGCTGGCCCTGGCCGATGCAGCCAATCTCGGTCGGAAGCGGACGCGACGCGTACCTCGCCTCGGGCGCTCCATCTCGTGGCGCTCTTTAAAGGCCCTTCTCAAGGCGACGATATCCAGAGTTCTAAGTCGACTGGATTGGTCAGGAGAACCGTCGAAGCCCCGGCACACGGGCTTTCTGCGAACCCGGCAAATCCTGCTTAACTACGATGCCGCATCGAACGCACAAATTGTGGGTCGCACTGCAAAGTACATTTGAGGTAATTGGCATTCAGTGTCAGTATTTGCCATCGAAATGGTGATACTCGACGTCGTTCCTGCCTTCCGCCGTAGCCGATGCGTTCCTTACCTATGTCTTCTGGTGGGTTCACGAGGGCGTTCCATGTCGGCTCAAGAACGCGGGCTTGCCCGTCTCATGCTTAGGCTTCCCGCGTTCCGCAATCGCTTCGGGCAAATGCAAGTCCTGCAATTTCGCGGCCTCTGCGAGGAGTACGACGTCGTCTGGGAGGTGATCACCCGGTGGTCCCAGGATCAACGCTGCGTGATGTTTAGCTTAGACGATTACTGCCGCCTCGCGACCTCGATCGAGAGCGATGCCATCGCGATGGCCGAGGCTGTTCCGGATCCCGGCACCATCGGCATCCTTGGAGTGTGACAGCCAGGGCCCGCCAACGCCAGGATGGTGCGGGCGCTTGATGAGGTGAGGCCGCGGCGATCGCCCACCAGGCTCTCCGCGACGAAAAGCCTTCGCCTCGTCATTGCCGCCACGGACGGACCGGAGATCAACGCAGCCAGGCACATCTTTCGGAGGGGCAAGGCATGATCCTGTCCTTGCTTGACCACGACCTCGCCATGCAATGCTTCGAGCGGGAGCCGGGTAGCGGTTAAGCCGACACATCTCCAAGGCCTCCCGGCGACCTCCCCAGGTTCGGCCCGGATCAGACGCCGTAGAGCCAATGTCGGCTTCGAGTTTACCTATGAGAGCTTCTGGGTCCCGATGACCGAGTGCTGGCTCAGCGTTGACGAGGACGCCCACGAGCGTGACATCGACAACTGGCACTGATCGCCAATCTCAAATGCGGATCCTTCGGCTAAACGCACCGTAGGTGCCGCGGTGCCGCAGATCGTAGTGCCGGCGTTGACGCCGGCTGTCATCCTTCGTGTGCACGAAGACAGCCACGACAAGGAGAGCCGAGAGCCCAATGAGGGCGTAAAGCATGGCGGTGACGCTCATTTTTCCCCAGACCCAAAGCAACATAAGCCGCGTTGCAATGATCTCCCGAGTCAAACCCGCTGCCAAGCGGAAAGACCCCGATTACCCCTCGTTATACACTCCCTGAGAAACCCGCTGAAATCGCGAGTTTCCTTTCTGGCACTCGGAAAACCCGGCGTCCGGATTGATGCCTATGATCAGGGCGAACGTGAGGGCGGCTGAGCCGACCACGTCGTGTCATTTGTGCGGGGCGATGCTGGATTGCGTTGCGCCGAACGGATTTGGCCCCAAAGCGGCAGGAGCATCGCGACGCGCTCGCGGTAGCGCCTGTAGTCGTCGCCGAACAACGCGATCAGGTCGCGCTCTTCCAGCATGATGCCAACCAATATGTAGGCCGTCGTCCCTGCCGCGAAGAGCAAATGGCCCTGGCTCATGACGGGAGTAGCCCAGAAGGCGATGATGAAGCCGAGATAGATCGGATGCCGAACAAGCTTGTACAGACCCGGCGTCCTGAATTCGGCCTCCGGCATCCTACGGTCGGCGAAACGCACGAATACCTGCTTCAGCCCAAACAGCTCGAAATGACTGAACATGAAGGTCGAGAGCAGGACGAACAGCCATCCGAACTGGGAGAGCGCGATCAGAGTGGCCGCCAGCGTCGGATTGGTCACGCTCCAGACGCTCTCCGGCAGGGGCCGCCATTGCCACAGCAGGAGCGCAAGGGCCACCGTTGCGAGCAGCACATAAGTGGGCCGCTCCAACGTGGGATCGATCCAGCCGAGCCACCAGCGCTTGAACCCTGGACGGGCCATGACGCTATGCTGGATCGCAAAGAGCGACAGCAATGCGAAGTTGACCAGGAGTGCCTGCGCAGCCGGCGTTGACGGCCCGTCGTCGATACCCTTCGGCACAAGAAACCCGCCGACGAAACCGATCGCATAAACAAAGGTCAGGAAGAAGAACGCGTATGACAGGAGGCCATAGAGAAGGATCGCGGTCTTGCGCATGGCTGGTACCTCGGTTGACGCGACGTCGCAGTCGGCCGGTGTCGCGGTAAAGCGCGGTGAAGATGTTCGGATATGGCGTGATGTCCGATTGACCTTGGGTCCTTAGCGATCTGTCTCCACAGCGTTGTCCGGCGTGATATTCGACGATCCGCAGTGTGACTGTGATGGAAGTCACATGCAGCAAAGGGACTCCCCCAAGCTCAGGGATGGCGTGGCATGCCTCGATGCTGCCTAGCGGCAAGGCCGGTGGAAGTTGCCGTTTCGCTTGCTGCGCTGGCGCCGGCGCCGAGCGGTTCGGCGAGTTCGCATCTCTCGATCACGACAACTTCGTGCCCATCACGTGCGTCCGAGTTCGTTGCGGGAGCCGCGGTGCATGGTTTCCCCAGACGAAGTCAGGCGATCAGGATCGCGCGGGTCGTTGACATTGGTCAGCGTTGGCCTTCGGACGAGGTCTCCGAGGGGGCCGAAATAGGAATAGGGGCGGTTGCCGAGGATAGCGGCGGCATGGATTCCGCCGGCACGATCGCGCCGGCGCAGGTGACGAAGTCAACTGGAACGGTACCGGCACCGGAGCGTTGAACCCTCACGTCGAAGAGAGGAGTCATTGATATGAAGGTATCCGAAGCGATGACCCGAGGGGCTCATATCGCCCGCCCGGACGAGACCTTGCAGGCGGTATCTCGCCGTATGGCCGAAGAGGATATTGGCTTCCTACCCGTCGGCGACGTCGATCGATTGGTCGGCACGATCACCGACCGCGATATTGTTGTGCGGGCTCTTGCCGAGGGGCGTGATGGGTTGGCCCTGGTTCGCGACGTGATGACGCGCGATGTCAAATACTGCTTCGAGGATGAGGAGATGGACCACGTCATCCACAATATGGGGGACAACCAAATCCGACGCCTTCCCGTTGTCGATCGCAACAAGCGGCTCGTCGGCGTGGTCTCGCTTGCTGACGGCGCGCTCAAGGACAGCCCGGAAACCGCCGGAGACGCCCTAACAGACATCGTGGAGCCTGCAGGGCGCCCAGCGGCATAGTCCGCGGCGATTGTGAGATGGCGCGGCGAAGCTGGCCTGCTTGCCTCCTACTACGGCTCAGTTGAAGTCCTGAACCGTAGCGGTCTCTTGCGACCTGGTTGGCGCTCGATACGATTGCCATGTTGGCACAGGATTGGTCTCAGGGCTTAGCCAGCGACCTTCTTGCGCGTAGCTCGCTTCGCACGCACGGGCTTCTCGGGAGCGGCCGCCGGAACCGGCTTGGCCTTGCGCCCCAAGCCAGAAGCCTTTGCGAGCTTCGCCCGAGCTTCCGAATAGTTGGGTGCGACCATCGGATAGTCGGAGGGTAGCCCCCATTTTGCGCGGTACTGTTCAGGCGTGAGATTGTAGGCCGTGCCCAGATGGCGCCTGAGGGATTTAAATGCCTTGCCATCTTCGAGGCAGATGATGGCGTCCGGCGTGACCGATTTCTTGATCGAAACCGCCGGCACAAGCGCGATAGGTACAGGCGGAGCTTCGGGTTTGGCTCCGAGCTGCGTGAGAGCGGAATGAGTGCTCGAAATTAGCGCAACAAGGTCCGCGGGAGGAACATTGTTGTGGGCGACGTAGGCCGAAACAACCATTACCGTTAGATCAACTACATTGTCATTTTCTTCGCGCATGGTTCTTCCTGAAATAAAAGCCTGCTTTAACCGCGTACCTAACCTATGTTCTCCCCAAAATGCAATGTTCATTTCGCGGCTGAGCGGTCATCGAACGTGTTCTTTCGATAGCAATCGCGGTTCACGGCTAGATGAAGCAATTCGGAGGAGGAGATGACCGTCTCTTACAATGCCGCCTTGCATAATTCGGATTCTACCCTACGCTTTGGTGGGACGCGTCACTAAAGCTATGGAAACCAATATGGCGACTGGAACGGTCAAGTGGTATAACGAAACCAAGGGTTATGGGTTCATTACGCCGGATGTCGGAGGTAAAGATGTCTTCGTCCATGCAACGGCCTTGGAGCGGGCTGGTCTTCGAGGGTTAGCAGAAGGTCAGAAGATTACGTATGACGTTGAAGCGGACCGCCGCAGTGGCAAAGAATCTGCGGCTAATCTTAAGGTCTGAGATATCAAGCCGCCCACATCAGTGGGCGGATTTTCTTTTGACGAATCGTCCAATTTCTAAGGGCCATCATGCAGCCCGCGAGCGCATCCGCCTTTGCTGACCAAGGCCCATCTTCTTGGCAAGTTGCGACCGAGCCTCGGCATAGGCTGGGGCTACCATCGGATAGTCCGGGGGAAGGCCCCACATCTTCCGATAGTCGTCGGGAGTAAGATTGTAAGCCGTCCGCAGATGACGCTTGAGACTCTTGAACCTCCGTCCATCATTCAGGCAGATCAGATAATCTGGCGCGATTGATTTCTTTATTGAAACGGCGGGCTCGCGCTTCTCTTCAACGGGAGCGGCAACCTCAGGCGACACCAGCTTCCCTAGCGATTGGTGGACCTTCGCGATCAAGTCCGGCAGTTCAGTTGCGGGCACCGAATTGTGACTTACGAAAGCCGAAACAATATCCGATGTTAATTCGACGAAATTCGGAGTTCCAGTGTCCTGATCCATGTCTGGTATCCTTCACGCTAAATTTCTGAGCGCTCCACTCGCGTTCTGAGTGACTACGAAAACGAAGAACGATTACGATACATCTCGTGTCCCTAGGTCATAAATTCAATACAGCGATCGGTTCATATTTGCCTTGGGATCAGTCCGAAGTATGGCGGGCTGCTGAGCCGAGACACGCTAGAGGCTTCTGCCCGGAAACTCGCACGGTACACTCGACCGCAGCAGGCAAAACACGAACTCAACGGCTCGGGGCTTCACATCGAGAGCCTTGGACGCCATTCGCTCAGGCTCCGGAAACGCGAATTACACGAATGTCCTAGAGTTAGATCTGATGCTAAGTGATGCCTTTAGAGATATTTCGATTTTCGAAGCATTTACAAAAAGCGGTGGCTACGCAAACATCCGGGTCGGCCTGGGGAGGTAGTACGGGGTTCTAAAACCATGCCGGAGCGTTTGATTGCTATCGTCGACGATCATCCACTGCTGATGGAGGGTATTGGTGCGCTGCTGAAGCGTTGGGGCGGTTTCACCCTCGCCGCGACAGGAAATGTCGCGGACGACATCGTGTTGATCGCCAAAAGCCACCACCCCGATCAGATGATTGTCGATCTCAACATGGCGGGAGATGTTTTTCAGGCAATCTCAGATGCGTTGAAGTTCGCTCCCGAGACGAAGATCATTGTGTTCACAGCCTCGACAAATGCGGATGATGCAATCAGGGCCTTGGATATGGGGGCCAGGGGCTATGTCCTGAAGGGGAGCCCCGGAGAGGATCTCTTCCAGGCTCTAGGGGCGACGCAGCAGGGCGATGTGTATGTTACACCAGCCTTTGCAACCAAGGTAATTGGTGCCTTGCAGGATAAGGCTCTGCAACGACAGAAGGCGATCAGCAACAGACTAAGCGTTCGGGAGGAGCAGATTGTAAAATTGCTCCTGCTCGGGAAGAAGAACAGCGAGATCGCCCATGAGCTTTCGCTCAGCGATAAGACCGTCAAGGGCTACATGACCAATTTGATGGCGAAGCTGAACGCCCGCAATCGTCTTGAGGTCGTCATTACG
Source organism: Allobosea sp. P4_E12 (assembly GCF_056401655.1). Lineage (NCBI taxonomy): Bacteria > Pseudomonadati > Pseudomonadota > Alphaproteobacteria > Hyphomicrobiales > Alloboseaceae > Allobosea > Allobosea sp. P4_E12. The sequence continues at coordinate 68,740 of NZ_JBFUIY010000031.1, read as the reverse complement.
GCGCAGAAGCTGAATGCCGCAGCGAATATTCCGGGCACAAGAGGATAGGAAACGTGGCGTCCATGTTGCCTCCAGCGGCTGGATTTGGCGTCACGGTTGCTTGCGAGAATGCGTCATGGCCGACATGGCCCCTGCTTCAAAGCCCACGCCTTCTGCGATGGCCTGCGCCAGATCGGAGCCAGGGCCCTACACAGCAAGGACCAACCGAAAAGGGCAATCTGTTGACGCCCCACACCTAGCGATAAAGGAAGAAAGGATCGCGGCCCATTCGAATGGAAGCCTGCACGGGAGGTGCAGCGGTAATGGGGGTTCGATCGGCAATTCGCCCTACCAGTTTAACGAATCTAAGCTGGAGGTGTGTGAGGCGACGGTGATCCAGTTCCAGCGTCTCGCGCAGTTTCGAGGGAATAAGCTCGAAAGCGGCACGGATCATGATGTGTTGTATCGGACGCAAGGGCCTCGGGATGAGCGGCGCTTGCATCATTAAATCCAGGAATTCTTCAAGGACATCCGCGTGCGTCAGCGTGGGCTCGACCTCAGCAAGCATCACGCGCCACGCCTCAAGCGATCTGGGAACTCCCTTGGCGCCGTAGAGCCGGCTCGGCTCCTTCGGTGAAAGCGCGTGAGAAGTCTTCGGGCGTCAGCGGCGCGACAAAGGTAGCCCTTCGGCGTGGGCCGCCTTGCGGTGGCGCGTGCTGAGTGAAGAAATAGGCGTATGGATAGTCATACGCCTATGCCGAAGCTCTCTCGGCTTGAAGTGATCACGACGGGATCGCGGCGGCGGTGGACGCCGGAAGAGAAGCTCCGGATCGTCGCGGAGAGTTATTCTGGTCACCGAGCGGCATCTTCGACGGCTCGGCGGCATGGACTGTCGAGCAGCCAGCTTTTCGCCTGGCGCAAGCTGGCCCGTGCAGGCCGCCTATCGGAGATAGACGAGCCAGGCTTCGCGGCGGCGATCATTGTCCCGGAGGCGGCTGCGGCGCTGGAGCGGTCGGCTTGTTGGGCTGGAGCCGGACGTATGGAAATCATCATTGACGACGTGCGCATCCTCGTCGATGCGAGCGTCGATGGTGCAGCCTTGGCCCGCGTGGTCGCTGTCATTGGGCGGCGATGATCCCGGTTCCGTCGAACCTGCGGGTGTGGTTGTCGGTCGGCCGGACCGACATGCGCCGGGGGATGACGGGGCTGGCGCTTCAGGTTCAGGAGGCGCTGGGCCGGGACCCGCACGCTGGCGATTTGTACGTCTTCAGAGGCGCCAGGGGCGATCTGATCAAGATCCTTTGGCACGACGGCCTGGGCATGTCGCTCTATGCGAAGCGGCTGGAGAAGGGCCGCTTTATCTGGCCGTCGCCGGCCGACGGCGTGGTCGCAATCTCGGCGTCGCAGCTGGCCTATATGCTCGACGGTATCGACTGGCGGAACCCGCGGCACAGCTGGCGGCCAAGCAGCGCCGGATAAGGTCGGGACGCTTCATTTTTTAGGAGTCAGCGGGTGGGATTCATGATTCACTTCTTGTCGTGGACGCCGCTCTTGCCGACCTGCCGGACGATATCAACGCGCTGAAAGCGGCGCTGACGATCGAGCGCGCGAAGACGCGGGACGTGGCCGCGGACCTGGCGGTGGCGCGCGCGCAGGCGTCCGAAGATCTGGCCTTGATCGCCCATCAAAAGTTGCGGATCGCCAAGCTGGAGCGGCAGATCTACGGCCCTCGCTCCGAACGGTCGCAACGGCTCATCGACCAGTTGGCGCTGCAGTTCGAGGAACTGGAAGCGAGTGCCACCGAGGATGAGCTGGCTGCGGAAATTGCCGTGGCCAAGGCCACGGTTGTGGCAGGGTTCACCCGCAAGCGCCCCGAACGGAACACCTTCCCCGATCACCTGCCGCGCGAGCGTGTGGTGATCGATCCTCCGACGGCATGCGACTGCTGTGGCGGAACCCGACTGCGCAAGCTGGGCGAGGATGTAACCCGGACTCTGGAAGCGGTCCCCCGCCAATGGAAGGTGATCGAAACCGTGCGGGAGAAGTTCACCTGCCGGGATTGCGAGAAGGTCAGCCAGGCGCCGGCCCCCTTCCACGTGATCCCCAGGGGATGGGCCGGCGCCAACCTGCTGGCGATGATCCTGTTCGAGAAGTTCGGCCAGCATCAGCCCTTGAACCGACAGGCCGAGCGCTATGCCCTGGAAGGCGTACCGGTCAGCCTCTCGACCATGGCCGACGCCGTGGGGTCGGGCTGCGCGGCACTCGACCCGGTTCTGAGGCGGGTTGAAGCGCATGTCATGGCGGCTGAACGCCTGCATGGCGATGACACCACCGTGCCGGTTCTGGCCAAAGGCAAGACCGATACTGGACGATGTTGGGTCTACGTCCGCGATGACAGGCCGTTCGGTGGGGCATCGCCGCCGGCGGCGATGTTCTATTACTCCCGCGACCGCAAGGGCGAGCATCCCCAAACCCATCTGGCCGGATATACCGGGCTGTTCCAGGCCGACGCCTTCGATGGGTATCGCCAGCTCTATCTGCCTGAGCGAAGTCCCGGGCGGATCCTGGAAGCAGGGTGCTGGGTTCACGCCAGGCGCCCGTTCTTCGCCATGGCCGATCTTGAGGAGAACGCCCGGCGGCAGGCTGCGGGCAAGAAGACGATCGCCCTCTCTCCCCTTGCGGTCGAGGTCGTGCGCCGCATCGACGCCCTGTTCGAGATCGAGCGGCCGATCAACGGCAAGAGTGCGCAGGAGCGCGGGACAGTTCGCCAGGACCTGAGCAAGCCGCTTGTCGATGCGCTTGCGGTCTACATGCGCGAACAGCGTGCCAAGCTCTCCCGCGGCCACGACCTCGCCAGGGCCATCGATTATATCCTCAAGCGCTGGGCAGCCTTCACCCTGTTCCTGGATGACGGGCGGGTGTGTTTGTCGAACAATGCAGCCGAGCGCGCGCTGCGCGGCATCGCTCTTGGAAGAAAATCATGGATGTTCTGCGGGTCAGACCGGGGAGGTCAACGCGCTGCCGCCATGTACAGCCTCATCGTCACGGCCAAGATGAACGACGTCGATCCTCAGGCCTGGCTCGCCGACGTTCTGGCCAGGATCGCCACGCATCCAGCTCATCGGATCGACGACTTGCTGCCCTGGAACTGGATGCCCAAAGCATCCGCCATCGCTGCGGCGGCGGCCTGACATTGGCCCCGGTTAACAAGGTCCACCATGTCCATACCATTGCCCGCGTCGCCGAAATGCTCGGTGAGGACGAGGACTGGCTGTGGGACGTGGCCAATGAAATGGACCAGGAGGACGGCGTGGTCTGGGTCTATGGGCCAGGCGATGACAGCGTCATGGCGTTCACAGACTTCGGCATCGAGACGCTCAAAGGCCTCGCCGAAATCTACAAAGCCAATCCTCACCTGCTCACAAGATCGGACGACCCGAAATAGCCGTACTGCGGCCTACGCCGCATGGTTACGTGACACCCTGCACTCGATCGTGAGCACGGACCACACCTGCGATCATGTTTTCTGCCGCTTGGCGGGGACCGTAGACCGTCGTCATCGCTGCCGCGCCTGTTCTGGCGCTTCACGGGGTCGATGCGGAATGAGCTGTGCCCCCATACCCCCGCTCGTACGGATGGCTCGGCCAATTCGAGGATAACCGCAGCAATGCCTCCTATGAAAAGCGAGACCGGATTCTTGAAAACGCGCCAGGTTACGGAGTCAGGCGAAACGAGCCCAGCCTCCCCGGCAGGCTTAGAGCAATCGAAGTGAAAGAGCCGCTGGCTGCGGGTCGCCAAGACCTGATCTCACGTGGTCTTGATCTCGTGATCGGAAAGCGCGCGAATCGCTTCACAATGCCTGCCTGACGAAATGGCCGGGAGCCGTCTCCACCAGCGCTTGTCTTGGCGCGGACCAGTCCAGGGCACGGATCGGGCTTGGGATCTCGTCCACCGCGAGTTCGCGGCGCAGGCTGCGCCGGGTCGGATCCGGCACCGGCACCGCCGAGAGCAGCTTGCGAGTGTAGGGATGCTGCGGGTCGGAGAACACCGCTTCACGTGGGCCGAGCTCGACGATTTCGCCGAGATACATCACCGCGACCCGGTGGCTGACGCGCTCGACCACGGCCATGTCATGCGAAATGAAGAGGTAGGCGAGGCCGAACTCGGCCTGCAGGTCGAGCATCAGGTTGAGCACCTGGGCCTTCACCGAGACGTCGAGCGCCGAGACCGCCTCATCCGCCACCACCAGCTTGGGCGAGAGTGCCAGCGCGCGTGCAATCGCGATGCGCTGGCGCTGACCACCGGAGAATTCATGCGGGAAGCGCACCCCCATCTCGGGCGTCAATCCGACCCGGCGCAAGAGGTCCGCGACGCGCTCCTGCGCTTCAGTGCCCTTGGCAAGGCCATGGACCAGGATCGGCTCCGCCAGCGCGCTGCCGACGCTCTTGCGTGGGTTCAGGCTGGCGAAGGGGTCCTGGAAGATCATCTGCATGCTGCGGCGGACATCGAGCAAATCGGCCTTGCCAAGCTTGGTGACATCGCGGCCACCGAAGCGCACCGTGCCCGCCGAAGGTTCGATCAGCCGCAGGATCGAGCGCCCGGTCGTCGATTTGCCACAGCCGGATTCACCGACCAGCGCGAGCGTTTCGCCACGTTGCAAGGTGAAGGAGACGCCCTCGACCGCATGCACCCGGCCACGCAGCCGCCCGAGCACGCCGCCGCGAATGCCGAAGCGCGTCGTCAGCCCTGAGACCTCGAGCAGCGGAGCCTCATCTACCTTGACCGTATCCGCGGCTTCGACCGGCTGGCCACGCACCTCGCCATTGTCCGGGTCGATCCGGGGAAAGCGCAACGGGAGGCCGTGCCCCAGCATGTCGCCGAGCCTGGGCACGGCGGCGAGCAACGCCTTGGTGTAGCCGTGGACGGGCGACTTGAAGACCTGAGCCGAGGGCGCGTCCTCGAGCTTGCGCCCCTTCCACATCACCACGACGCGGTCGGCAATCTCGGCGACCACACCCATGTCATGGGTGATGAAGAGGACAGACATGCCCTCTTCATCCTGCAGCGTCTTGATCAGCTCGAGGATCTGCGCCTGGATCGTGACGTCGAGCGCTGTCGTCGGCTCGTCGGCGATCAGGAGCTTTGGCTTGCAGGCGAGCGCCGTCGCGATCATCACGCGCTGGCGCATGCCACCGGAGAGCTGGTGCGGGTAGTTGCTGAAACGGGCCTTCGCGGAGGGAATCCGCACCCGCTCCAGCATCCGCAACGCCTCGGCCTCGGCCGCCGCCCTGTCGAGCCCGCGATGGTAGCGCAGCGCCTCGGCAATCTGGAATCCGACGGTGAGCACCGGATTCAGGCTCGTCATCGGCTCCTGGAAGATCATCGCGACATCATTGCCGCGAACCTTGCGCATCTCCTCTTCCGGCAGCGCCAGCAGGTCGCGCCCCTCGAGCGCGATCCGGCCTTCGATCCGGCCGTTGGCAGCCGAGACCAGGCGCATAATCGAGAGCGCGGTGACGCTCTTGCCGGAGCCGGATTCTCCGACGATCGCAACCGTCTGGCCCGGTGCCACGTCGAAGCTCAGATCTTCGACGGCCCAGCGCCATTGCCCGCCGATGCGGAAGGCGGTCTGCAGGTTCTGGACAGAAAGGACAGGTGCGCTCATCGCTCGCCCTTCAGCTTGGGATCGATGGCGTCGCGCAGACCGTCCCCGAGGATATTGAGCGCGAAGACGATGATCAGGATGGCGAGGCTCGGGGCCAGGACCAGCCAATAGCTGTCGAGGATGTTCTCGAAGCCCTCGCGGATCATCCCGCCCCAGGTAGCAGTCGGCGGTTTGACGCCAAGCCCGATAAAGGCAAGCGACGCTTCGGTCCGGATGGCGTTGGCGAGCCAGAGCGAGGCCATCACCAGGATCTCCGGGAAAATATTGGGCAGGATATGCCTGGTCATGATCCGCGCATCGGAGAAGGCGAGCGCGCGGCCGGCCTCGATATAGTCACGCTCCTTCACCGAGATAGTCGGCGCGCGGGCGATCCGCGCGAAGGAGGGGATCGAGGTCAGCGCGATCGCGATGGTGATGTTCTCCATCGAGGGGCCGAGCATGGCGACCAAGATTAGCCCGAGGATCAGCGAGGGGAAAGCGAGCAGGATATCCATTGCCTGCATCACGACCACGTCGAAGCGCCCGCCATACCAGCCCGCGAGGATGCCGATCAGCGAACCGGCGAGCATGGCGATGACGGTCGACGCAATCCCGATCACCAGCGAGATCCGGGCGCCGTAGAGCAGGCGCGAGAGGATGTCGCGCCCGAAATAGTCGGTCCCGAGATAGTAGTTCTCATGGGGCGGCTGCAGCCGCGACAGGATGTTCTGCTCCAGCGGATCATGCGGCGCGATCACCGGCGCCAGCAGGGCAGCCAGGATCACGGCAACGACGATGACGAGGCCGACCCAGGAGGTCTTGTTGGCGTTGAAGGCGCTGATGGTCGCCTTGAGCCAACGCAAGCGCGGCGGGGTCACCGGCGCGGCATCGTGGACTGAGGTGCTCATGACAGCTTCACCCTGGGGTCGGCGAGGGCATAGGTCAGGTCGGTCGCGATGTTCACCAACACGACGATCAGCGTGTAGATCACCATCATGCCCTGCAGCATCGTGTAGTCGCGCTGGTTCAGCGCCCCGACGATGAGCTTGCCCAGACCAGGCCGGTTGAAGACGATCTCGGTCAGTACCGAATTACCGATCAGGATGCCGAGGTAGAGGCCGACGATCGTGATGATCGGGATCAGTGCGTTGCGCAGGGCATGGCGCCAGACGACGACACCCCAGGGGACTCCCTTGGCACGGGCGCTGCGGACATAGTCCTCCTGCATCACTTCAAGCATCGCGGAGCGGGCGACGCGCGTGATGTAGGCGGCCATGATCAGGCCGAGATTGAGCGCCGGCAGCGCCATCGCCTGGAACCAGGCGGAGGCGGAGCCCTGCCCTGCGCTGATCACCGGGAACCAGCGCAGCATGATCGAGAAGACGATCAGCAGGATGATCGCCGAGACGAAGGGCGGGAAGGACAGGCCGAGCAGCGAGACGATTCGGGTCACATAGTCGGGCATGCGGTTGCGGTTGATCGCCGCCCAGACGCCGAGCGGCACCCCGATGACAATGCCGATCGCCATCGAAACGATCGTCAGCTCGATTGTCCAGGGCAGGACGGCGAGGATCTCCTGGATCACCGGACGGCCGGTCACGAGCGAGACGCCCCAATCCCCCCTGAGGGCGCCGGAGAGGAAGGTCCAGTATTGTTCGACGATCGGCGCGTCGAGCCCGAGCCGCGTGCGCATCGCGGCAATTGCGGTGGCATCCGCCTGATCGCCGAGGATGACCTGCGCCGGATCGCCCGGCACGATCCTAACGACGACGAAGACGAGGGAGAGCACTGCCCAGAGCGTGACGACCGCGAAGCCGAGGCGTTTGACGAGGAAGGCGCTCATGCTGCCGCCATGCCTGACACAAGGGAAGACCCGGATGCGGGAGGCTGGATTGCCTCGCGCAGAACCACATTCGTCATCCCGGCCGAAGCCCCTGGGTCCAGCGCCGAGTGCGAAGCACTCGGTGACGGTGACCCCTTGCCCCGGACCGGGACGCTCACTTGGTGAAACGCGTGGTTTCCAGGACCGGCGGGCCGAGATTGAGCGAGGCCTTGAGCTCATAGCCAAGATCGAGGCTGTCCTTGTAGGCCCAGAGCTGCATCATCTCGTTGACCGGCACCGCGCAAACCTCCGCGATGATCTTCTCCTGCGCCGTCTTCCAGAGCGCCAGCTGCTTGGTCTTGTCCGTCTCGGAGCGGGCCTGGTCGATCTCCGCATCTGCCACCTTGCAATGCGAGAAATTCGTCACGGCCGTCGGCGTCTTCACGATCGCGCGCGAGTGGAAGAACTGGGAGAGATAGACGTCTGCAACCGGGAAGCGCGCGGCCTGGAAATGCACGACCTGCGACAAGTCCTGGCGGATCTGCTGGTGGAAGGTCGCATGCTCGACCGGCTGGATCTCGAGGGTGATGCCCGCTCGCTTCAGCAGCGCCTGCACAGCCTCGGTGAAGCTCAGCATCGAGGGCAGCGTGGTATTGATCGCCTTGATCGTCACGCCGTTGGGGAACCCGGCCTCGGCCAGCAGGGCCTTCGACTTTGCGAGATCGAAGGGCAGCAGCGGAGCCTTCTCATCTGTACCGAGATAGCCGGACGGCACCACCGAGACGCTCGGCCGCGAAATGTTCTTGCCGCGGAACTGCCAGATCGCGTTGCGGTCGATGGCATGCGCGATCGCCTGCCGGACCTTGAGATTGTCGAGCGGCGGCTGGCTGGTGTTGAGGTGCAGCACCGACATCTCGGCCGGACCCATTGCCACGACCTTGACGCCAGGCAAGGCGTTCATGCGATCGACCCAGGCCTGCTCCTGCCGGCCGAGCATCATGTCGAGTTCGCCGGCTTGAAAGGCAAGATCGCGCGAGGAATCGGAGGGGATGAAACGGTAGAGGATCTCGGTCAGCTTCGGCTTGCCGCGGAAATAGTTCGGGTTGGCAACAAGCTTGGCGTATTGCTGCGGCACATATTCGGAGAACATGAACGGCCCGGTGCCGACCGGTTTCTTGGCGAAGCCGTCCTTGCCCAGCTCCTCGGCCGCCTTCTTACAGATCATGTTGCCGCCATGGTAGTTCATGACGATGCCGAGCAGGCTCGGGATCGCCTGCTTCAGCGTGATCTTCACCGTGTATTTGTCGGGGGCTTCGACCTTGTCGACAGCGCCGTAATCCGACGAAAAGGCCGAGCTTTCCTTGGTCGCGGCGCGGTTCAGCGAATAGACCGCATCCTCCGAAGTGAATTCGCCATAACCATGGTGGCACTGCACCCCCTGGCGCAGCTTGAAGGTCCATTCCTTGCCGTCGGCCGAGGCGGTCCAGCTCTCCGCCAGATCGGGCTCCATGAATTCGGGCGAGAGCTCGCCCGGCTTGATGCGGACCAGGCCGTTGAACATCCATTGCAGCATCGCCTTGCCGGGCGTGCCGGAGTTCAGATGCGGGTCGAGCACGCCCGCGTCGGCGCTTTGCATGCCGACGGTCAGGACCGTCTTCTGGGCCAGCGCCGGACTTGCCATCAGCGCGCTCGCCAGCATGGCTGCGAGAATTGAACCGGTTCGTTTCATTGCTGTTCCCCTGCTTTTCTTGGATGTCGAAGATCCCGGCTTTCTCGCCGGTGATACCGAGGCAGGGCGGCGATCTCGTGGGATCCTGGGCCCGTCCTGTCCCTGTCTTGGAACCTGCGCCTAGAGCGTATCCTCCAGCCTGCAATTGACCAGCAACTCCGCAATGGCGGCATTGTTGGGCAGCGCGATCACGGTGGCAATCAATCGTGCCAGATCGTCGGGCTGCGTCATCGCGCCGGGCGCAAGCGCGGTGCTTGCCGCGGTCATGTCGGTCCGCACAAAGGAGGGGCAAAGCGCGGTCGCGCGAACGCCCTTGTCCCAGGCGATGCGTCGCGCTGCATGGTTCAGCGCGATCATCGCATGCTTGGTCATGTTGTAGGCGATGTGGTCGTTCCGCACCCGCTTGCCCGACATCGAAGAGACATTGACGATGCGTCCCGCACCGCTCGCCTCCAGATGCGACAAGGCGCAATGGATCAGGTTGAGCGGCCCTTTGCAGTTCACCGCCCAGATCGCGTCGAGCTCCGCTTCATCCGGCATGCGCAGCGTCATTGCGCTATGCATCCCGGCGTTGTTGACGAGCCCGTCGATCCGCCCGAAGCGGGCGGCGGCGGCATCGACCCAGGCGCGCTGGCTGGCCCAGTCGCGCGCATCGTAGCGGGCGATGTGGATGCGGGCGGCATCCCAGCCGGCACTCATCGCCTTGAGTGAGGTGAGATCGCGCCCGCCCAGGCTCAGGCTGTAGCCTTCCATATGGAGCAGCTCGGCGATGGCACGGCCGATCCCGCGATTGGCGCCGGAAATCAGAATCACGCGTCCATCGGGGGCAAGCATGTCGGGCGTCCTCTAGCCGTGCAGGGTCAGTTCAGCATCGCGTCTTGCGACGCCGGCAAAGCGATCCAGCCTGAACGGCGCAAGTTCGAAGCGCGGCTGCCGCGACAGGGCGAGATCGGCCAGGATCTCGCCAGTGACCGGGCCGATGCCGAACCCATGCCCGGAAAAGCCGGCGGCAATGATCAGTCCCTGGATGCCGGTATGGGCGTCGATTGCCGGCAGCGCATCGGGCGTCAGGTCGATCAGCCCGCCCCAGAGCCGCGCGATCCCGGCATTGGCCAGCGCCGGCAGCACCTGCGTCACCCGCGCGATCAGCGTCGCGATATCGCAGGCGCGCGGCGCGAGGGCATCCGCCGTCCAGGAGCGAGGCTCATGCGGCCAGTCGCCGATACCGGTGGTGACGCGCAAACGCCCGTCGACTTCCTGCCGGCCGGCGGCATCGGCGTTCGCGACACCGAAAACCTGCTCGAACAGGGGCGGCAGAGGCACGCTCTGCATCACGCAAACGAGCTTCACCATCAGCGGCAATGCAAGTCCGAGCTGCTGAAGCAATTCAGGCGCGTGGATGCCGCTCGCGATGACGACGCGATCCGCCAAAACCAGCTCACCGCTCATCGTCTCGATGCCGGTGACCCTGGAGCCGGAGCGTGTCACTGCGCGGACCGTCACATCCTCGCGGATGGTAGCGCCGTGACGGGACGCCGCTGCCGCAAAGGCACGGACAGTGGGAACCGGATCGGCATGGCCGTCGCCAGGGCAGAAGGAGGCCGCGAGGATCGACGGGCCGATTGCCGGCGCGACCGTACGGATCGCCGCGTTGTCGGGCAGATAGTCGATCTCGAGACCGAGGCGCCGCTGCTGCACCACCAGTTCGCGGATGGTTTCGACTTCAGCCTCGGTCCGGGCAAGGCGCAGATTGCCGCGACGGCGATAACCCGTCGCTGCATCAAGTTCCGTGTCGAGCCCGCCCCAGCGTTCAACGGCGGCCCTGGCGAGCGGAAGTTCGGCCGGATCGCGCCCGGATTGCCGGACGCCGCCGAGGGTCCAGCCCGAGGCCATCGACGCCAGGTGGCGTGCTTCGAAGAGCGTCACGGAATGGCCGGCACGGGCGATCTCGTAAGAGGCCGCGACGCCGCTGATCCCGCCTCCGACGATAACGACATCCGGCATGGCAGCGCCTCGGCTCAGGAGAGGTCGACGCTGATCCGCTTTTCGGCTTCGCCGGGGTTGCGGCGCTTATAGGCGGTGATCTCGAACTCGACCTTCAGTTCGGGCTGGCCGAGCGGCGTACAGGTCGTGGTGTTGGCCGGATCGATCCCCCTGAACTTGCGGCCGACCACGTCGTTGACCTGCTCCATGTCGGCTATATCAGGCACGAACACCTTGATCGCGACCACGTCCTTCAGCGAGGCGTCGACCGCCGCTAGCGCACCCTCGATATTGCTGAAGGCCTGCTCAGCCTGGCCGCGGGCATCGCTTGCGATGGCGCGGGTCTTGTAATTCCGCCCCGCCGTATTGGAGACGAAAATCAAGTCGCCGGCGACCACCACCCGCGAATAGCTGTTCAGCTCCTCGTATTTGCTCCCGGATTTGACTTTGATGATCTCACTCACGGGGCTTCTCCCTTAAGGCGCAGCTCGGTCAATCGCCTCGCCGGCTCAAGGCAGGCAAGATTGGTATATACCATCGAAGCGATATGAGGCTGTCAAGGGCGTCGCGAGAGGCGGAACGTGTGGTGCGACGCGAGCGCAGGGCCCTTGCGCTCGGCCGGCCACGCCCCGTCCTCGTCGAGGTGAGTGGAGCACTAATCTTGCCCCAGTCCGTTGATTGCCGAAGCAATCTTTTCGCCGAGCGGTTTTTGGTGAGCAACACCATCGCCGGGCCTCCATCCATCGGCGTAGCACCACAGAAAACAGGCTGGAGACGATGCGCCAACCGTGAGCCAAATGATGAATTGACAGATTGGTATACACCAATCCATGCTGCCTCGAAGGCCGATGATAAGGGGATCTCCGATGACGATGATTTCGCGCCGTGCCCTTCTTGCCGCTGGAGCGAGCCTGCCGCTGCTCAAAGGCTCCGCCTTCGCGCAAGCATCACCAAAGAAGATCCTGCGCTTCGGGCTGTCGAGCTTTCCGCCGAGCCTGCAGCCCTGGGTCCACACCGGCACCGCCGCGCTGACGGTCAAGCTGCTGATCTTCCGAGGCCTCACTGGCTTTGACGAAAGGGGCGAGGTTCGACCCGAACTGGCGGAATCCTGGACGCAGGACGGCGAGACCGGATGGGTCTTCAAGCTCAGGCAGGCGAGCTTTCACAACGGCAAGCCGGTCACGGCCGACGATGTGAAATGGACGCTCGAACAGATTGCCCTGCCGAATTCGACAGCATTCCTGAAATCCGAGTTCGGCGGCATCGAGAAGATCGAGACGCCCGATCCACGCACCGTCCGCATCGTGATGAAGCAGCCGACGGTGACCCTGCCGATCTGGCTCGCCAGCCCCCATGCCCCGATCATCGCCAAGGACTCGATCGAGGGTCGCGGGCTTGGGATCGGGGCCGGCCCTTTCATGATCAAGGATCAGGAACGGGGTGTCTCGATCGAGGTCGCGGCCTTCGACAAATACTACAAGCCCGGCTTGCCTAAGCTCGCGGGCATCAAGCTGACTGCCTATGCCGACGAGAATCTCCGGGTGGCGGGGCTGCAGGCCGGCGATATCGACCTGATCGAATATGTGCCCTGGCAACATATGGCTGCGATCGAGAAGGATCCGCGCCTCAAGCTCGACGCCGCCAATGGCCCCTTCATGGGCCTGAATTTCAACGGCACGACCGGCCCCTTCAAGGATGCGCGGCTGCGTCAGGCCGTGGGTTTCGCGATCCGCCGTGAGGAGATCGTCCAGGCCGCCTTCTACGGGCGCGGCACACCCCTGCAAGGGATCCCGATTCCGGAGACGAGCCCTTACTATGATGCCGGCCGCGCGAAGTTCTGGAGCTATGATCCCGACCGGGCGAAGAAGCTGATGGCGGAAGCCGGCGTGCCGAAGGGCTTTTCCTGCACGCTGCTCTCGACGGCGCAATATGGCATGCACAAATCGACTGCCGAGGTGGTGCAGGCTCAGCTCGGCGAGATCGGCATCGATGTGAAGCTCAACCTGCCGGACTGGGCACAGCGTGTCGATCTCGGCGGCAAGGGGCGCTACGAATTCTGCGTCCAGGGTACGACCGCCGACAATAATGACCCCGACGGGCTCGCCCCGCTGCTCGACGGCGAATTGCCGGCCAATATCTCGCGCAGCTTCGGCCTGCCGACACCGGAGATTCACGCGCTCTTTGCCAAGGGCCGCGCCGAGTTCGATATCGCCAAGCGCAAAGCGATCTATGCCGAACTCGAAAGGCTTGCGCTGGAGCAGGCGCCGCTGGTCGGCCTGGCCTGGCGCTCGCAGGGCTATGGCATGGTCAAGGATGTCACCGGCTTCAAGGGCCTGCCCGGCGGCACGAACTTCTTCTCGGCCTATTCGATGGAAGAGACGGCACTGGGCTAAGGCATCGGCCCGAAAAATGGATTGCGATTTTTTGGAAAACCGGGGCAAATACAAAAGGTTACTGCAACGGCTGGGGGCCTCGGATTCCCCCAGCCGGGTTCTGTCAGTCCGGGCATAGGGCCGGATTGACGCCTGACGATGGGTTCACGCCACGCGCGTCGTGCGCTCCAGTCGGGCGAAACGCTCGAGCCGGAAGGGTTTGGTGTCGATCATCGGCGTCGCCCCCCTGATGAGGTCGGCGACGAGCCGCCCCGCACCGGGGCCGATGCCGAAACCATGGCCGGAGAAGCCGCTGGCGATGAAGAAGCCGGGCAGGCGCGGCACTTCGCCGATCACCGGGACGGCATCGGGCGTCGCATCGATGAAGCCGCCCCATGCCTGCGCGACCTTCATTCCCCCAAAGGCCGGAAACGCCTTGATCAGGTTGGCTTTCGCCTCGTCCAGGATCGCCGTCGAGGGGGGCGGATCAAGCACGCGCATGCGCTCGAAAGGCGTCACTTCGTCGAGCCCCCAGCGTCGCGGCGTCCGCGCTTCGTCCAGGAAGCGCCGGCTCAGGCGCAATCGAAGTTCCTGCCGCTGCTTCACCAGCGAGGGCAGGAAATCGGCAAAAAGGCGGAAGGAGTCCGGCACGATCTCGGCTGTGCTGGCGCCACGATGGGCGACGGTGTAGCCGCCGTCCTGGCGCTTGCGGAAGGCGAAATCCGAGGCGCCGACGGCATAGGGCGGAGGACCGTCCAGCGGTTGGGTGCGCAGCACCGAACCGAGCACCTTGAGCTGCGGAAAATCGATACCGAGATTGCCGAGGAAGAGCCGCGACCACGCGCCGCCGGCCAGCACGACCTGTGAGCAGGCGATCGTGCCGCGCTCCGTCACCACAGCACTGACCCGGCCGGCCTTGGTCTCGATGCCGCGCACCGCACACCGTGTCAGGACGGTGCCACCACGCCGGCGCAGCGCACGCGCCATGGCAGGCACAGCTTTCTGCGGCTCGGCCCGCGCATCGCTCGGCGTGAACAGGGCACCGGTAAAGGCGCGCTTGCAGCCGGGCAGAACGCTCTCGATCTCGCGCGAACTGAGGAGCCGGGAGTCAAGCTGATATTGCCTGGCATGGTCGAGCCAGGCCTCATGCTGGGCGAGTGCAGCGGGCGTATCGGCGACATAGGCGATGCCTGAGCGGGTGAAGCCGGTATCGCCGCCGACGAGCTTGTCCATCTCCGACCAGAGCCGCATGCTTTCCAGCCCGAGCGGGATCTCGCCGGGGTCGCGGCCCATGATCCGGACCCAGCCCCAATTTCGGCCGGACTGCTCATGGCCGACCTCGCCCTTTTCGCAGACCGTGACGGAAATCCCGTCCCTGGCCAGGAAGAGCGCGGTCATGATCCCGATAATGCCGCCACCAATCATGACGACATCGCTGCTCGCCGGGAGAGCCGCGTCCGGGTCGACGGTTTCGATGGTGATGCCCATCAGGCCTGCTCCGCGCTCGAAGAGGACAGACCGGCCTCCGGCCGGGGACGGGAGGCGGGCAGCGGCATGGTCAGTCCTGTGAGGCGGGCGTTGAGCTGCGGAAGACGACGTGATGCGGATGGTTGACCGATTTCATGTATTCGATCGGCTTGCCTTCACCGTCGCGGGCGATCAGCCGCAACACGAGCGTGGGCGAGCCGGGTTTGAGCTGCAGAAGCCGGGCTTCGAGATCGGTTGCAATGCCAACGCCGATCTCGCGGTCGCGGGCGCTGGCCTTGACGCCATAGCGCTCTCGCAGCAGCTCATAGAGCGATTGCCCACCAATGAGGTCTTCCGCGAGCAGCCCGGCGAAGCGCGAGGCCGGCAGATGGCTGGTCTCGATGCAGAAGGGCTCATCATTCACGCTGCGCAGCCGGCGGAACATGATCAGCTCGGCGCCGACCGGGATGTCGAGCCGACGCGCGATGCTCTCGGTTGCCTTCTCCTCACCGAAATGCAGCAGCTTGCTACCCGGGTTGCCGCCAGCGTTCCGGATGATCCGGGTGATGCCGAGCGTCGATTGCACCTCGATCGGGCGCGTCACCTGGACCAGGGGGACGCGCGTGCCGCTGGTGCCATTGCGCTCGAGCACATTACGGTCGACCAGCTTGTCGATCGCCTTGCGCACCGTCATCCGGTTGATGCCGAGCGTGTCGGCCAGCGCGCGCTCGGACGGCACCCGTTCACCGGGGCCGTAATCCGGCCCGCTGATGAGGTCGAGCAGGTAGTCCTGAACCTCGACATAGATCGGCTTGGCCCGTTTTACGGGTTCGCGCATGGCTGGTGTCTCTCGGGCCTCTCCCGTTCCCGCATATAGCGAGGATTGCGCCGGCTCCACATCCCCGGAGGCACTGAAATACGAGAATCCGTTGTCGGCGAAGGTGGCCATAAGTCAGTTGGACTATGCTTGACACGAATTGGTATAGGTGATTGGTGTATACCAGTTTCTTGAACCTCGCAATTCTCCGCTTACGGAATCGGTTCCTCCCATGTCCATCGCCTTTGACCGCACCCGCGTTCATGAGGGCTTCGCCCAGACCCGCGCCGCCGTGCCCGAGGCTTACGCGCTCGGGCGCCGCCTCGCCCCGCAGATCGACCGGATCTACCTTGTCGCCTGCGGTTCGGCGAACCGCGCCATGCTCGGCATCAAGTACTGGCTCGAGCACTATTCCCCTGGAATCGAGGTGCGACGCTACTTCCCGGCCGAGTTCATGGCGATCAATCCGCCGCGCCTCGACGAGCGCACGCTGGTTCTGCTCGCCTCCAAGTCCGGCACGACACCCGAGACCGTCGCGGCCGCGGCAACCCTGATGGGCAAGCCCTGCAAGGTCGTGGCCTTCAGCCAATATGCCGACAAGCCGCTCGCTGCCGCGGCCCCCGAGAGCTTCGTGGTGGGCGATACCAGCGAATCCTTCGCCGCCATGTTCATGCTGATGCAGGCGCTGATCGGCGGCATCATGAGCGCGAAGGAAGGTTGGCCGCTCGGCGACAAGCTCGTTGCCTCGCTGGACGCGCTCCCAGCCGCCATCTGCGATGCGGCTGAGCAGAACGAGGAGCGGGCCGCAGCCGATGCCCGTCTCTATGCCAAGGATCGCAACTTCTACCATGTCGCTTCGGGGCCGGGCTTCACCACGGCCTATGTCTTCGGCGTCTGCATCCTCATGGAGATGCTCTGGCTGCACAGCTATCCGATCGAGGCGGCGGAGTTCTTCCACGGCCCGTTCGAGATCATCGATCGCCAGACACCGCTGATCCTGATCAGCGGAGAGGACCCGAGCCGGCCACTGATGGAGCGTGTCACCAGCTTCTGCGACACCTATGCCGAACGCGTCATGAAATATGATTCCCGCGATTTCGCGATGGCGGGTGTCGCGCCGGAAATCCGCCCCATCGTCGCGCCCTATATCCTGCAGTCGGCGTTGAAGCGGATGGCGGCGCATCTCTCGGTGTTGCACAACCAGCCGCTCTCGACCCGGCGCTACATGTGGAAGGTCGCCTACTGATCAGGCGCATGGGAAATCGGCCAGGGACACGTCCATGACCTGCAGGCTGCTCGGACTCGGCGATAACACGGTCGACACCTATGTCGATCGCGCGCTGCAGTTTCCGGGTGGCAATGCTGTCAATGTCGCCGTGCTGGCGCACCGTCTCGGCGCCGAGACGGGTTACATGGGTTGCCTGGGCTCCGACGAAGCCGGGACACTGATCGTCAACGCCTTGCGCGAGGAGGGGGTCGACACGGGCCGCTGCCGGGTGCTCCCCGGCGACAATGCCCGGGCCTTCATTGGCCATAACGGCAATGACCGCCATTTCCTTCGCTCGCAACGCGGTGTCCGCGGAGAATGGGGCGGTTTCCTTTCCGAGGATCTCACCTATATCGCCGGCTTCGACCTGGTGCATTCGAGCATCTACAGCGAACTGGATGCCGATCTCGCGGCGCTGCGCCCCTCGATACGCCGTTTCTCCTATGATTTCTCCGAGCGCTGGACTGAGGCCAATCTGGCCGCCACGCTCCCCCATCTCGACATCGCCTTCCTCTCCTTCCCCTCAAGTTCCGACGCGGAATGCAGCGACCTCGCCCGTCGCTGCTTCGAGACCGGTCCGGGTCTCGTGGTGGTGACGCGCGGCGAGCGCGGCTCGCTCGCGCTGGCAGGTGGGGTATTCCATCGCCATGGGATCACCCCTGCCCAAATCGTCGATACGCTGGGTGCGGGAGATGGTTTCATCGCCGCATTCCTTCTGGCGGTGCTGGAGGGGAGAGAGGTTCCGGAAGCCCTGGCTGCGGGCGCGGCCCACGCGGCGGCGGTCTGCGCTTATCAGGGTGGTTTTGGCCATGGCACGCCATGGTCCGCGGCTGCGGAGATCGCAGCCTGTTGATGGAGAGGGTTTGAGCTCATGGCCTGGCGTATCGGGATCGACTCCGGCGGCACCTTCACCGATGTCTGCCTCTTCGATGATGCGAGTGGCCAGGTCGCCGTCTGGAAGGTTCCCTCGACCCCGGACGATCCCTCCCGCGCCATTGCACGCGGTACCCAGGAGGGGACGGAGCGCGTCGGCGCCAAACCCGGAGATGTTGCCTATTTCGGCCACGGCACGACGGTGGGCACCAACGCCCTGATCCAGCACCGCGGCGTCAGGACCGGGCTGATCACGACCGATGGCTTCCGCGATCTGATCGAGATCGGCCGGCAAAAGCGGCCGGATCTCTATGATCTTCAGGTCGACAAGGCGGCGCCGCTGGTCACCCGCGACCTGCGCTTCGGCGTCGCGGAACGGCTGCGCCATGACGGTTCCGTCGAGACGCCGCTCGACGAGGAGGGCGTGCGCCAGGCCGCGCGAGAGCTGAAAGCGGCCGGCGTCAAGGCCGTCGCCATTGGTTTCCTCTACGGGTTCGTCAGGCCCGAGCATGAGGAAACGGCAAGGCGCATCGTCACAGAGGAATTTCCGGAGGCCTTCATTTGCGCCTCGCATGAGGTCGCGCCCGAGTTCCGGGAGTATGAGCGCATCTCGACGGCGGTGGTGAACGCCTATCTCGGCCCCGTGATGCAGGGCTATATCCAACGGCTCGCCGAACGGCTCAAAGAACTCGGAGTCACCACCACACCGCATCTGACGCAGTCCAATGGCGGCGTCATTGGGTTCGACATGGCGGCACGCTTGCCGGTGCGGACCTTGCTTTCGGGCCCCTCGACCGGCGTGGTTGCTGCGCAGGCGATCGGCCGCATGACCGGCATCGAGAACCTGATCACCTTCGACATGGGCGGAACCTCCTCCGATGTCGCGCTGCTTCGTGGCGGCGAGGCCAAGCTCGCCAGCGAAGCCAATGTCCATGGCTACCCGATCAAGGCGCCCATGCTCGACATCCACACCGTCGGCGCCGGCGGCGGCTCGATTGCGGCGATCGACTCCGGCGGCCTGCTCAAGGTGGGCCCGCGCAGTGCCGGCGCCGACCCCGGGCCAGTCTGCTATGCCCGCGGCTCGACCGAACCGGCGGTCACCGACGCCAATGTCGTGCTCCAGACGCTGAACCCGACCCATCTGCTCGGTGGCCGCATGCCGATCGACCAGGCGCGCTCCAAACAGGCGATCGGCCGGCTTGCGGAACAACTCGGCCTCGACCTGATGGCGACGGCGCAGGGCATCATCTCGGTGGTGACCGCCAATATGGCCAAGGCGATCCGCGTCATCTCCGTGCAGCGTGGGCATGATCCGCGCGACTACGCGCTTGTCGCCTTCGGCGGCGCGGGGCCGCTCCATGCCGCGCGGCTGGCGCGCGAGCTGGAGATGAAGCGCATCGTCGTGCCGCGCAATCCCGGAATCGGCTGTGCACTCGGCCTGCTTCTGACCGACCTGCGCGCCAATTTCGCCACCACCCGGCTCGCGACGCTGGGGGATGGGCTCGTCCCCGACATGGCCGAGATTTTCGCAGGCCTTGAAGCCCAGGCCGAGCACTGGTTTGCCGAGGAGAATGTCACGCCTGCCGATCGCGAGCTGAAACGCACGGCCGATCTTCGCTATCACGGCCAGAACTACGAGCTCGCCATCGACGTCCCGGACGGGCCGATCACGCCTACAACCATCAGGGCTTTGGCGGACGGCTTTGCCGAGGCCCACAAGCGCCTTTACGGATTCGTGGCCGAAGGCGAACCGGTCCAGCTCGTGACCTACCGCGTCGAGGCCATCGGTTTCGTGCCCAAGGCCGAGTTCCGGCCCGAGCCCGACGCCGGCCCGGATGCTTCCGCGGCCATCATGGGGCGTCGGGAGGTCTGGTTTACGGAAACCGGAGGCTTCGTCGATTGTGCGCTCTACGACCGCGAAAAGCTCAAATCGGGTAATCTGATCGAGGGCCCGGCGATCATCGAGCAGATGGATGCGACCACGGTGCTGCTGCCCGGCATGACCGCCCGTGTCGAACCCTATCTCAACCTGATCCTGGAGACGCCGTGATGAACGCGCCTACACCCGTCACCGTTGATCCGATCACCGTAGAGGTCATTGGCAGCGCCTTCGCCTCCATCACCGAGGAAATGGGCGAGGCGCTGGTCAAGGCGAGCTACTCGACCAATATCAAGGAACGCCGCGACTGCTCGACTGCGCTCTTCGATATTGAAGGCAACACGCTGTGCCAGGCCGAGCATATCCCGATGCATCTCGGCTCCTTCATCGGCATCATCCCGCATATCCTGAAGCGCCATGCCGTCTCGGAGATGAAGCCGGGCGATGTCTTCATCGGCAACGACGCCTATGAGGGCGGGGGCACCCACCTTCCCGACATCGTGCTGGCCGAGCCGGTCTTCCACGACGGCAAGATGGTCGCCTGGGCCGTCAACACGGCGCATCATTCCGATTTCGCCGATCGCGGCCACGCCCATATCTATCAGGAAGGCCTGCGCATCCCGCCGATCCGCCTCTATGACGGCGGCACCCTGATGAAGGATGTGCAGGAGCTGATCCTGCTCAACTGCCAGGTTCCGCGCGAGCGACTCTCGGACTTGCGCGCCCAGATGGCTGCGAACCGCCTTGGCGTCGAGCGCGTCAGGGCGCTCTGCGACAAATATGGCCGCACCACCGTGCTCGCGGCCGGCAAGGCACTGCAGGACTATGCGGAGCGCAAGATGCGCGCCGGCATCGCCTCGATTCCAGATGGCGTCTATCGGTTCAGCGACCGCTTCGACAATCCCGAGCTCGATGACGAGATGGAATTCTCGGTCGCGATCACGGTCGCTGGCGAGGAGATGACGCTCGCCTTCGACAGCCCGCCACAGGCTCGCGCCGGTTTCAACATGGTCTATACCGCGCTGCTCTCGACCGTCTATTACGCCGTCAAGACAGTGGCCGACCCGACCATCCCGCCCAATGCCGGCCTCGCAAGACCACTCACCGTCGCAGCGAAGGAAGGCACGGTGCTGAACTGCCTGCATCCGGCGGCGGTGAACGGGCGCATCGCACCCTGCCAACGGGTCGTCGACCTGATCCATGGGGCGCTCGCCCAGGCGGTGCCCGATCGTGTCATCGCGGCCTGCTCCGGGGCCGTGGCATCGGCTACCTTCATGGGGGCGATGCCGGATAGCGGTGATCTCTGGGTTTATCTCGAGACGATCGGGGGCGGTTCCGGCGCACGCGCCGGCAAGGACGGTCTCGACGGCGTTCATGTCCACATGACCAATACCTCGAACCTGCCGGTCGAGGCGCTGGAGGTCGAGTACCCCCTGACGCTGCTGCGTTATGAACTGGTCGATGGCTCGGGCGGGCGCGGCCGCCAGCGCGGCGGCATGGGCCTTCGCCGCGTCTACCGGGCCGAGGCTCCCTGCCGGCTCAACGTGGATAATTCGCGCCTGAAGTCGCGGCCCTGGGGCATCGCCGGCGGCGAGCCAGGACAGGGCGGCTCCTTCTCCTTCAGCGACGGTGTCGTGCCTTTTACAAGGGGCGATGGTGCGCTCGAACCCGGACAGATCGTCGAGATCATCACGCCGGGTGCCGGCGGCTACGGTCCGCCGGCGGAGCGCGATCCGGAGGCGCAGGCGCGCGACCTTGCCGAAGGGCGCCTGGCGCAGCAGTAACGGGCGGAGATCTCCCGGAGCTGGTGCCCGTACCGCGCCGATTCCGCCCAAGGACGTTGCGCCAATGATGCGCGAGGCTCGTCCGCGGGCGAGCGGCCCGCGCTGCCCGCAAGAGCACGCCATAGCCTCGCCTCGCGCCGCCTGAACATGCGTTTGGTGAGATGATCAGTGGACCGCCCTAACGAGAGGTCGACGCCCACGGGCGCTCCGGTAATTGGCGCAGGTGGTCGGTCGCGACTGTGCGATCGATCTGATCATTGCCGACATCCGCGAGGAGCTGCGCGGCCGCCCCTATGACCTGGTCGCAGTCGCCGGGGGCTGGCAGCACCGGTCGCGCGGCGCTTTTGGGCCGGCGATCCGGGCGCTGTCCGGAGCGCCGCAACCAACCGCCGGCTTGTCGCCGACTGAGATGCTGTTTCCGTCCGGGATCGCTTATCTGCAGCCGATCACACGCAGCGAGCTCGGCAAAGTCTTTGGCAAGGAGATGAGCCGCGACGGCGTTGCGGCGCTAAAACGCGCCGGCGTGATTACGGCCGGACCGCGCAGGCCGGAGCCGGGGGCGGCCTATACCTATGTCACGACCGACAGATTCCTGTCGGTGTTCGGTCTCGCCAGCCTGCGCGACCTGCCGGATCTCGAAAAGCTCGAGGATGCCGGCCTGCTGACCAAGGACACGCTCCTGGCTGAGGAGTCCCGACGAGCGGCGCCGACGACGGGGAGGGCGACGCGGAACGTGACGGCGTCGCCAATGATCGGGGCGTGACGGGCGGAATTGAGCCAGCATGATGAGCCGAGCCAGCGAAGAGGCCTTTCATCGATGAGTTCAACCAGGCGCGCGGGGTCGGCCGATGAGTCTTTCAATGAGATGAAGAAGTGGATCGAGCAGCCCGTGCCTCAACCAGCCAGATGGGTGATCTGTCCCGCCGATCGGCAGGTTCTCCTCACGGAGGCATGTATGTGAGGGGGAGCCAGAGCCGCCTGTCGAAATCAAATGGTTTTGTGCTTTGGATGCTGATGCTCGCGGCTCCGGGGTGCGCCGGGTTGATCAGCAAGTTGAAGCTGTTTGGCACCACAAAGGATGGAACCTTAAGGATCGGGGTTTCCATTGTGGCGAGCCAGCGGTCACCGACAGTTGCCGGTGCTTCAATTGGGTCCAAAATCTCTTTGATTACAGCTGAGCCTGACTCGATTTCCATGAGGACGTAATCGTCTGGGATCAGGTCAGGCTCGAGGTCGAGATGTACTCTTACCTCAAGAATCGCGAGTGCCGGGTTTTCGGCCGTATACAGCAGGGGGCGTCCGGGAGTGTTCCACCGTCCGCCGTAGATCCGAGCCCCCTCGCCGTTCAAATCGGCGAACGGTAAACGGCAAACACGCCAGACTTTCATATCAGGCGGCGATGCCGTGGCCGATGCGGCCGAGCAGCGCCTCGACCTGGTCTGCTCCCTCCGACGTGTCGAGGAGGTCGATGGGTTTTTCGCCGCTGAGTGCGGTTGTTGGTCGGCGCAGCCACTTGGCTGCCTTCTGCTGAGATCCGAACGTTTCCTCAGCTTCGGCAAGGACGCGCGCAGCCCGGATCAGGCGGTCAGATTGTTCGGATGTCAGGGTGCCAATCTTGCGCCGGTGGCTGAGGGTTTTGCGAGGAATGACAACCAGGTCAATTTCGGCGAGGGACATGCGGCCGCTGCTGATGACGTACTCCACAGTCTGGACCGGGAAGCCTCGCCGAACTGCGCTAATGAGATCGCGGCTGCTATTGATGGGGGCGCCGATTAGGTCGCGCCCACCAACGACTTCGAGTGCGGTAACTGTGGTCATGGCCGATCTCCCTGGCGATATGCCTTAGATATAGGGGCATATCGCCATAGCTACAAGTGGCACGGTCGCCAAGCCGCCGGATCAGGGTCGCGCCCTCGGCGTTCTCGTCGATGCCCAGCATCGCCTTCCCCTCGCGGCCCGGTTCGGCTCGGGCGACCCAAGACGATGAGGCCACCCAGGCAGAGCACGGGCCCGGTACAAGCCAGCTTTCTCAGGAACGCGCCGCAGCCCGCGCGCCGTGGTCTCGCCCTCCCGATCCTCGGAGGTGCGGCGAAAATCCAGCTCCTGCGTGTCCGTCGCCAGTGCGTCGACAACCGGCTCGCGCCAGCAACATCCGTTCGCCACCTGTGGTCAGCTCCATGCATGTCACGCTGGAGATCCTGCGCGCAAGCGCGCTTCATGGCCGGGGAGGGGGCCGCCCGTTGATCCTCGAACGCCGGGAACAGGCGCTGATCGGTGACGGGCGGAGCGGACAAGGCACTGCTGACCAGCGCCAGCGGGTCAGCCCGTTTTGCACACAACCTTGGTCGCAACCGACCGCCGTTTCACGGGCAATCAATGTCCGCTCCCGGGCGAGGGCCCAACGTCCCTAACTGGCGCAACAGCGCCAACGCGACTAGGTTCATGGGATCATTGGCGCTAAAGCACTGCCGCCACGGCGCGCCGGGTCGCGTCGACGATCTGGTCGACCTCCTGCCTTGTGAGGCATAGCGGTGGTGCGAAGCCCAGGATATCGCCTTGCGGCATGGCGCGGGCGATGACGCCCTGTTCCAGCAGGGCGGCGGCAATGCGCGGGCCGACCTTTTCAGAGGTAGCGAAGAAGACGCGGTCATCCCTGTCGCGGACGAACTCGACCGCCGCCAGCAGGCCCTCGCCACGGACCTCGCCGACATGGCGATGGCCGCCAACGGCATCCTGCAGCGTCGCATTGAAATAGGCGCCGACTTCGCCGGCATTGCGCACGAGATCGAGTTCGTCGACCAGTTCGAGATTGGCGACGCCCGCAGCAGTGCAAAGCGGGTGCGAGGAATAGGTCCAGCCATGGCCGATCGGGCCGTATTCATCCGAGCCCTGCTCCAGCACCCGCCAAAGCTTCTCCGAGACGATGACGCCCGAGAGCGGCGCATAGGCCGAGGTCAGCCCTTTGGCGATGGTGATGAGGTCGGGCTCGATGCCGTAATGGTCCGAGCCGAACATGCTGCCCAGTCGCCCGAAGCCGGTGACGACCTCGTCCGCGATCAGCAGGACATCGTGCTTCTTCAGCACCGCCTGGATCTTCGCCCAGTAGCCGGCGGGCGGCGGCACGATGCCACCCGTGCCGAGCACCGGCTCGCCGATGAAGGCGGCGATCGTCTCCGGTCCCTCGGCCTGGATCAGCTCCTCGAGCTTGTCGGCGCAATGCTGCGAGAACTGCTCCTCGCTGAGGCTGCGGTCCTCGCGGTGGTAGTAATACGGCGCTTCGGTGTGGAGGATGGGGGCCCTGGGCAGGTCGAAGAGAGTGTGGAAGGCGGCAAGGCCGGTGAGGCTCCCGGTCATCACGCCCGAGCCGTGATAGCCGCGCCAGCGCGATATTATCTTCTTCTTCTCCGGCCGCTTCAGGACGTTGTTATAGTACCAGACCAGCTTGAGATTGGTCTCGTTGGCGTCCGAGCCAGACAGCCCGAAGAAAACGCGGCTCATGCCCTTGGGCGCGCGCTCGATCACCATCTTGGCGAGCTTGATCGAGGGCTCGGAGCCGTGGCCGACATACGCATGGTAATAGGGCAGCTTCGCCGCCTGCTCGGCGATCGCATCGGTGATCGACTTTCGGCCATAGCCGACATTGACGCAGTAGAGGCCGGCGAACGCGTCGAGGCTCGTTTTGCCCTCGCGGTCGACGATGTAGACGCCCTCGCCACCGGTAATGATGCGGTTCGGGGCCTCACCACGGGCATGCTGGCCCATATGGGTCGAGGGATGGAAGACGTGGTCGCGGTCCCAGGCGTCCAGTTCATTGCTGGTGCGGGCGTGATGGTCGAGCATCGCAGGAATCCTTCGTGGAAACGGCAAGCGGCGCCTCAGTTCAGATCGAGGCAGACATATTTGAGGTCGGTGAAGGCCTCGAGGCCGTGGCGCGAGCCTTCGCGACCAAGGCCGGATTGCTTCATCCCGCCGAAGGGGATCGGCGCGCCGGTGATCTTGACCCGATTGACCGCCACCATCCCGTATTCGAGCGCCCTGGCCATGCGCGCGGCCCGCGCACCGTCACGCGTCACGAGATAGGCGACGAGGCCGTATTCCGTGTCGTTGGCACGGGCGATGACCTCGTCCTCGCTACCGAACGGGGCGATGGCCGCCACTGGGGCAAAGGTCTCCTCGCGCATGATCAGCGCCTCGTCGGGCACGTCGGCGAGGGCGGTCGGTGCCAGGAAGAGCGGGCCCGGCATGGCGCGCTCCGGCGTCAGCCGCCGCGCGCCGCGCGCCAAAGCGTCGGCGATCTGGGCTTCGGCTTTGCGTTTGGCAGCCGCGTGCATCAGCGGGCCTATCTCGACCTCGCGCTCCAGGCCGGACCCGACCCGCAGCGCCGAGACCTTGTCGGCAAAGGCAGCGCAGAAGCGCTCGTAGAGACCACGCTGCACATAGATCCGGTTGGCGGCGAGGCAGTCCTGGCCGGACGTCGCGAACTTGGCATCGATGGCGAGCGCAACAGCCCGGTCGAGATCGGCATCGTCGAAGACGATCAGCGGCGCATGGCCGCCGAGCTCCATGACCACGCGCTTGACGGTTGCCGCAGCGTTGCGGGCGACGACCCGGCCGATCTCGGTCGAGCCGGTGAAGCTGACGGCACGCACGCGAGCATCGGCGCAATAGGTTTCTGCGATCGGCGCGGCGTCGCCGGTAACGATGTTGAAGACGCCAGCCGGCAGCCCGGCGCGGTCGGCGAGCTTCGCCAGTGCCAGTGCCGACAGTGGCGTGTGCGACGAGGGATGAGCGACGACGGTGCAGCCGGCGGCGAGGGCTGCCGCGGCCTTGCGCGTCAGCATGGCGGACGGGAAGTTCCATGGGGTGAGCAAGGCTGCAACACCAACCGGCTCGCGCGACAGGGACATCTGCGCACCCGGCAAATGGCTGGTCACGCTCTCGACATTCACGCGCAGGGCTTCCTCCGCGTAATAGGTGATGAAGTCGGCGGCGTACGCGATCTCGCCGCGCGCTTCCGCCAGCGGCTTGCCCTGTTCAAGCGTCATTAGAAGCGCGAGATCCTCGGCAGCCGCAAACATCGCGGCATGCCAGCGCCGCAGCAGTGCTGCGCGCGCCTGCGGCAGCAGCGCTTTCCAGGTCGGGAAGGCAGCATGCGCCGCCTCGATTGCCTGCGTCGCTTCAGCCGCTCCGAGCGCTGCGACCTGCGCGACGAGGGCGCCCGTCGCGGGGTCGCTCACCGGGAAGGTCTTGCCGTCGCGAGCAGCGGTCCAGCGCCCGTCGATATAGGCGAGCTGCCGTAGCAGGCGACGATCGGCGAGGCGCGACAGTCCGGGATGCTCCGCAGGCTTGGCGATTGCAGTTTCCCGCCTTGCCGTGCTCGTCATTGCGTTCATGACCATCCTCCCTCGGTTGACGACGAGGTTAGGTGAAGGACTGGCGAGACTGTCTTCGAAGTCTCGGTTTCGCGCCGAGAAAGTCTCGGAAGTTCAGGCCGGCGCCGATAGAGTGTCGGCGCCGGCTCAGCCCAGCACCGAGGCCAGGAATTCGCGTGTGCGAGGCTGCTCGGGCGCGCTGAAGATGCGCTCCGGCTCCCCCTGTTCGCAGATGCGCCCCTTGTCGAAGAAGCAGACCCTATCGGAGACCTCGCGAGCGAAGCGCATTTCGTGAGTGACCAGCAGCATGGTGAGGTCGTGTTCGCTGGCGAGGCCGCGGATGACGGAGAGAACCTCTCCGACGAGTTGCGGGTCGAGTGCCGAGGTCGGCTCGTCGAAGAGCAGCACACGGGGACGCATGGCCAGCGCGCGGGCAATGGCGACGCGCTGCTGCTGGCCGCCGGAGAGCTGTGCAGGATAATGGTCCTTCTTGTCGGCGAGCCCGACCATGGCGAGCAGGTCGACGGCCCGGCATTCGGCCTCGCCGCGCGGCAGGCCGAGCACGCGCACTGGCGCTTCGACGACATTGCGCAGAACGGTCATATGCGGGAACAGGTTGAAGCTCTGGAAGACCATACCGACATGGCTGCGGATCTGGCGCAGATGCCCGTCCGACGCCTTGAATGGTCCGCCGGCTTTCGGCTCGTGATAGGGCATGCCTGCAAGCGTCAGCCGGCCCTCCTGGAACGGCTCCAGCGTCATCAGGATGCGCAGCACCGTCGATTTGCCCGAGCCCGACGGGCCGATCAGCGTGACCTTCTCCCCACGGGCGACGCTGAAGTTGAAGTCGTCGAGCACGGTCAATGCTCCGAAGCGCTTGGTGACGCCGGCGAACTCAATGATGGGCGCCTGAGAGGTCTCGGTCATCGCAGCGGGATCCCTGCTTTCGGCAGCGCCTTGTGCAGCCGGTGCAGGCCGGCTGAGCAGATCAGCGTGAGGAGGAGGAAGATCAGGCCGACCAGGGTCAGCGGCACCAGATATTCGAAGGTGCGCTCGCCGATCATGTTGGCGAGCCCCATCATCTCAAGCACGGTGACGACGGAGAGCACCGGCGTCTCCTTGATCATCGCGACGAGATAGTTGCCCATCGCCGGCAAGATGCGCGGCACGATCTGCGGCACGACGATGTCGCGATAGGTCTGCAGCCGGGAGAGGTTCAACGCGGTCGCCGCCTCCCATTGCCCGCGCGGCACGGCCTCGATACCGCCGCGGTAGACCTCGGAGGTATAGGCCGAATACTGCAGCCCGAGCGCGATCGCCCCGGTCAGGAAGGCCGGCAGCGTGACGCCATAGTCCGGGAGCACGTAGTAGAGGAAGAAGAGTTGCACCAAGAGCGGCGTGTCGCGCAGGAACTCGACGACGATGGCCGTCGTCCAGGACACGGCCGCAAAACGGCTGCGGCGCAGCAGCGCGAAGACAAGGCCGAGCACCAGCGCGATCGCAAAGCCTGCAGCAGCCGCCTGCAACGTCACCGTCAGCCCGATCAGGATAATCGGCAGGATCGAGGACGCGTAGGTGAGCGGCGTCGTCGTATCCCATTCGAAGCCGTACATCATGCCATCAGCCTCACGAATGGGCCGCGCGCGGGAAGGCGGCGCCGCGCCGGACCAGCCGTTCGATCAGCCGCATGATCAACATCARCACCAGCGACATCGCGAAGTAGCCGACGAGCGTCAGGCTGTAGACGCCGGCGCTATCGAGGGTGAGGTTGCGGATCGATTGCGCCCGGAAGGTCAGGTCAGCGATCGAGATCAGCGACACCAGCGAGGATAGTTTCAGGGTCTCGATGGCGAGATTGCCGAAGGCCGGCATCATCTCGACCAGCCCCTGCGGCAAGGTGATGTGAAGAAGCGTCTGGGTGCGGCCGAAATTCAGCGCCCGCGCCGCTTCGTGCTGCTGGACGGAGACCGATTGAAGCGCGCCGCGGACGATCTCGGAGCCATAGGCGCCGACATGTAGCGAGAGCACGAGGATACCGGTGGCGACCGGCTCAAAGCTTATCCCTAAGAGCGGCAGGGCGTAGTAGAACCAGAACAGCTGGACGAACAGCGAGGTGCCGCGGAAGAGCTCGGTGTAGCAAAGGGCAATCGTCGCCAGCACGCGCCCGCCCTCGACGCGGGCGATGCCGGCCGCAAAGGCGGCGACAGCGCCGATCGCGATCGCCGACAAGGTGATCCCGGCAGTGACGAGGGCGCCGCGCGACAATGCGGGCAGATAGGACAGCCACTCCATCCAGTAGGCTCCGCGAAAGCGTTTAACAGGTGTGGAGCTCCACCCGCCATCGGGGCGGGCGGAACGATGTCAGCTAGCCTTACTTGCCGGCGCAGAGGTCCTCGACCTTGCGCTCCGCCGCAGCCTTGATGCTGGCCTCCGACAGCCCGTAAGTGCCGAGGATCTTCTTGTAATCGTCAGTCTTGCGGAACTCGACCAAGGCGGCGTTGAAGGCGTCGCGCAGCTCCTTGTCTTCGGACCGGAATGCGAAGCCGCCGAAATTGCGGACCGGCTTGCCGTTGACCACAGGGTCGCTGAAGGGCGCGACCTGCTCGACATTGGCCTGGCCCTTGGCGAGCGAGGCGACGGTGAGTTCGGTCGCGGCATAGGCGTCGGCGCGGCTCTGTACGGTGGCGAGCGCGTCGGCATTGGCGGTGATGAAGATCACCTGGCTGTCCTTGACGCCGACGGCGCGCAGGAAGTCGATATTGTTCGCCCCGGACACGACCGCGACCTTCAGCGACGGATCCTTGGCGATATCGGCATAGGTCGTCAGTTTCTTCGGGTTGCCCTTCTTCACCAGCAAACCCTCGCCATAGGAGGAGTTCGGCTCGGTGAAGGAGACCTGCTTGCACCGCTCCGGCGAGATGTTCTGCTCGGCGGCGACGAAATCGAAGCGCTTGGCCTTGAGGCCGGGGATCAGAGTGCCGAACGGCGTGACGGACCAGTTGGCCTCCGCGACACCGAGCTTCTTCAGCACGGCATTGGCGACGTCGGGGCCGATACCGGCCGAGGTACCGTCATCCTTCATGTAGGAATAGGGCAGCTCGTTGGCGGTCGCGACGCGGATATAGCCCTGGTCCTTGACGTCCTTGAGGCTGGTGGCGCCAGCCGCGGACAGGGCGATGGCGAGAGCCATGGCGGAGATTCCGGCAATCTTCAGAAACGGCATCTGCATTCTCCTCTGGTTGATGTTTCTCCGCATGCCGATTGCTTCGGCTTCTCTGGCGTCTTCGCGCCGGCGGCTTGGCTTGGGCCGGTCGCCCGGCCGAACGGGTCAGGGTGCCTCCCGCAGCGCGGCGAGGACGCAAAGGCAGTCGCCCGCCTTGATCAGCCCGGGGATGTGACGGGCGGCGAGGATGCCATCCATGGCAGCCTGGTACTCGGCCGGGGCGAGCCCGGTTTTTCCAACGGGATGAACCCGGGCGATCACTTCGCCGGCCCGCACGGCTTCGCCGAGATCGTGCTGGAAGACGATCAGCCCGTCATCCTGCGCGAAGGTGAAGCAGTCGTCGGAGGGCATGTCGAGCCAGCGGGTCGGCGCCGTCTCGGGCGCTCCTGCGAGGATGCCGGCATGCCTGAGCAGGTTCCCGGCACCGCGCCGGGCGATGCCGATGCTGCGGGCAGTTGCCGTCCCGGCGCCGCCGAGCTCGGTCGTAACGAAGACCTTGCCCATCTCCTCGACCGTGGTGTCAAGCATGCCGACGGCGTCGATCTCCAGCATCTTCATCGAGTACGGCGCAGAGAAGGCGGCAACCGCCGCAAAGCAGCGCGCCTCCTGCGCCTTGTCCGGCAGCTCATGAGCCGCCGCATAGGGCAGGAAGTCGAGCGTCTTTCCGCCCGAATGGAAGTCGAGCACGATATCGGCGAGCGGCACGAGATGGCGCGTGACATAGTCGGCGATCTTCTCGGTGACACTGCCGTCCGGGCGGCCCGGAAAACTGCGGTTGAGATTGCCCTTGTCGATCGGCGAGGTCCGCGTCCCCGCGCGGAAGGCGGGGTAGTTCAGCGCCGGCAGGATGATGACCCGGCCCGAAATTGTCGCCGGGTCGAGCGCGCACGCCAGCTCGAACAGTGCCGCCGGGCCCTCATATTCGTCGCCATGGTTCGCGCCGGTCAAAAGCGCGGTCGGCCCCTCCCCGCTCGCAACGACGCAGATCGGGATCATCACCGAGCCCCAGGCGCTGTCATCGCGGCTATAGGGCAGACGCAGATGGCCGTGCTGAACGCCCTTCGCCGATAGATCGATCGTAGGCGTCACTGGCGAGGGACGGGGCGAGGCGATCAACATGCCCTTACCCCTTGACGAAGAGCTGGCGTGGCACGCTCGACAGGCACTCGACGCCGGTCTGCGTGATCGCGATGCTCTCCGTGATCTCGAGCCCCATGTCCTCGAGCCAGAGGCCGGTCATGAAGTGGAAGGTCATGCCGGGCTGGAGCTCGGTCCGGTCGCCGGGCCTGAGGCTCATGGTGCGCTCGCCCCAATCGGGTGGATAGGACAGACCGATCGGGTAGCCGGTGCGGTTGTCCTTGATGATGCCGTACCGCTTCAGCACCGCGAAGAATGCGTTGGCGATGTCCTCGCAGGTGTTGCCGGGTTTTGCTGTGGCGAGGCCGGCTTCCATGCCTTCGAGCGTCGCCTTCTCGGCGTCGAGGAAAGCCTGGGTTGGCTTGCCCAGGAAGACGGTGCGCGACAGTGGGCAGTGGTAACGCTTATGGGCGCCGGCGATCTCGAAGAAAGTGCCTTCGCCTGATCGCATCGGCTTGTCGTCCCAAGTCAGGTGCGGAGCTGAGGCGTCGGCGCCCGAAGGCAGCAGCGGCACGATCGCCGGATAGTCGCCGCCGAACTCGGCCGTGCCGCGGATGCCGGCATCGTAGATCTCGGCGACGAGGTCGCATTTGCGCATGCCGGGCTCGACGACCTCGACGATGCGCTGGTGCATCAGCTCGACGATGCGGCCGGCCTTGCGCATGTAGTCGAGCTCGGTCTTGCTCTTGACCGCGCGCTGCCAGTTCACCAACCCGCCGGCATCCTTGAAACGGGCGTTCGGGAGGTGCGTCCGCAGCGAGGCGAAGGCCGCCGCGGAGAAGTAGTAATTGTCCATCTCGACCGCGATCGGAAGCCTGTCCCAGCCGCGCTCGGCAATGATCTGCGCGAGCAAATCCATCGGGTGGCGCTCGGTCGATTGAACGTAGTGGTCGGGATAGCCGATGATGTTGTCGTGGGCGAGATAGGCGGTGCGCTTCGCGCCATTCGCGTCCTGCTTGCGGCCATACCAGATTGGCTCGCCCGTCGGCGGCACGAGCACGCATTGGTGGACGTAGAACGACCAGCCGTCATAGCCGGTGAGCCAATGCATGTTGGACGGGTCGGTGACAATCATCAGCTCGACGCCAGCCCGCTCCATGGCGGCGCGGGCCTTGGCGAGGCGCTCGGCATATTCCTCGCGGGTGAAATTCAGGGTCACGGTCACGCGGCGTCTCCCGCTTCGGCTCTGGTGTCGATGGTCTGCCCAACGCCGACATCGCGGGCGCGGGCGGCGGCAAGATTGGCGATCGCGGTGTCCTGCACGCCCGTGCCGGTCAGGTCCGCGAAGGTGATCTCGTCGGTACGCGACCGGCCGGGACGCTTGCCGGCGATGACCTCGCCGAGCTCGGCGAAGCTCTGGTCGCTCGTAGCCAGACCGGCGCGGATCGCAGATGCCAGCTCGCCGAGGCGCCGAGTCTGGCTGAGGCGATCGGCAACATAGGTCGCGCGGGCGAAGATGACCGGATCGATCTCGTTCTTGTGCTCGCTGTCGGAGCCCATCGCGGTGATATGCTGGCCGGGCTCGAGCCAGTCCGCCAGCAGGATCGGCTGTGGCGCCGGCGTCGTGGTGACGATGACATCGGCACCGCGCGCGACGGCCTGAGGATCAGCCACGGCGGTGACGGAAAAGCCGAGCTTCCGGGAGAGGTCCGTCGCGGCCTCACCGGCTTTGCACGGATCACGTGCCCAGATCCGCGCCTCGCGGATCGGCCGCACCAGCGCCAGCGCTTCGAGCTGGAACCGCGCCTGCATTCCGGCACCGAAGATCGCGGCGACCGCAGCATCGGGCCGAGCAAGATGACGCGCCGCGACGGCTCCGGCGGCGGCCGTCCTCACATCGGTGAGATAGCCATTGTCCAGAAGCAGCGCCTCGACGAGGCCGGTGCGGGCGCTGAACAGGATCATCAGCCCATTGAGGCTGGGCAGGCCGAGCTTGGGATTGTCGAAGAAACCGGGGCTGACCTTGATCGCGAAACCGTCGAGGCCCGGCACATAGGCCGTCTTCACGTCAACCTCGCCGCGATAGTCGGGAATGTCGAGCCGCAGGATCGGCGGCATGGCGACGGGCTTGGTGGCGAGCGCTGCGAAGGCTTCCTCGACACAAGCGACCGCGCTCGCATCGAGCCTGACGACGCGGCGCAATTCCGCCTCGGTGAGGACGAGCATACGGCTCATGCGGTGGCTCCCGAGACGATGCGCCGGTGCGCGGCTTCATCGATATTGCGGCCGGAGACGATGAGCGCCGCCGGGCCTGGCGGGCTGACCTTGCCGGCGAGCAGGGCGGCGATGCCGACCGCCCCGGCCCCCTCGACAACCTCGCCCTCCTCGCGTGCGGCGTG
This sequence comes from Allobosea sp. P4_E12, assembly GCF_056401655.1. Classification (NCBI taxonomy): domain Bacteria; kingdom Pseudomonadati; phylum Pseudomonadota; class Alphaproteobacteria; order Hyphomicrobiales; family Alloboseaceae; genus Allobosea; species Allobosea sp. P4_E12. The sequence goes on along the minus strand of NZ_JBFUIY010000031.1, from coordinate 35,053 downwards.
ACGGATGCCGGCTGCGATCTCCGCTTCGCTCAGCAGCACGACCTCGTCGATGAGATCGCGGCACAGGGCGAAGGTGACCCGATTGGCGAGGCCGATGCCGCCGCCGAGTGAATCCGCCAGCGTTTCCTCCTCGGCCATCTCGACCGGCCGGCCCGCMACGATCGCCGCGGCCATGGCGGCGCCGCGCTCCATCGAGATGCCGACGATCCTTACGGAAGGCCGCAGTGCCTTGACTGCCACCGCGACGCCGGCCGCGAGCCCGCCGCCCGAGAGCGGGACCAGTGCGCAGGCGAGCGAGGGCAGATCCTCGATCAGTTCGAGCCCGATCGTGCCCTGGCCGGCAACGACGTCAGGATCGTCGAAGGGCGGGATCGGGGTGAACCCGTGCTCGGCGACCAGACGCTCGACTTCGACCTGCGCATCGTCCTGAGAATGGCCGATAATGCGGATCTCGGCGCCGAGCGAGCGGATCGCCTCGACCTTGTTCGTCGGCACCAGCGTCGACATGCAGATCGTGGCGGCAACGCCGAGCTCCCGGGCAGCGTAGGCGACCGCGCGGCCATGATTGCCGGTGGACGCGGTCACGAGCCCGCGCCGGCGCTGATCTTCGTCCAAAGCCAGCACCGCGTTCATCGCGCCGCGAAGCTTGAAGGCGCCGATCGGCTGGCGGGTTTCGAGCTTTAGATGGACGGGCTGGCCGCACAGGCGGCTCAGGAAGGCCGAGGCGACGAGCGGCGTGCGCGCCACCCGGCCGGCGATACGCGCCGCTGCGGCTTCGATGTCGGGCAAGGCCAGGGAGGCCGGCGGAGCGGCCGGCCGATCTGCTTCGGCAGTGGCAAGATGCGGTTTGATCACCTTCATTTCCCTCTCGCTTGTCATGCTGCGAGGGAGAAAATTTCATGTCAATTATTATATTGTAATGATTCAATCATAACGGGAGCAGCCCGCACGCGGCAATGACGCGAAGAAGACCGTGCCGTTTGCGGCCGCAGCTCTCAGCCGATCGCGCCGATATCGAAGACCGGCGGAAGCTGCTCGAAAGTCTGGCGTACACTCGTCAGCGTCCGGGTCAGCAGCTCATGGCTCATCCGCCCACCAAGGCAGATGCGGATGCCGCCGCCATGGCCGACGCCGGCCACGAAGGGATCGGACGGCGTCACCGCCACGCGCCGGTCGGCGAGCGAGCGCACCAGGCTGTCTTCGGTCCAATGCGTGGGCACCTTGAGCCAGGCGCAGAGCGAGAGCGGATGGCTCGAGGCGACATGGCTCCCGAGTGTCTCCGTCACGATGTGCTGGCGCGCCTTGGCCTCCTCGCGCTGGACGGCGAGCAGCCTTTCCGCCGTACCGTCCTCGACCCAGCGCGTCGCGATCTCGGCTGGCAGATAGGTGCCGCTCCAGCTCGTCACGCGCAGGATCGAGGCAGCGCGGATCGAGTATTGCGGCGGCACGACCAGATAGCCGACGCGCAGGCCGGTCAGCACCGTCTTGGTGAAGCTGGTGAGGAAAAAACCGAGATCCGGCAGCATCGCTGTGATCGACGGGAGCGGCTCGGCTATGAGCGGCTTGTAGACCTCGTCCTCGACGACGAAGACGCCGTGGCGCTGCGCGATCTCGGCAATGGCGCGGCGGCGCTCGGGGCCAGCGACATGGCTCGTCGGATTGTTCAGCGTCGGGATGAGGACCAGCGCACGCACACCGCCAGCACGGCACGCTGCCTCGACCGCATCGGGGCGAACGCCTTCCTCATCGGTCGGCAGGCCCCTGAGGCTGAAACCGAGAACATTGGCGAGGCCGATGACGCCATGATCGGTCAGGTTCTCGGTCAGCACGAGGTCGCCGGCGCGGACCACGCAGGCGAGCGCCAGGAAGAGCGCGTGCGCGGCACCGTTCGTGATCAGGATGCGCTCGGCTGATGTCTCCACGCCGAGCGGCCCGAGCCAAAGCCGCGCCGCTTCGCGATGGCGGTCGAGGCCCGCGATCGGCCGGCACGGCCGCATGAAGGCGCTGGTGTCGCCCTCGGCCAACGCGGCCAGCACCTGGCGCGAGGCCGCCTCATGCGCATCGAGATAAACGCCGCGCACGATCGAGAGGTCGACGATCTGCGTCGGGCTGCGGTCGAGCATCAGCCGCCCTGCCTGCTCCGTGACACGGCTCTTCACGAAGGTCCCGCGCCCGACCTCGCCGCTGAGATAGCCGAGGCGCTCGGCCTCCTTGTAGCTGAGGCTGACGGTCTGGACGGAGATGCCGAGCTCGCGGGCGAGGTCGCGATGGGTCGGCATCCGGTCCATCGGCTTCAGAACGCCGGCGCTTATGTCGGCGATGATGCGCTCGGTCAGCGCGGCATGCTTGGTCGCGCCCCTCTGCTTCGTCAGGACCGGGTGCCATTCGACGGCCTTCTCCACAACCGGAGAAAGCCTGTTGCCGGAAGGCCGCGCGGCTTGACGGAACATGGGATTGTCTCGTTCTTAAGAGGCAGAATTCATGACATTATGCACGTGCGGTCACCGAAGATGAAGCTCGATCCCATCGATCTCAAGATCGTCGCGGCCCTGCAGCGTGACGGCCGCATGACCAAGCTCAAACTCGCCGAAACGGTCGCGCTGTCGCCGGCGGCCTGCTGGGAACGGTTGCGCCGGATGGAAGAGGCCGGCGTGATCAAGGGCTATACCGCCATCGTCGATCTCGGGGTGGAGGCGCCACGCACCACGGTGATCGTCGAGATCAGCCTGAAGAGCCATCAGCAGGCGGATTTCCGTCGCTTCGAGGAGGCGGTGGCGAGGGAACCGGCCATCGTCGCTTGCGATGCCACCGGCGGAGGCATCGACTACATCATGCGCGTGGTCGTGCCAGACATTGACAGCTATCAGCGCCTGATCGACAGGCTGCTCGACCCCGCGATCGGGATCGAGCGATACTACACCTTTGTCGTGACCAAGAGCATCCCGCTCGTCGAAGCGCATTCACGTGCATAGCAGCACGGCCAAGGATCCAACGAATATCCGCTTCCGTCAGAAGCGACAAATAGTCACTTCTCTTTCCCTTTGGCTTCAGTCCGCAAATCAAATGGCGCATAAATGTTCCGGGCGATCTCTCAATGACCGGAATTAGCGCGATCCGGACCAATGCATTGGTACAGGCGAAGTTCAGCCTGGAGCCGGAGATCGATCCCTGCGGTATTTTACCCGACACACGCGTAGCTAAATCAATGAAGCTGCGATCGATCCTCGAGCGCTCCCCTCGATCTTGGCTTTGTTGGCAGATCAAATGCCAGACGACGAAGGCCTCATATCCCGGTTCTCCATCAGCAAAAACCCTCTGGCAGCAGGCAGTGCCGAGGTGTCCGCGCCAACTCGTTCGCGCACGACAGGCATGAGCACAGCTGCATCCTCTCTCATCCCTAAAGATCGCAGATCATCCGATCCTGAGCCGAGCTACACGGTGCTACATAGCGATCGTTGGGGCGTCAGTGCTCGATCACATGGATGCGGGTGGGGGCCCATTCTATGTCGCATTCATCGCCCCTGCGCAGGTCCGGCATTTCCATGCTGGGGACCCGGATCCGCAGTTCCTGGCCGGCCTTGCGCCCGAGGACAAGGACGCTATCGCCATAGTTCACTATCTCCGCGATGGTGATTGAATTTCGCAACGGCGATAGTTCCGCACGTTCGGAGCTGAGCCGGATTGTTTCAGGGCGGACGAGTATGCTGACGTCTTTGCCAGGCGGGACGTGCTCGGCGCTGGTCGCGATCGGGCCGATGCCGGCAACATCGACGAGGCCACTTTCGCGTGTCTTACCCGAGAGTAGATTGCTATCCCCGACGAAGGAGGCGACGAAGCGCGTCTTTGGCGTGAAGTAAACCTCGCTCGGCGTTCCGATCTGCTCAATGCGACCCCGGTTGAACACAGCGATGCGGTCCGACATGGCCATTGCCTCGGTCTGATCGTGGGTCACGTAGACCATCGTGACGCCAAGCTCGCGGTGGATGCGCTTCAACTCCATTTGCATTTGTTCCCGCAAAGTCTTGTCAAGCGCTCCCAGGGGCTCGTCGAGCAGAACGAGGTCAGGCTGGAAGACGAGGGCGCGCGCTAATGCAACGCGCTGCTGCTGGCCGCCGGAAAGCTCGGCCGGGGCCCGGCCAGCATATTCGGCGAGGCCGACCATGGCGAGCGCGGCCGTAACCTTGGCTTGCGCCGGCACCTTGGCGACGCCACGCATGCGCAAGGGAAAGCCGACATTCTGCGCCGCGTTCATGTGAGGAAACAGAGCGTAATTCTGGAATACCATCCCGATATTGCGGTCGTAGGGCTCGACTGCATCGATCTGGCGCCCGGCGATGCTGATCTCGCCACGCGTCGGACGCGCAAATCCCGCGATCATCATCAGCGTTGTCGTCTTGCCGGAACCGGAGGGGCCAAGGAAGGAGATGAACTCACCAGGCGCGACATCGAGGTCGATGGCCTCGACCGCATTTTGCCCTGGCAGATAGCTCTTGGTCACCGATTTCAGCGACAGCGAACGGGCGGTTTCCATCGGAAGGCTCCAGCGTCTCAGGAGTGCGCAGGCCGTTGCTTACGCACGAGCCGGGCGGCGAACTGCGCACCGAGCGCGGCCAGAACGGCAGCCAGCAGCAGCGAGGATGCGGCGGAAATGGCGGGGTCGGCTTCCATCTGGAAGCTGTTGAACATCTGGCGAGGCAAGGTCGCGCTGTCGCGACCGGAGATAAAGATCGCGATCACTGCCTCGTCGAAGGAATGGATGAAGGCAAACAGCGCAGCCACGAAGAAGGCCGGGCGCAAGATCGGAAAGGTCACCAGCCGGAAAGTCGTCAGCGGCCGGGCGCCAAGATTCGCCGCGGCGTTCTCAAGCCGGCGATCGAAATTGACCAGCGCCGAGGTTAAGGTCAGTACCACGACTGGGATCGACAGACAGGCATGGGCGAGGATCACGCCGGTCATGCTCTGGACCAGCCCGAGCGAACCGAAATAGCTATAATAGCCCAGTGCCATTACGATATGCGGCACAATCAACGGCATCATCACGATGAGCCGGAACAGCGCCCGGAGGCGAAACCGATAGCGCACTAGCGCGAAGGAAGCGGGAGCGCCGAGCAGCATCGCCAAGACCATGGTGCCGAGCCCGATCAGGAAGCTATTCAAGACCGGACCGGTCCAGTTGGGATCGGAAAAGAAGCGCCGATAGTAGCCGAGCCAGTAGCCAGGCGGCGGAAACTCAAGCGATGGCGCGGTGCTGAAGGACATAGGCACGACGATGAACATCGGCCCGGCTAGCAGGATCGCGACGGCCACCGCGATGATCACCGTGGAGCGCGACATCTCACCTCCACATCTTTTCGATGCCGAACAGGCGATCATAGACCACGAAGAGCGCCACCGCCGCAGCGAGCAGGACCATCGAGGTTGCTGAAGCCGCGCCGAATTCGAGAAGCTGCTCGATTTGCTGGCCGATGCGGCCGGCGATCATCTTGTCCTGCGGGCTGCCAATCAGCGTCGGCGTTACATAGAAGCCGAGGCAGGTAATGAAGACGAGCGTCGCACCATTGAGGACGCCGGGCAGGCTTTGCGGCAGATAAACCGTCAGGAATGCCTTGAGCGGCCGGGCGCCGAGGCTGGCTGCCGCACGCATATAGACCTCGTCGATGCGCTTCATGACGGCGTACAGCGCCAGGACCATGAACGGTACCAACATATGAGCCATGGCGAAGGTCGCAGCAAAAGTGGTGAAGAGCAGACGCGGCGGCGGGGTGACGCCAAGCGCAACCAGGAGTCCGACAACAGGCCCGCGCGCGCCCAGGATCACCATCCAGGCGTAGGTTCGCACAAGAAAACTCGTCCAGAAGCTCAGCGCCACGATGCCAAGTAGGAAGGAGCCGACTGCGCCACCCTTTCGGGCCGCGACGTAAGCCACGGGATAAGCGAAGACGAGGCTGGTGATCGTGACGATCAGTGCCGTTTGGAAGGTGCGCACGAGGACGTTGAGATCGTATTTCGAGGCGAAGAACTCAGCGTAGTTGTCGAAGCCGACCGTCGGTTCGCTCACGCTCATCCAGACGACGAGGCCCAGCGGCGCGAGGAAGAACACTGCCAGGAACAGGGTCGCCGGGGCATAGAGTAGGAAGGGCGGCCGGAACAGGGCTTTGCCCCATCCAGCCGCGCTCCAGGCGCGGCCTTGCGCAGGGGAGGATAGGGTCAAGTCGAGAGCCATTGTTCGAAGCGCTTGGCCATTGTGTCGAGCTGAGGCAGTAGCTTCTCGGCATCGAGGATGACGGATTTCGGCAGGTTCTCGGGGGAGGTCGGCATATGGCTGATGACCTCGGGCGACAGGTATTTGAACGAAGCGGGGTTCATCGGGCCGTAATTGTTCTTCTGCGCGAACTGCGCGAGCCGCTCTGGCCCCACGGCAAACTCGATGAAACGCCAAGCGTTCTTCGCCCTCGGAGAGCCGCGCGCTACCACCCAGGTCGCGACATCGATCACGGCCTGGTCGAAGACGAGTTCGATTGGCTGCTTCTGGTCGACCATCGTCTGCGCGCTGGTGTTCCACATCCCGATCAATTCGACCTCGCCATCGCGCAGCAATTGTTGGGATTGCGGGCTCTGGCTCCACCAGACGCGGACATCTTTCTTGATCCTGTCGAGCGACTTGAAGGCGCGGTCGAGATCATAGGGAAACAGTTTCGCAGGCTCGACGCCATCGGCCATCAATGCGAAGGCAAGCACGCGTGCGGGATAGTTCTGCAGGCTGCGCGAACCCGGAAATTTAGTCGTGTCCCAGAAATCCGCCCAGTTCCTTGGGCCGCCATTGGGTATTTTATCGCGGCGGTAGGCGATGATGTTGGCGAAGGCATGGGAGTTGATGCCGTTCAGTGTCACCGCGCCGGGCCAGAGCGACGAAGCCGGAATCTTGCTCTCGTCATAGGTGTCGATCAGCTTGGCGTGATTGGCGCGGCCGAGTTCAGCGACGCCGAGCGTCGTCACGTCGAATTCATAGATACCAGTCCGCGTTTGCGCCGCGAGCTTGGCGAAGGAGACCGGCGCGATTGTGCGGATCTCGATTCCGGTCTCCGCCGTGAACGGGTTGAAGAGTATCGCGCGCGCTGCTTCTTCCCAGGGACCGCCCCAGGTGTTGATATAGAGGGTCTCGGCGGCGCGGGCTTTCCGGATGAAGGGCATCGCGACGATGCCGCTCCCAAGCATCGATAGCAGGGCGCGGCGCGTGGTCCGCGGTGGAGTCAGTACGGTCCTAGCCATGGTTCTGTCCTCTCAACCGATCGTTGCGCGATAGAGGCGAAGCCAGTTGCCGGAGGTGATCTTCTCGACTTCGGCTGCGTGGAAACCGACCCGCGCCAGCGCCGGTCCGACATCGGACAGGCCGCTGATCCTTTTGAGCCAGGCCGGCTTCTCACTGGGGCCGGGCTTGGCCGCCGAGGCGGCGCCGTACTGCACAGAGCGGGTCCAGCGGCCCGAGCGCATCCAGTCGAGGTAGACCTGATTGGAATGGTGGCTAAAGTCGGTGCCGAGGCCGACATGGTCGATACCGGCAATCTCGACGGTCTGCGCCACCATCTGGGCCCAGGCATCGACGCTGGCGCAGGCCGGCTCCGGCGTTATGTTGCGATAGGCTGCGCAGCCGATGACGCCGCCCTTTTCAGCGAGTGCCTTGATGATTGCATCCGTCTTGTTGCGCTTGTGCGGGAAGACGGAGGCCGGGTTGGCATGGGTGATCGAGACCGGCTTCTGCGACCATTCGATCGTATCGAGCGTGGTCCGGTCGCCGACATGTGAGAGATCAATCAGCATGCCGCACTGGTTCATCTCCCGGACAACCTCACGGCCAAAGCGTGCAAGGCCAGGATCGACCGTCTCGTAGCAGCTAGAGCCGAGCTCGTTCTGGTTGTTGTAGGTCAGCTGCAAGACCTTGACGCCGAGATCGGCGAAGAGCTCGACATAACGGATCCGGCCATCGAGCAGATTGGTGTTCTGGTAACCCAGCAACATCGCGACCTTGCCATCGCGCTCGGCCGCGAGAATGTCGTCCGTCTTCCGCACGATCGTCATCAGATCAGCATTGGCGCGCTCGAGATCGCGCCATTTCGCGACAGAATCAAAGGACTCGATCGCGCCCTCCCAAAAGCCGAGCGTCGGTGTGACGCAACTGAACCCGCCGGCCTTGAGATCCTCGAATACGCCGCGGTCAAAGAAACCACATTGCAAACCGTCTATCAGCATCGGGGCGCGCCTTTACGAAGCGGAGGAAACAGGATTGGGCTGAAGCCGGGACGGATCGGCGGTCAGCATCGATAGATCGGTCTCGTCCTCGTCATTGCGACCAACGACGCGTCCGTCTGCCTCGACCCGCACGGTGCCAGCATGTCGGCGGCTCTCGAAGGAATCGGGCATCAGGGCATCATGCGATGCCTTGTAGAGCGGCCACCAACTCGACGCCGCAGCGGAGAGGCCGTCATGGCGAACCACGTCGATGGCACGGCGCTTCGCCGCGGGGCGGTCCATCAATGACACTTGGGCACTGTTGCCCTTCGGCTCGACGATAGCCGCGAGGCCGAAACGCTCAGCAAGCCCCGATACGACGCGCAATTCGGGGGGCTCTGTGAGATTGAGCGCCAAAACCTCCCCCCGGCCGGTCAACCGAAAGCGCTCGACAGCCAAATCAAGCAGCGTCTCGGCCACCAGCCAGGCATGCTGGCCGCCGCAGTCTATCGTCAATTCGCCGTCAGTGCTGACATCGGCGAGCGGGGCAACGCCGCTCGCACGCACGTGCTCTATCTGCTGTGCGATGCCAGACAGACCTGGCCCCGGCAGCACGGCGGAATAGAATGCGCAATCGCGCACGGAGGGTAATAGCCCAGCGGGCGTGCCGGCGGCCTGAACCAGTCGCTCCAGAATGAGCCGGAGTTCGCGCACGGACAGGATCAGCGTTTCGGATAGCATCATGCCTGAGGCTCCGCGGGATAGAACCAATGGGAAGCGGCGCTCCCCGAGGCGAGATCTTCGGGGGTCGGGGCGCCGTGGAAGATCACGCCGCGCAGATTGCGGTTCAGGAAGTCGCGGGCCTTGTCGATACCGTGGATGCCGACGTTCAAGAGCCGGGTGATATGCGCCGGAACGAAGTCCTCGCCCATGATGTCGGCATGCGGCGAGTGATAGGGCAGTCCAGCAAGCGCCTGGATGCGGATCACGATCTGCCGATGCAATGGGTGCGCCATGAGGAAGCGCGCGACGCTGAGGCGGGGATCGGCGGCAGCGAGATCGCGATCGAGTGCAACGACGAGGCGCGGCAGATCGAGGCCAAGATTATGAGCCGCGCCGATCTCTTCGCGTGGTCCACGACGCGGCTCCTCGGCCGTGCGCGATTTGTACCAGACGTAGCGCTGTGAGCGCTCGGAGACGAGATCGAGATCGAAGGCCCAGCTGTAATCGGCCCTCAGGATCTCTTGTAGCCGTCCGATCGGCATTTCGGGGCGGCCGGCGAGATCCTCATCGATCACGAGAGTTTGTGCCAGGCCATCGGCGATTTCGGGCACGAGTTCGATGATGAGAGACAGTAGCGTTTCGTGGGCCTCGCGATTGACGCGGCCGTCGAGCGAAGCGGTGAAGTCGACGAGTGGGGTCGCCTCGGCGCAGCCGGCGCGCACGCGCTCGATCAACTGGCCGAGTTCGCGGCGGATGATGGCGAGGTCGTCAGCGACGATGCTGCTTGGCGCGAAGGCTTCATATTCGGCCCGATCCTGGCGCCGCGCCAGGATTGCCTTGTCGAGCAGCGCCGCCAATTGAACCAGCGGGGCAGCATCGGGACCGACACGCAGCAACCGGCCATGGGCGATGGCCTCCTCGTGGATCGTCAGCCAACGGTCGATCAGGCGAGGATGGTTATTGACGAAGAACATCAGCCCCAGCGCCGAGCCGTTGCCGACGCCCAGGAAGCGGCGCAACTCGGGCTGCATCGCCACTGCCGCCGGGCCGCCCTTCATCCGCGCAAAATGCTGGACGAGATCGCCGGCAAAGACGCGCATCATATAGGCGGTGAGCATTTGCGCTTGCAGCGAGGCTCGCAGCGGATGGTCCGGCGCGAAGGCAAGGAAGGACTTGGTGCCGAAGGTGCCGTTGCCGTCGATGCCGGTGTTGCGCATGAAGTAGCAGGTGCGGCCGAGCTCGGCGATGGGCGGCTGTTGCCCGGATGCGAGATGGTCGACGGCAAGGTCGAACAGCCGTCCCGAGCGGTTCGAGCGCGCCCAGGTCAAGGTCTGCGGGGTAGCGCGGCCCTCATAGAGCTTCGGCAGTTCCTGTCTAAGTTGCTCGATGCCAGCGGCCGAAAGTTTGCCTTCGATCAAACCGCCCATCATGTCCCAGGACCGGCCGATGATGCGGCCAGTGCGCTCGCGACCTGAGGGCTCGAACGAAAAGATTGGGAAGGTGAAGTGCCAGCCATCGGCCTCGATGCCGTAGCGCGCCGTGCCTCGACCGCGCGCGTCGATATCGAAATCCTGGCAGGTGATCTGCCAGCGCTGATGTGAGGCGCGAGCCATCAGGGTCCGCGATGCACTGATCCGTGACGGCTGAATCGCGGCCAATATCTCCGGTCGCATGAGCGTGGAGGGGGATCGCATCAGCGCCTGCGGCTGCCAGGGACCGGGCTTGGAGGCGAGGGAGAATGGCAGGGCCGACATGTCATGCATTCCCGAATTGAGCGCTGAAGCGTTGCGCCGCGCTGACCGCAATCGGCGCGCAGTTCGCGTGATCGAACCGCGTGGTCGGGCCGGAGATCGCGATGACGGCAATGCATTGGCCGGCCGCGTCGAAAACCGGTGCAGCAACCGCGGCGACGAATTGCGGGTCCGTCGGTGCGAAGAGGGCAAAGCCGCGTTCGCGAACCTCTGCCAGCGCGATGTCGTCAGGGAGCGCGATGCCCTGCTCGCGCAGCCGTTCACGCATTTCCAGCGAGCCGAAGGCGACGAGCACGGAGCCCGACGCGCTAGCGCCCAGCGCCATGCGTGCGCCGACCCGGAGATCGGCACGCAGTACCTGATGCGATTCGACCCGGTTGATAATGACCGCATGATAGCCGTCGAGCACTGAAATCGTCGCCGTTTCGCCGCTCTCGGCTACGATCTCCTGAAGCAATTCTGTCGTCCGTTCTCCGAGATTGGCCTGCTCGAGGGCACGCACTGCGTAGAACTGAAAGCGTAGCGCGAGCCGGAACGCGCCCTCGACCGTCTGCTCGAGAAAGCCTGCATCCACCAGAGTACGCAGCCGCTGATAGACCGCGGCGCGCTGGTCGCCTGTCGCCTTGACGACATCGGGCAGTCGCATTGGCTTCGGGGATGCCGCGATGACATCGCAGACCGCGAGCGTCTTGAGCGTGGTGGAGAGAGAGCGAACAGCCATGTTGTCTTCTATATGAATACGCCGTATTTTAATAGCATCATACAATTTTGATCTGTGTCAAGGCCAGCGCCGATCCACTTCAGTATCCGCGCCGCGGACCGCGCGGGAAACGGGGATCCCGCCCGGTTCGGCAGCTTCCTGAAGACGCGCCGCGATGTTGACGCCGTCACCGAAGACGTCGCCCCTTGAGCGATGACGTCGCCACATGGATCCCTCCGGAAACGCGTGTCCCGGTCAGCCGCAGCGCATTTTTGTTGGACTTCCGCCGCGCACTCCGCCGCCTTGATGACGCTGGTAAATTCCGTCAGGAACCCGTCGCGCATGGTCTTGACGATGCGCCTTGTTTCCGCTGAGCTTCGGCTGAACCACCTTGCTGATGAGCGTCGGTACGCGAGTAAAGGTCCTCTCCTAGTCGGCGCTCATCAGGCCGGAACGGCCGGCGACATCGGCGCATACGATGGCAGGGCGACGGTTGAGCGCGTCCACCAGGCTTATGATGCACCCGCGGCGGCCGGATCGTCGTGCGCCCATCGCGATCGCGCGTCCAACCCCACTGCCCACGCGGGTTATTGCAGAGATCATCCGACCATAGCGATCAGGCAGGAGCTCTACGGGAGGCGGGGAGCGCCGATCCCCGCGCCGTCCACCCTTACCGCCCCATGCCGATTTACCGCTTCTTAACCGCGGCGGGCGCCATGCGTCATTTTGATAAAGCCCGGTTCCAGCAAGACGAAACTCTTCGAGAACTTGCTCTGTATAGGTAAAACCGGCCGAGCGTTGTGGCGGGCAGCTTTACCGAGCATGCCTGATACGTTTGTCGAGACCAGCCTAAGTGAGGCCGGAATTCTGGCGCTTAGCCTGAGCGGCTATCGCCTGGTGATTGATCCCGCGACGGGCGGCGAGATCCGAAGAGACTTCGTTAAGTAAGCGGTGAGGAGCCCGAAGTTTGGCCCGGGAGCTCATGCACGGTGACCTCGGAACACGTCCGGCGGGCGATATCAATCAGGTGACGGTGATGGGTCGCGACGATGACCTGGCCGGTACCCGCCATGGCGGTGAATAGCCGGCACCAGTCCGCAGGTTCTCGCATTTTTGCCCTGATGGATGCGATTTTCCGGCCGAAACTCGCGGACGCCAGGTGCGCCCCTTCTGGTTGCCACCCAAGGGGGGATCGGCTCAGGCAGCGAGCCAGAGCAAAGTTGATCACGTTCCCGGCGCTTAAGTGATATCCGTCGAGGTTTCGAGGACGAATCTGTAAAATGAGAGCGGCAAGTCGCCGTCATATTTGGCGTTCACCTCGGCTGCGCCCGAGCGTTCTCGGCTGGTGGAAGTCGCTCATATGTATTTGGCCTACTCTTCGGCTTGCGGGCCGTCGGCGAATACAACACTCTTAAACTCGGCTTAGTGCCGGTCCCGGGCCGGCTGGCTCTCATCGGTGGACACATAGTGCGCGTGGTCACGATTTCGCACTGTGCGACTGCTTCACCCTGCAGACATCTGCAACTGCGAGCACCAAATGGTAGAGTACCCGTACCGGGATCGGCTCGGCCACCCTCCAGCCTTGGCGATCGATCTGGTTGCTCCACAGTCCGGTATCCGCGTCGACGAAGCGTTCGAACATCAGGCGCAAATGGCTGTTGAGCCGATTTGTCGCCTCGTTGTCGTCCTCGAATTCGAGCCGTGCCGCCAGCGCCTTGAGATACTCAGTCTGCGGCCAGAGCAGGGCCCCGCCGTTGAGCACCGCGCCTTTTTGATCGACCTCGTTGATCACCGGCTTGCCGGCGGCTTCAGCGCCGAACATCTCACCGAAGGCGAAGAGTTGCCGTGCGCTCATCCGGGCAGTGCCCGAACCGGTCAGGCGCTCGTGGTGATAGAGCAGCCAGGTCCATTCGAAATGATGACCGGGCTCGCGAATCCGACCCTGCTCGCCGGCAAAGGGCTTCCACTCGTTGTCGAAGAACTCGCCGAGCGTTCCGTCCGCGGCGAAGCGCCGTTGCATCAGGCACACGATCCTCTCGGCGCGCTCAAGCCAGCGCTTTTCGCCGGACGATTGCGCCATGGCGTGGCAGGCTTCGAGCAGGTGCATATGCGGGTTTTGGCGGCGCGGGAGGGTCCCGAGCGTATCCTCGCGAAAGCCGCCGGAAGGTGAGACGAGGGCCGTCTCGATAAATCGCATCACCGCTTCCCCTTGGTCGAGCGGTTCGGATTCTCCGATTGCACGAGCGCACCATGCGAGCGCGAAGATGACGAAGGCGAGATCGTACAAATCGGATTTGCCGTCAATGATCTCACCTTGGGTCGTGCAGGCATGTATGAACCGGCCATCGCTGTCCCGGCAGGCACTAAGAAGGAAGGACAGGCCATGGCGCGCCGCTTCGAGCGCCCCGGGTACGCCGAGAAGATGGGCATGGCTGAAGACGTATAGCGTTCGCGCCGTAACCAGCGTCGTGCGCCGCTCACTTTCAATGATACTTCCATTAGGCTGAACCCATTCGGCATAGCCTCGGCGCTTCGGATCATAGGCCCGCGCGAGCCAAGCCGGCAGTAGGCTCCCAGTAAGCCAAGCCGAAAGCTCTTCTGCCGATACCCCGACCATATGTTTGCCCCACCTTTAAATCCAGATTGTCTGCCAACCGGTATGGTGTAACGTTCTACCAGCGCCTTTGATGGCCTTAGCGACGCAACACAGGGGGAGCAAGCGATCAGAGACTTCCCTATTCGCAGCTCCGTTGTCGCGCCAGTTCAAGACAGGCCAATCCGACATCATCGACCTGATGCGGCCCACCGCTTCAGCAGGTATTGTTGCCAGAAGTGAGGGCTTAAGCCCCGGTCCAAGGAATCTAATCTTCGTGCCCGGTCTCGTGGTGCGGGAACCTACACTCGAGTTGATCGAGTGAAGTTGTGGCAATCCCAGGGAGGGGAACCAATGACAGACCAGACCAACAAAACCGGCCCATCGCGCCGACAATTTGTCGAGGGTAGCGTGGCTTCGCTGACGCTCGGCGCTACCGGTGCCACGGGCGCGTTGGCGCAGGGCCTGCCGCTGCCGAAGTCGCCGGTGGCGCTGAACATCATCGATGTCGGCGGCGCCCTCGCCCTGCTACAGAAGCCGCTGGAGAACTATCGCGCGGCCAAGCCCAACCTCGTCTCGCGCATGACCTTCGTCAAAGCACCGGCGCCGGAACTGCCCGGCAAGATCAAGGCGATGCAGGAGGCCAATCGCGTCGATATCGACCTTGTCATCGGCGGCCTCGACGCACTCGCCGCGGGTATTGAGCAGAAACTCTGGGTGACGTTGCTGCCCGAGCATGCCGCCTCACTCCCCGACCCAGCCAAAGTTCTGATGAAGCCGGCGCTCGACATGCACAACCTCGGTTCCGGCCAGGGCATGTGCATGGTCTACTATCCCTCCGGTCCGCTGCTTGAGTACATGCCGGCACGCGTCAAGGCCGTGCCGACCACGGCGGACGAACTGCTTGCCTACACCAAGCAGAACCCGAACCGTTTTCTCTATGCTCGACCGGCCAATTCCGGCCCGGGCCGCACCTTTATCATGGGCCTGCCCTATCTGCTCGGCGACAAGGACCCGAAGGATCCGGCCAATGGCTGGGACAAGACCTGGGCCTATCTGAAGGAGCTCGGCAACGGCATTGAGTACTATCCGACGGGCACTGCCGCGACCATGAAAGAGTTCGGCGACGGCTCGCGCGACATTATCATCTCCACCACCGGATGGGACATCAACCCGCGCGTCCTCGGTATCGTGCCGAAGGAAGCGAAGATCCAGGCGCTGAAGGGCTTCCATTGGGTCTCGGATGCCCAGTATATGTACATCCCGAAAGGCGTCTCGAGCGAGAAGCTCGCCGTCTTGCTCGACCTGATCAGCTTCGCACTGACGCCGCAGCAGCAGGCGTTCACCTATGATGAAGGCTACTTCTATCCGGGGCCGGCCGTGAAGGATGTGCCGCTCTCGATGGCGCCGCCAGAGAGCCAGAAGGCGATCGAGGAATTCGGGCGCCCCGAATACGCCGACCTGATCGCCAACAACCCGATCGAGGTGCCGCTGACGCCGGACAAGATGGTCCTCGCGTTTCGGCGTTGGGACGAGGAAATCGGCGCCAAACGGACGAAATAGGCAGGGAGGACGGTGGCGCGCCCTTCCTCCGCGCCACCAGGCCGCCGTTCTGCTTGCTGCTTGCGGCCTAACCCAGAGCACTGCGACCTGGGGTCGTCCGCCGACCGTAATTGCGTCGCCGAAGGTCAGCTACCCGGCTCCCGCGGTCAGGAGCGGAGCAGCCGGCCGCCGGCTTGAGATGCTATTTCTGTTCGGGGCCGCCGATTTGCAGCCAATCATGCCAAGTGAGCTCGGCAAGTCGTTGGCAAGGAGTTAAGCCGCGGCCCCGTTCTTAATGAGTTCCTTGGCGATAATAGTTCGTTGAATCTGGTTAGTACCTTCGTATATCTGGGTAATTTTGGCGTCGCGATAGAGCCGCTCAACTTCAAACCCGCGGATATACCCGGCGCCCCCGAAAATCTGGACGGCATTGGCCGTCTGCGCCACTGCCATATCGCTTGCAAAGCACTTCGCGATTGACGCGGCAGCGGTCGCGGGTCTGGCGTGGTCTATCAGCAATGCGGCTCTCTCTGTCAGGGCACGGGCGGCTGCTATGTCTTTGGCCATGTCCGCCAGCATCCATTGCAGTCCCTGATTGTCGAGGATCGGCTTGCCGAACTGACGGCGGTCTCGCGCGTAGCCCAGAGCCGCTTCCAGCCCGGCCTGCGCAATGCCGGTCGCGAGCGCAGCGATGCCGACGCGGCCCTTCTCCAGTACACTCATCATGATGTGGAAGCCGCGCCCCGTCGGGCCGAGCAGCGCCTCGCGCGGCACCACGACGCCGTCGAAGTTGAGTGCGCCGACCTGGCTGGCGCGCTGGCCCATCTTGTGCTCCTTCGGCCCGCGCGAGACACCCGATGCATGGAGATCGACTAAGAAGATGCTCATGCCGCGATGGCCCGCGGCAGGGTCGGTCGAGGCTAGGACGAAGCCGAGATCTGCGACCGGCGCGTTGTGGATCCATAGCTTGTTGCCATCGATGACGTAGCCGGCGGCGGTCTCGCGTGCGGTGGTGCGGACATTAGAGAGGTCGGAGCCGGCCTCCGCCTCGGTCAGGCAGTAAGCGATGCGGGTCTTCGCGGAAATGATGTCCGGCAGGAGCTTCACCTGCTCGGGCGTGCCGTAGCGGGTGAGCAGAGTGCCGATCAGCTCGACGACGCCGCACTGGTCAGCGATCGAGGCATAACCGCGCGACAACTCCTCCATCACTATTGCATAGGCGAACGTGTCGAGGCCGGAGCCGCCATGCTCTTCCGACACGGTGATACCGAACAGGCCGATCTCGCCCATCAGGCGGTAGATCTCGGCCGGAAAGGTTTCGTCACGGTCAAGATCGGCAGCGGCGGGCCTGACGACATCTTCCGCGAAGCGCCGGGCGGTTTCGCGAATTTGTTCGTAGATCTCGGTGTCAAGCAATGGAGCGTGCATGGTACGGCCCTTTCCTCAGGCGACGCCGTTAAGGGCGCACAGATGCTCCATGCGGCGTGCGGCAAGCTCCGGCTCGACGAAGAGCCCGGACTGGTCGGCGAGGCGGAAGAGATCCGCATAGTGCAGGATGCCGCGGGCGGATTCGGCGCCGCCGACCATCCGAAAATGTTTCTGGAAGCCATTCAGCCAGGCGAGGAAAACCACCCCGCATTTGTAATGCTGTGTCGGGGCCTCGAAGAGCCGGCGAGAGAGCGCGACTGTCGGGTCGAGGA
Source organism: Allobosea sp. P4_E12 (assembly GCF_056401655.1). NCBI lineage: Bacteria > Pseudomonadati > Pseudomonadota > Alphaproteobacteria > Hyphomicrobiales > Alloboseaceae > Allobosea > Allobosea sp. P4_E12. The sequence continues at coordinate 17,818 of NZ_JBFUIY010000031.1, read as the reverse complement.
TAGCGTGGAAGCCGGCTCTGTCACCAGCTTCCAACCTGGCGAAGGCGGCTGCCGCAGCCGGCGCAATCGGATCGAAGATGCCAAGCAGCCCGTGCGAGAAGCCCTGCTCATCGCCGGCGATCAGCTCGGCATAATTGAAGTCGTCGCCGGTATACATGACGACGCCTTCGGGCAGGAGGCGCCGCATCTCGATCTCCTTGCCGGCGTCGAGCAGCGAGACCTTGATGCCGTCGATCTTGGCCGCGTGCTCGCGGATCAAGGTTAGCACCGTCTCCATGGATTGCCGGAAGTCGCGGCTGCCCCAGTAGCCTTCGAGCGCGGGGTCGAACATCTCGCCGAGCCAGTGCAGGATCACCTTGCCGCGGCACTGGCCGATCAGACGGCTGTAGACCGCGAGGTAATCGTCTGGGCTTTTCGCGACGCGGCAGAGCGCGCGGCTCGCCATCAGGATAATCTTGCCACCGTGCTTCTCGACATGGGCGATCTGTTCCTCATAGGCGCGTAACACGTCGTCGAGGCTGCGCGCCGCGTGCGGATCCAGTTGGTCGGTGCCGGCGCCGCAGGCGAGATCGGCGCCGGGCGTCGCCTTGGCTTCAGCGAGAACGCAGGTGATCAGCTCAGCCGCATTTGGCCAATCCAGCCCCATGCCGCGCTGGGATGTGTCCATCGCCTCCGCAACTTTGAAGCCGAGGCCCCAAAGATGGTGGCGGAAAGCCAGAGTGGCGTCCCAGTCCACCGCCGCGACGCGCCAGGGCTCCTGCAGCTTCAGCGGGTCGGCCACGACATGGGCTGCCGCATAGACGGTGCGAACCCCGTTTGCGGAAGCGGTGTGGGGATAAGGGGAGGGTGCCGCCAACGGGTAGCGCTCGCTGCTGCCGTCCGCACGGGGCAGGGAAATTTCAGCCATCGCTTCCTCCGGGAGTGTGGTGTAGTGGAACGTTCCATTTCATGAACGCATCAATAACCTTATATAGATGCATAAAATCATTTGAAAGAGGGTGATTGCCTCACTCGCGCAAGTATGATAATGGAACGTTCCATAATAAGAAGTGACGCAGACGGTTCAGGGATGAAACGATGCCGAAGTCGAAAAGCGGCAAGCGAAAGGTGACGATCATCGAGATCGCGGACGCCGCCGGCGTCTCGAAATCGACGGTCTCGCTCGTCCTGACCGGGCGCGGCACCGTCAAGCGCGAGACTCGGCAGCAGGTTCTGCAGACGATGGACCAGCTGGGCTATGTCTACAACCGCGGCGCTGCCAACCTCCGAAATGCGCAATCCCGCATCGTGGGCCTGGTCCTCAACGACCTCTCGAACCCATTCTTCGCCGAATTTGCGATTGGCGTCGAAAAGGTCCTGCAGATGGCAGGTTATGTCGCCTTCATGGCCAATACAGCCGAAAGCGTGGTGCGTCAGGACCAGGTGATGCGGATGATGCGCGAGCATGGTGCTGGCGGCATCATCCTTTGTCCGGCGCTGGACACGCGGTCTGAGCATCTCGATTGGGTCAAAGCAGCCGATACTGCGCTCGTGGTGGCGATCCGGCGCCTTCCGGGCGCCGAGGTAAGCCACGTCGTGCCGGAAAACGTCGCCGGGGCCAGCCGGATCACCCGCCATCTCATCAATCTTGACCATGAGCGCATCGCCTATCTCGGCGGCATGCATTCGATGGTCGTCCGACAGGAGCGGCACGGCGGCTTTCTCGCGGCTATGGAGGCGGCCGGCCGCAAAGTTGATCCAACCCTCAACCTTGAAAGTATGCCGACACGCGACGGGGGCTTCGGTGCAATGAGCGCTGTACTATCGCTAAATGATCGGCCTACAGCGGTGGTCTGCTACAACGATGTCGTCGCAATCGGCGCGATGCTCGCCGCGGCGCGGCACGGTCTCGTTGTCGGGCGCGACATCGCGATCGTCGGTTTCGACGACACCAGCGAGGCGCGTCATGTCTCGCCAGCACTGACCACCGTCGCTGTTGATCCCGTCGGGCTCGGCGAGCGCGCCGCCGCGCTGCTGCTGAAGCAGATCGCCGATTCAGCCGCGGAATCGGAGAGCTACATAGGCCCCGCCAACCTCGTCATCCGAGAATCCTGTGGCGCCTATCAGCGCGCACTGGCCGCCGCCGGCTGACAATTCACATCCAGAGACAAAACCATGGCCTTTCCTCGCATTCTCTCCGCTGACGAAGCCGCGGCCCTAATCCCGGACGAGGCGATTGTCACTGTCTCCTCGTCGTCCGGTCTGGGTTGTCCCGACGCCGTGCTGGCGGCAATCGGCCGACGCTTCGACGCCTGCGGCCATCCGCGCAATCTCACGACCCTGCATCCGATCGCAGCCGGCGACATGTGGGGCATCAAGGGCATCGACCATCTGGCGAAGTCGGGCCTACTGGCGCGGATTATGGGTGGCTCCTATCCGTCCGGCCCGTCCTCGGCCGAGCCACCGGAAATCTGGAAGATGGTCACAGGCGACCAGATACCGGCCTACAACATCCCGAGCGGCATACTGTTCGACATGCATCGCGAGGCCGCCGCCAAGCGGCCGGGCGTGCTGACCAAGATCGGCATGGACACTTTCGTCGATCCCAGGCATCAGGGCTGTGCCATGAATGCGCGCGCCGCGGCTGAGCCGATCGTCAGCCGCGTCGATTTCGATGGCGACGACTGGCTTTATTTCCGGAGCATCGTACCTCAGGTCGCGATCATCCGCGCCACGACCGCCGACGAACGCGGCAACCTCTCCTACGAGCATGAGGGAGGCCTGCTCGGCCCGCTCGATCAAGCGCTGGCGGTTCGCAACAATGGCGGCATTGTCATTGCACAAGTGAAGCGCGTGGTCGCCGCCGGCAGCCTTAAGACGCAAGCCGTCTTCGTGCCCGGCATTTTGGTCGACGCAATCGTTGTCGCGCCCGAGCAGATGCAGACGACGCAGACGGCCTATGATCCGGCGATCTCGGGCGAGGTGTCGCGGCCCCTGTCGAGCTTCGAGACGCCGGCCTTCGACGTCGCCAAGGTCATCGCGCGGCGCGTGGCGCAGGAACTGCGCCATGGCGATGCGGTCAATATCGGCTTCGGCATCTCAGCAAACGTCCCGCGCATCCTGATCGAGGAGGGGCAGCACGGCGCGGTGACTTGGGTGATCGAGCAGGGCGCCGTCGGCGGCGTGCCGTTGCTCGAGTTCCAGTTTGGCTGCGCTTCCAATGCGGAGGCGATCGTGCCGTCGCCCTACCAGTTCACCTACTTCCAGGGGGCGGGCTTCGACATGTCGCTGCTCTCCTTCCTGCAGATCGACCGGCAGGGCTGTGTCAACGTCTCCAAGCTCGGGGTCAGGCCGCATGTCACGGCCGGCGCAGGCGGCTTCATCGACATTACCGCCCGGGCCAAGCGCATCGTCTTCTCCGGCTATTTTAGCGCCGCGGCCAAGCTCGCGATCGCCGATGGCAAGCTGGTTATCGAGAAGGAGGGGAGGGTGAAGAAGCTCGTCGAGGCCGTCGAACACATCTCCTTCTCAGGGCCGCGCGCAGTCGCACAGGGGCAGGAGGTGACCTACATCACGGAACGCTGTGTGATGAGGCTGACTCCGGAGGGGATCGTCATCACGGAGATCGCGCCCGGCGTGGATCTGGAGCGTGACATCCTCGCCCAGAGCGAGTTTCCGCTTCTGGTGCCGCGGCCGCCAAAGCTGATGGATGCGGCCTTGTTCGACGAGGCGTTGATCGGCCTTGAAGTTCCAATGAGGGCAGCATGAGCGACTCCGTCCGCCTCGACATCGCCTCCGGCATCGCGACGATCACGCTCGCCAGGCCAGAAAAGCTCAATGCGCTCGACGACGTCATGGTTGGGCTGCTCGGCAGCTTCGCCGATAGGATCGATGCCAATCGAACGGTGCGCGCGGTGATCCTTACGGGTGAAGGCAAGGCCTTCTGCGCCGGCGGCGACATTGTCGCCTGGGGCGAGCTTTCGGCACTGGAGATGGGGCAGGGCTGGGTGCGTTCTGGCCACCGTGTCTTCGACAAGCTCGCGCGGATGAAACCGCCGGTTATCGCCGCCATGAACGGCCACGCGCTCGGCGGCGGGCTGGAGCTCGCCGTTACCGCTGATATCCGCATCTGTGAAGCTCAGGCCAAGATTGGCCTGCCCGAGAGCGGCCTCGGTATGATTCCGGGCTGGTCAGGCACCCAACGCCTGGTCAAGCGCCTGGGCGGGCGTGTCGCGCGTCGCCTTGCCCTGACGGGCGAGGTCGTCACCGCCGAGACAGCGCTTGCTCTCGGCATCGTCGATCAGGTCGTGGAGAAGGGTGGGGCGCTCGCGGCCGCGACAGCGATGGCCGAGCGCGTCGCCGCCCGTGGTCCGGTCGCGAACATCATCGTCAAGCAGTTGATCAACGCCGCGGAAGACGAGGACCGGGCAGCGATCATGGAGACGCTGGCGAGCTCGCTCGTCTCCTATACTGATGACGTCAAGGAAGGTGTCGCCGCCTTCCAGGAAAAGCGCACACCGCTCTACCGAGGGGAATAAGATGACCCGCCCCGTCGCACTAATTACCGGCGCAAGGCGCGGCATCGGCTGCGCGATCGGTGTCGCGCTCGCCAGGGTAGGCCATGACATCGCCTTCACCGACGTTGTCGAGGACGAGGCGGTCGCCGTGGCGCTGAAGCTCTTCGAGGAGGCCGGCGCCGCGGCGCGGTTCTTCAAGCATGACGTCGCCGCAGTCGAAAGCCATGCTGCCCTAAACGCGGATGTGAAGCGGGCTTTCGGCCGGCTCGATCTCTTTGTCTCGAATGCCGGGATCGGCGCGCCGGTTCGCGGTGACATGCTGGAGATTACGCCGGAAAGCTTCGACGTCGTCATGGATGTCAACCTGCGCGGCGCCGCCTTCTTGAGCCAGGAAGTCGCCAAGGCGATGCTCGCGGACAAGGCAGAGCGGCCGGTGATCGTCTTCATCACGTCGGCCAGCACGGAGCTGGTTTCGATCGACCGGGCGCAATATTGCGTCTCGAAGCTCGGTCTCTCGATGTGGGCGAAGGCGCTCGCGGTCAGGCTCGCGCCCGAAGGCATCCCGGTCTTCGAGGTCCGACCGGGCGTGATCCGCACCGACATGACCGCGAAGGTCGCGGCCAAATACGATGCCCGTATCGCGGACGGCATGATACCAGCCGGGCGCTGGGGCGAGGGCGAGGACGTGGCGCGTTGCGTGGTCGGTCTGGCGAGCGGCAATTTCGCCTACGCGACGGGCACAGTGATCAATGCTGATGGTGGATTGATGATCCCGCGTCTGTAATTGGCGCAATGGTTGTAAGACAAAGAGCCGATATCGAACCGGCCGGTGAGGGCATAGGAGGAGACGGATGGCTGGACGCTTGGTCACCCGCCGCATCGGGTGTTTTGCATGAGCTATGAATTCGATTTCGCCGACGTCTTCGCGGCGTGGCCAGAGTTACTGCAGGGACTGATCAACACGCTCGTGCTCTCGGCACTTGCAATGGCGATCGGCATGGTCGTTTCGGTCGCGGGGGCGCTCGGCAAGACTTCGGGTCCGCGATGGCTACGCTGGCTCATCGACGAATATATCGAGCTGATCCGGAATACGCCGTTCCTGATTCAGATCTTCATGATCTATTTCGGTCTGCCTACGCTCGGCATCAAACTCTCATCGAACGAGGCGGCGCTCATCGCGCTCGTCGTCAATGTCGGCGCCTACGGCATCGAGATTATCCGCGCTGGCATCGAGAGCATTCACAAGGGCCAGGTCGAGGCCGGCAAGTCGCTCGGCATGCGGCCGCTGCAAATCTTTCGCTACATCGTCCTCAAGCCGGCGATCCAGGCGGTCTATCCCTCGCTGACCAGCCAGTTCATCCTGCTGATGCTAAATTCGAGCGTCTGCTCCGCGATCGCGGCGAGCGAGCTCACGGCGGTCGCGGGCGATATCCAGTCGCGCACCTTCCGCAGCTTCGAGGTCTATTTCGTTGTGACCTGCATCTATTTCGGCCTGTCGCTGTTCTTCTGGAGCGCCTTCGCCGGAATCGAGCGCACCCTCCTGCGCAAGCCAACCCGGTAGGTTTCAGACGATGCGCACACTCGGACCTAACGAGATCCTCTACATCATCGCCGCGGTGCGCTGGACGCTGCTGCTCTCGGTCGTTGCCTTTGTCGGCGGCGCGATTGGCGGCGCCCTTGTCGCGCTCGCTCGAACTAGTGAGTTCAAATGGCTCAGGCTGGTCGCGAACGGCTATATCAAGGTCTTCCAGGGCACGCCGCTGTTGATGCAGCTCTTCCTCGCGTTCTTCGTGCCCGGTCTGTTTGGCTGGTCAGTCGATCCCTGGACCGCAGCCGCGATCGGCTTGTCGCTGCATGCCAGCGCCTTCCTGGGCGAGATTTGGCGCGGCGCTATTGAGGTCGTGCCGCGCGGGCAATGGGAGGCGGCGACCTCACTCGGTCTGCGCTACTGGCCGAAGATGGCGCTGGTCGTCGTGCCACAAGCGGTCAGAATCTCCATTCCGCCAACGATCGGCTTCCTCGTTCAGCTGATTAAGGGCACTTCGCTCGCCTCGATCATCGGCTTCGTCGAACTGACGCGGGCGGCGCAGGTGATTAACAACGCCACCTTCCGGCCCTTTACCATCTTCGCGCTCGTCGCGTTGATCTACTACCTGATCTGCCGGCCGCTATCGGCCTACAGCAAGCGAATGGAGCAAAAGCTCCTGGTCGCCGCGCGCTAAGCGCGGCGACGCAAGGCCTACCAAGTCCACCCGAGGAGAAACGTCCCATGTCACTGTTCAAGTCCATCCTGCGCCGCAGCCTCGGCGCGCTGCTTCTCGCCGGCGTCGCCGCCGCAACTCTCGGCGCCGCCCCGGCGAGCGCAGCCACGCCCGAGGAGATCAAGGCGCGCGGCAAGCTGCTGGTTGGCGTACTGACCGACTATCCGCCTTTCGGCGGCACCGACGCCCAGCAGCAGCCGGCCGGATACGACGCCGACGTCGCCAAGCTGATGGCCAAGGCGCTTGGCGTGCAGCTCGAACTCGTCCCGGTCACCGGGCCAAACCGCATACCCTATCTGCTGACCAACAAAATTGACGTGCTGATTGCCACGTTCGGCATCACCGCCGAGCGCTCAAAGCAGGTGCTATTCTCCAATCCCTACAGCACGCTCACCATTTACGTGCTGGGTCCCAAGAGCCTGAACATCAAGACTCCGGAGGACCTGAAGCCGGTGACGATCAGTGTCGCGCGCGCCTCGACGCAGGACACGGCCATCAGCGCGATCGCGCCGCAGGGCACGCCACTCAAGCGCTTCGACGACGATGCCACGGCGCTGCAGGCCCTGATCTCGGGTCAGGTCCAGGCCATGGGCGCGAGTAACACCATCCTCGCGCAACTCAACAAGGACTATCCACAGCTCAACATGGAGCCGAAGCTGACCCTGCGCGAGCAGGCCAATGGCATGGCCTTTCGCAAGGCCGACACTGCGCTCGCCGAGTTCGCCAACAAATTCATCGCCGATATCGAGAAGAACGGCGAACTCAGCGCCATCAACCAGCGCTGGTTCGGCATTCCGTTGAACAAGCTTCCGCCGATGCCGACCTTCTGAGAACCTGCCCAAACGCGTGACATGGCGCGTCCGGTCTCGGGTCGGGCGCGCCAAATTCTCTGGTCAAAACGAGATGAAGCTCATGACGATGCCCGCAACAGAGAAGACCGGCGCGTCCCGCACCCCGGGCGACGTTATGATCGAGATGCGCAAGGTCGACAAATTCTATGGCGACTTCCAGGTTCTGCGGAACATCGACCTGACGGTCAACCGCGGCGAGCGCATCGTCATTTGTGGACCCTCGGGCTCTGGCAAGTCGACCCTGATCCGCTGTCTCAACCAGCTCGAGGAACACCAGAGCGGCGAGATTATCATTGATGGCACGAGCGTACACGCGCATCTGCGCGGCATCGAGAACATCCGCCGCGAGATCGGCATGGTGTTCCAGAGCTTCAACCTGTTCGGGCATCTGACGGTGTTGGAAAATTGCACGCTAGCGCCAATGAAGGTGCGCGGGATCAGGAGGCCGGAGGCCGAGGCGAACGCTCGCATCATCTTGGAGCGCGTCCATATCCCCGAGCAGGCCGCGAAATACCCGATCCAGCTCTCGGGTGGCCAGCAACAACGCGTTGCAATCGCGCGGTCGTTATGCATGAACCCGAGGATCATGTTGTTCGACGAGCCTACTTCGGCGCTCGATCCGGAGATGGTCAGCGAGGTCCTCGACGTCATGGTAGAACTCGCCGAAAGCGGCATGACCATGATCTGCGTCACTCATGAGATGGGTTTCGCCCGCAAGGTTGCTGACCGGATAATCTTCATGGATGCAGGCGAGATCGTCGAGGTCGCGCCGCCTGCAGAATTTTTCTCAACACCTCGAAATGAACGCACGCGACAATTTCTCGGCCAGATTCTTCATTCTAATCAGCACTGACTTCCGCTGAGGGCGATCTCTCGCCTGGCAGCTTCACCTCGGGAGAGGCTCGGTGCTTGAGGGGGAGGCAACTAATGGGGAACGTGCTGGAGCCCCAGTTGCTAGATTGGGCTGGCCCGCGCTTTAAGTGGGCGATCATTATCCGTCGACAGCGCGCTTGCACTTGTAGTCTCTTGGCGTTCCAGTTCGACTACCCGTCAGCTCCGGCCACAACACGGTGCTCACATGTCCCGGACCGTCCCGCCGGGGCAGCGGCGCATCGTCCCGGAGTTGCTCATCGCTCAGCGAGCGCAGGATCTTCTTGGTTCGAGCGCGCCGTGCATATCGGTGTGCCAAGCTAGACTGGAACACCGCCTTGCTGGTCAATGGCTCGACCAGTTCGCCCGTGAAACCGTTCATTTGAGGCAAGGTGGAGAGCCTTTCCGACATCGCTCGCCTCCCAAGAATTTTTGGCGGGGGAGCGAGGCTAGGTGAACTACTGATGCCGCGGCGTGATCGGAACCGATGATACGGGCACCAATTGTTTGGGTGACAATCGGTCGAAGGTTCAGTGTCCATCCTGGATCGCTATCGGGGACCATGATCCGTCCGCTCTGAGATCCCCGAGTCGAGGGTTCGCGCGTTTGAGACGAAGATCGTCAACTCATCTTACGAATATCTGGCGGCTTTGGCCGAAGGAACAGCCGCCTATCGTTGCCTAGGACGTCCACCAGCGCGAGCCGACAACTGGCACTAATTATGTCAAATACGGCTCCTCCGTCTAAACGCCTGCTCGGTGCTGCGGTGCCGCTGATCGTAAAGCCGGCGTTGAAGCGGGCTCTTGTCCCCCGCGTGTGCGAAGACAGCCACGACAAACAGGGCCGTAAGCCCGATAAGGGCATAAAGCATGGCGATGACGCTCATTTCCCCAGACCCAAAGCAACATAAGCCGCGGAGCAATGATCTCGCGAGTCAAACCCACTGCCAAGCGGAAATGACCGCATCGATAGAGCCGCGATGGAAAATAAACTGAAGTTTGGAGCCGGCAAGTATACTTATACGGCTTCGATCACAAGGCGCGAATCGGGGACTGATAAGGCCTCGTGAAGCACTGCTCTGAGCACCGTGTTACGATAACAGCGGCATCGGAAGCTGAAGCCCTTCGATCAAGGCATTGCGGAACACTTCAATCGGCCGCGCGAGCCTGCCTGCCGGGGGGCGGTGCAGCAACCAAGCGCGCACTTGCGGCTTGAAGTTTGGGCAGTCGATGACCTCAACTCCCTCGCGCCAGCGGCCGTCGGCGAAGGCGGCCGGGGTGACTATGCCGATGCCGTGGCCGCGCGCCACCAGCGACATTCTGAGATCGACACTGAGAGCCTCCACCCCAACTTGGAAAGGCAGCCGCGCCGCCTCGAAGCTCTGGCGGATATAGGCACGAAAGCCACAGCCATTTTCGTTCATCACCCAGGGAAATTGCGACAGCGTGGCAAGGTCGGCTTCCCGCGGTACACCAAGGTCGGATGACGCAACCAGCAGCACTGTTTGCGCGCCGAGATCGTCGCAAATCAGTTCCTGCGGCGGCGCCAAACCCTCCGCGAGACACACCGCCACTGCGTCGAGCTCGCTGCGCGCCACCTGCTCGACCAGCCTTGGCGACCAGCCGGAGGTGATGCGTAAAGTCAGTTGCGGGAACGCGGCGCGCAGGCCATCGAGCGGCATCGCCAGCGCGGCATCGGAGAGATAGGGCATAATGCCCAGCCGGAACTCGCCCCTGATCTCGCCCTCTGGCGACACGCCGGCCTTCAAATCCTCAAGCGAACGTAGCACGCGCCGGCCATGTTCATAGGCTTCACGGCCGGAGGCTGTCGGCTTCAGCGGCTTCGACTGGCGGTCGAGCAACGCCGTTGCCAGCGCGTCCTCAAGGTTCTGGATGCGGCGGGTTACACCCGGCTGGGTAAGGTTAAGTCTCGCTGACGCACCGACGATCGAACCGGTTTCCACCACGGCGATAAAGGCTTCGAGGTCATGAATGTTCATAATAGACCCGCATAATCATTATCGAATTTATTGAATTGTAGCATGGTGACGGTTTCGCATAAAAGCAAAAAACGATATGCGGAATGTTGAGGATCGACCATGCGAGGAACGAAAGACGGACAAATGTCAACGCATTTGCCGGCCGCCACAATTACCGGCCCGCAGACTGTGCTATTTGCCACCGCTGTCGGCATCATCGTCACCAATCTGTTCGCGCCGCAGACATTAGTTGGCCTAATCGGGCCATCGTTCGGCGCCGATGCCGCAGACTTCGGCCTCGTCGCCATGGCCACCCTGCTTGGCTATGCCGCCGGCCTATTCTTCCTCGTGCCGCTCGCCGATCTCGCCGAGAATCGCGCCCTAATCCTGCGTATGTTAATCGCGGCAGCAATGGCCGCTGGTATTGCCACACTGGCGCCTACGGCAAGCGCGCTGCTGATAGTGCTGTTCGTCCTGGGCGCCGCCTGTTCCGCGATTCAGATCCTTGTGCCGATCGCCGCATCCATGGCCCCACCTGGACAGGATGGTCGCGTTATCGGCGACGTCATGAGCGGGTTGATGGTCGGCATTCTGCTGGCGCGTCCGCTGGCCAGCCTGGTCGCCGATGCTTGGGGCTGGCGAGCCTTCTATGGCCTCAGCGCTGCTTCTCTGATTCTGCTCGCCTGCGTCCTCGCTTTCAGCTTGCCGCGACGGCTCCCGGTAGCGAGAACATCCTATGGCGCGCTGATCGCCTCGCTGCTCGGCCTTTTGCGCGACGAACCGATGCTTCGACGGCGCGCCCTGACAGCGGCGCTGGTAATGGCGGCGTTCAGCTTGTTCTGGACGGCGGTGGCATTGCGCCTTGCACAGTCGCCCTTCGACCTCGGCCAGCGCGGCATTGCGCTGTTTGCGTTGGCGGGCGTCGGAGGTGCTGCAGTCACGCCGCTGTTCGGCCGCGCTGGAGATCGTGGTTTGACGCGCTCCGCCACTCTCGCCTGCCACCTCGTGCTGATCGGCGCGATGGCGCTGTCGGCGTGGGCAGGCTCCGCCGCAGCCGCGACCGCAACCGGATGGGTTCCGTTGGGACTAATGGTCGTCAGCGCCGTGCTGCTCGACATCGGCGTAACCGGCGACCAAACGCTCGGCCGCCGCGCCATCAACCTACTACAGCCCAAGGCGCGCGGACGCTTAAATGGGCTGTTCGTGGGCATTTTCTTCATCGGTGGCGCCACCGGATCGATGCTGGCCGGCATCGCTTGGGCCTGGAATGGTTGGCCAGCTGTCTGCTCCGCCRGCGCTGTATTCGGCCTCGCAGCTCTGCTGGTCGACTGGATCGGCGGCCCCGAGTAAGGACTGGTCCGCTGGCCCTGCTGTCGGCCCTGGCTGCGCCGAATTGCCTGGTCACCGCACACTATGCTGGCTCGCCCCGTGATGATCCGTTATCATCCACGAGCATGCCACTCCCTGGGGCAGGCCTTCGCCAGAGTCCTTTCCCGGACCACGCTTTCGGCGCCCAAGGCAGTTTTCTGAATAGCGCGCTCGGCTGGCGCAGCGCATTCCGGCGCAGCGTGGAGACCACCAGGCAATCCCTTCCAGAGAGCGACATGCCTCAGACTCGAAGCCGCGCAGAGCAGGAGGTTATCATGCTCGTTCGTGACGCTATGACCGCACATGCAGAATGGATCTCTCCGGACATCTCGCTGACCGAGGTCGCGCGCAAGATGCGCGACGCGAAAATCGGGTGCCTTCCGGTGGGAGAAAATGATCGCCTTATCGGAATGATCACGGACAGAGACCTTGCCTGCCGTGGCTGCGCCGAAGGGGCCGATCCCAACACTACAAAGGCGAGAAAGGTCATGACGGCGGGCATCACCTGGTGCTTCGAGGACGATGACGTCAGGGATGCGACGCGCCGCATGGCGGAGGAGCAGATCCATCATGTTCCGGTGATGAACAGAGAGAAACGGATGATCGGTATCCTCTCCCTGTCGGATTTGGCGCTGAGAGCGCCGATGGACCTGTTCGCTGAGGTATCGCAGCTTGTTGCACGCGACGCATCGCGTCACGCCTCGGCACCTTGGCCCACTAGCTTCCATGGGGCCTGATCGCGACGACAGTCAGGGTGAGCAGCGCGAGATCGCGCAAGCGGGCTTTCTCGCGCGAAGGCGAATTGGCGCCTGCGCTCATCCTGATGATGTGGGGCGGCATCCGACTCTGCTGATCGTCGACACAACCCGGAACGGCCTGTCGGCGCACTCACGATGCTGCTTCTGTTAATGGTCGTGACGCCCGATATGTGCGAGGAGTTGTTTACTGCGCTGTGCCGATAAACAGCATGCGCGGAAGCGGCACTTGAGGCTGACTTCACTGCACGGGACGGCGACCACAAGTTGGATGACGACGAGGAAGACGACGACGACTATTGTCGTTGACTAGCGTCGCGCCTTGAACCGCCAATCGCCATGGGTCGCTGGGCGATGGCATGACCAGTGGGGCAATTCCGAAGGAATCCGGCATTGTCATCTACCTCTCGACTTGAGGACATCCGACCATGGCCCATTGGAACGGGAATATGCCGGAGACTCCGAAGAAGGTGGCCTGGTACGAGACCAGCGTCGATGGCGTCAGCCTTTGGCACACCGACCCGAATGACCAGCCGGACAAGGCTTGGTTTGTAATCAGGCCGAGCCGGTTTTCCGAGGGGAGCTTTATCGGCACCGATCAGGAAAACCGTCGGGCGGTCTGCGCCGAGGACAGCGTCGAGGAGGCCAAGGCCGCCGCGCTGCTCTGGCTTGAGCGGCTATTGAACAAAGACGACATCCCGGACGAGGACGAGGAAGACCCGGCCGAGCGCTACGCCCACCGTCACGAACACGGGCACGACGCCGACGACTGAGCGCCCGTGCCATCTACAGAACCCGTGCTTGCACTGGTAGGCGAGCGGCTGGCGCAGTCTAGGTTCAATCACCATGCAGCATCGCGGCGTCGCTGGTCGCGGCCCACTGCACGTACGCCGCCCCGGGGGCCTGCCGTCCGCGTTATCTGCGCACTCTAGGTAGAGATCCTGGCGATCCGCAGCATAGCGGCTATGGTTTTCCTATGCTTCGACCGCTTGCTCAGCTGCTTCCGCGGCGAGACCTTGCTTAGGCAAGTCACGGGCGCCGGTAGCTGGCATCATTCGCACGATGATCGCATAGGTTGCTTGCTGCCCGGATGCAGGACGTTCAATTCCGTTGGCAGAAATCAGCAAATATTTGGCGCGATATCGCATTCTATATCAGATTGTTTCCGCTAATTCGGGCAAGTTCCCCGAATGATTTGTTGAGTATAGCCCGAAACGTTTTTGCTGCATCACCTCTGGTAATCGACGCTAGATCCCACTGAGGAATGAGCCAATGCCTGATAATGTGTCCAAGCAGAATCTTGATAACCAGATTGCGGTCGCCCGAAGAAATATAGCCGATCTGATGGAACGAGCCACCGCAACCACTGGATCTGCTGCGGAAGAAGCAATCGCGAACAGGATCAACCATCAACAAGAGCTGCTGAACCAGCTGCTGAAACAGCGCGAGGCGATGGAATAAGGCGTTCCTTGCGCTGGGGCGAATAGGCCGCCGAAGCCGAAAAACCGTCTGACCGAAGTCTTCAGGAGAAATCGGCGCTTGGCACGGAGGCGGACGAAGAGTTCGTCGATCGATCTGTCATTGGGATAGATGCCCGAGCGCCACTATGGCGGGCCACTTTCAGGCGCTGAGGAGTTCGCGCGGAAGTCTCCGCCTGCGCAAGGCAGGCTGCAAGGGACGAAAGGCTGTAGTGATCGTCCCCACGGCCTGCGTGAAACCGCGCCGGATTTCTTCAAGGCGAATGGCGTGACGAGACGAAGCCGCGCTATCGGGACACAAAGGTCCCACACTCTTTCAGACATAGGTCGGATGAACACAGCGCTTCGGTTCGTAGAATAACGAGGCACATCTAGGGATGCCAGGGTGGGGGGACGGTATGGGAGCGACCAGTAGTACCGCCAAAGGGGCGCGGGGGCGTTCGCTGAAGCCCCTGCGGGATCTACTGCCCTATGTCACCCGCTATCGCGCGATGGTTGCCGGCGCTGTTGTTTCCCTGATGCTGGCGGCTGCGATGACGCTGGCATTGCCGCCGGCGGTAGGCCGGATGATCGACCGAGGCTTCTCAGCATTTGATTCCTCCCTGGTCGCCAATTATTTCATGGTGCTGGGCGCCATCGCCGCAGTGTTGGCGCTGGCATCGGCGTGCCGCTATTACTTCGTTGTCACGCTTGGCGAACGCGTCGTCGCCGACATCCGCCGGGATGTCTTCGCCCATGTCACGCGGCTTTCGCCTTCCTATTTCGACGCGACTCGATCGGGCGACATCGTTACCAGACTTACCGCCGACACCACGCAAGTGAAATCGGCGATCGGCGCAACGGCATCGGTGGCACTTCGCAACGTTATTCTCCTAATCGGCGCCATCGCGATGATGGTCGTTACAAGTCCGAAACTGTCGGGTCTGGTCATCGTCGCGATTCCGCTGATCGTCGTTCCCCTCGTCGGCTTCGGGCGATCGGTGCGGCGGAAGTCGCGGACGGCTCAGGCCATGCTGGCCAACGCCATGGCCTATGCCGGCGAGCAAATCGGTTCGATCAGGACTTTGCAGGCATTCACCAACGAAAGCTTGGTGACGGAGCGCTTTTCGGGCGCCGTCGAAACCGCGTTCAGGGGCGCACGGTCATCGGTATTTGCTCGCTCTTTCCTGACCTTCTTTGCGATCTTTACCATCTTCTCCTCTGTTGTCGCCGTGCTCTGGTTCGGCTCGCGCGACGTACTTGCGGGAGCGCTCTCGCCTGGCACCCTTGGCCAGTTCCTGCTCTATTCGGTATTCGCTGCCGGCGCGCTCGGCGCTCTTTCCGAGGTCTGGGGTGAACTCAGCCAGGCGGCCGGTGCAGCCGAGCGGCTGACCGAAATCCTTGCTGAGGAGCCAGCAATTACGGCACCTGCCAATCCGAAGCCTCTGCCGGCACCGGCCCAGGGGCTCGTCGAGTTTCGTGAGGTGTCGTTTTCCTACCCTGCACACCCGGAGCTGCCGGCTGTGCACAGGTTGAGCTTTTCCATTGGGTGCGGCGAGACGGTTGCAATCGTCGGTGCCTCCGGCGCAGGCAAGAGTACGGTGTTCTCCCTACTGATGCGGTTCTACGATCCCCAGGCAGGCTCAATTCTGATCGACGGCGTCGATATTCGCGAGGCCAGTCCGCAGGATGTCCGTAGCCGCCTCGCCCTGGTCCCGCAGGACATAACGATCTTCGCGGCCTCGGCGCGGGAGAATATCGCCTTTGGCAGGCCCGAGGCATCTGGCCCAGAGATCGAACAAGCGGCTCGCGAAGCGGTCGCCGACGAATTCGTCGCCAGATTGGAGACGGGCCTCGAGGCCCAGGTAGGCGAGCGCGGCGTCATGCTGTCCGGTGGCCAGCGTCAGCGCATCGCGATCGCCCGGGCCATCCTGCACGACGCCCCCATCCTGTTGCTCGACGAGGCCACCTCCGCGCTCGATGCGGAAAGCGAAATGCTAGTGCAGACTGCGGTCGAACGCTCGATAAGAGGCCGCACGACCATCGTCATCGCCCACCGCCTGGCGACCGTGCTCAAAGCCGACCGGATTCTAGTCATGCACGAGGGGCGGATCGTTGAGGAAGGCACTCATCGGAGCCTTGTGGCTAACGGCGGCGTGTATGCGCGCGTGGCCAAACTGCAGTTCCATACCGGAGCAACAGCTTTCCTGAGTGCGGCAGAGTAGGGGGCGGCCTGGCAACGGTATAACCAGAATTGGGCCGAGGAATTCGTCGGTCTGACCAACGTGAATTTTTGGCAAAGACCGAAGTTCGGGAACCTCGAAGGACCAAATCATATCGGCCTCATCAGAAGTTTGCAGTCTCGATTGTTGGGCGCGAAGGGGAAACGAGATGACGAAAGCCAGTTACCCCGAATGGTTGAAGCACCTAGAGAAGCTGGAGAGGGAACAGCGCTTGGAGTATGCTGCTGGTCGTGAAAAGGAAGGCGACGATCTTGGCAATGAGATCAAACTATGGATCTGCGACGGGCGAAGTAAGGGCTACTCCGCTCCGGACGGGCGTCCCCAGCCGCAATAATAAATGGTTCGTAACAATCGTTTCCAAGAACTGAAGCGCTTCCAGCTTGTTGATGAAGATTGGTCCTGTCGCGAGTGTTCTAGCAAAGCCAATCTGTTCGAAATCCATTGTGTATAAACAAGGCCGGGCGAGCCCTGTGGAGCTGTACCTGCGAGCCTGATGCGTTTGTGGAGGTCTCGCGAAGCCAGAATTCTGGCCCTCAGCTTTCGAGCAAGACTATAACGGTACGGTCCAGTACAAGACCATAAGCCAGATGACGATCATCGGAATTACAGTCACGACCGGAATTGGCCGCCAGCGATATCGCGGCAGAAAGAGGACGTTGAGGTCGTGGGGCCTGGGCGAGTTGCGCATCACAGCAGGATGCCCGAGGCTGCCGCAGGCGTCTTGCTATTCGGCGCCAATCGTTTGCGGCAAACTATAGCCAGATCGGACCGAGGTCGTAGCTCTGGAGCACTCGGGTGCCCGCCGTCCTCATGTGGCGCTGCGCCATAACTTTCTCATGTGTGGATGCGAGGGCCAAATTCTCAAGCTCGATCTGCACGATAGGATGGAGAGCGACCGCACGGGTTCGCGAACTCGGACACCAACAAGCTGAGTATCACGCAGCGCCGACTTGGGTAGGCTGGAGCCCGTTTTGCCTGTCTGTCTGCCTCTGGAGTTTCTAGGCGGCGGTCTCACACCGCACCCGCGTGAGAAGGTCGTCCGCCGTTCGGGTTAGGAATAAAGCCTTTCAGGCTCAGTTCCGTTGGATGATGGCTTGGTTCGTATGACGACGAGTTGCCGGCCGGTCGCGTAAATCGCGCTGCCCGAAAGCCACCGCAATCCATGGTGATCGTGAAGGCTGATTCGCAAGTTGGTCTAGGTTTCAGATCACGAGTTCTTGCAGGAGGGGCAGCTTTGCAAGGTGAGAATGGTTTCGAGATCACGAATGACGAGGATCGCAGCCTTGCAGTAAAGCGGGCCGCGGCGCTGCTTCGCTATGAGCCTGGCAGCGACGGAGAGCGAGAGCTCACTGTCCTCACGGATGCAATCGCAGAGTATGACATGAGGGATTTTGAGAAGGCCCCGCGTTCGCGTCCAAGCGAGGACCCTGCCTTTTCTCCTAGTGGATGGAATCTAACGCTTGGTGCCCACGCCTGACGGCGGCGATGATTTTGTCGGGGTCAGCGGTCCAGGAGAAGGGCTTCGGATCGGCGTTGGTC
>NZ_JBFUIY010000030.1:0-77714 GCF_056401655.1 Allobosea sp. P4_E12 | reverse complement strand
GCTTCCGGCAGTTGCTCCTGCGCGGTCTCGATCAGGTCCGAGGCGAATGGGCAATGATCTGTACCGCTCACAACCTCCTGAAGCTTGCAAAAGCCTCAAGATGACGACCGGGCACCGAAATCTCCCGCCCAGCCTTCCCGTCATAATCGCCCCAAAATCGTTACTCGGACGGGCTCCTAGGAAAGGCGCAGCCGCGTCTCCGCATCGAACAGGTGTAGCCGGTCGAGATCGCATGCGAGTTTCACTGCCGCTCCGGCGGCAGGTACGAAGCGGCCATCAGCCATGCCGACCACTTCGCGGCCGGCGAGCTTGACGATGACCTGCGTCGTGACGCCGAGGGGTTCGGCTACGACCACCGTGGCATTGAGCTTCTGCCGCCCCGCGGAGGTGAGGTCGGGTGCATCGAGCGGCTCGACCGTGAGATTGTCGGGCCGCAGGCCCATCAAAACCGTGCTGCGGTCGCCGAGGCGCGCGCCCGCGTCAGGGGCGAGAGTGAGCGCCGCGCCACCGGGCTCCAACGCCAGCGCGGGCATCCCGTTCTGCTGGACCACGGAGACCTCCAGCAGGTTCATCGTCGGCGTGCCGATGAAACCGGCAACAAAGGCGCTCGCAGGGGTGTGAAACACGTCGAGCGGCGTGCCGACCTGCTCGATCCGTCCGTCGCGCATGATCACGATTCTGTCAGCGAGAGTCATCGCCTCGATCTGGTCATGCGTCACATAGACGATCGTGGTGCCGATCGACTGGTGCAGCCGCTTGATCTCGGTGCGCATCTGGCCGCGCAGCTGGGCGTCGAGATTGGAGAGCGGTTCGTCGAACAGGAAGACGGTGGGATCGCGCACGATGGCGCGGCCCATGGCGACGCGCTGGCGTTGGCCGCCGGAGAGCGCATTAGGCCGGCGTTCGAGCAGGTCGGTCAGCCCAAGCAGCGCGGCCGCTTCGCGTACCTTGCGGTCGATCTCGGCCTTCGGCAGTTTTGCAGCGTAGAGGCCGAAGGCGATGTTCCGGTGCACCGTCATATGCGGGTAGAGCGCATAGTTCTGGAACACCATCGCGATGTTCCGGTCCTTGGGCTCCAGCGTGTTCACGACGCGGCCGCCGATCGAGATCGTGCCGTCGCTGAGGCTCTCGAGCCCGGCGATCATCCTGAGTGTTGTCGACTTGCCGCAGCCTGAAGGACCGACCACGACGATGAACTCGCCATCGGCGATCTCGAGGTCGATGCCGTGGACAATGCCGACATCGCCATAGCGCTTGACGACCTTGCTGAGCGAAACGCTGGCCATCGGCTCAAAGTCCCTTCGGCGCGGAGAATGAGGCAATGGCGCCGGACAGCGTCTTGCCCGCTGCGGCGTCCCGCGCAGCGTGACGGGCAATCAGCTCCCGCGCCTCTGCAGCCTGTGCCTCGTAGAGGGAGAGGCTTTCGGCGATCGCGGCAGGGGCCGGTCCGCCTGGGAGGGTCCGCACCGAGACGAAATACTCGGGCGTCACGGCCTCGCGGAATTCGGCCTCGGTCAACACCGGGTCGCGGTCGGTGACCTTGCGGAACAAGGCGACGAACTCGGCATAGGGCACCGTGCCAAGGGTCTGCCGGGTCGCCTGCAGGTGCTTTGCCATCGCGGCGGCGACATGATGCGTGATGGCGAAGGGCAGTTTTTCGCGGCGCACCAGCGTGTCGGCGAGCTCGGTGATCGTGGCGTAGGACGCCTCGATATTCGCCCGCGCCCGCGTCTCGTCGACCTTGGCGGATGCGAAGACCCCGCCGAGAAGGCTGAGCGCGCGTTCGGCCATGACGAAGGCTTCGTAGCCCTGACCATGGACCTCGTGCTCATTGTCGTTCATGTCGGTGAAGGGCGTATTGTGCAAGGCGAGCAGCACCGCGTCGCATTTGCCCCCGGTGAGCGAAGCCATCAGGCGCAGATGCTCGACGGGAACCGGATTGCGCTTCTGCGGCATGATCGAGGAGATCTGCACGAAGCCGTCGGAGAAGCGCAGTTGCCCGACCTCGAACGAGGTCCAGAAGGCGAGGTCCTGCGCGAAACGGCCGAGATTCAGCGCCAGCACCCGCAGGGCCGAATAGACGCCGGCGGTATAGTCGCTCGAGGCGATGCAGCCATAGGAGTTCCGCAGGAAATCGGGGAAGCCGAGCAGGTCTGCGACGCGGGCGCGGTCGAGCGGGAAGCCTGTCGTGGTGATGGCAGCTGCGCCCATCGTGCTGAGGTCGACGACCTCGCGCGCCTGCATCAGCCGGGTCACGTCGCGCAGCAACACCTCGATCACTGCGCCGAGATAGTGGCCATAGGTCGAAGGCTGGGCCGGCTGGCCGTGTGTATAGGCGAGGATCAGCGTGCCGGCCTCCTCGCGCGAGCGCCGGATCAGCGTTGTGATCAGGTCGAGCAGCTGCAGGCCGAGCGTGTCGAGCCGCTCGCGCAGCGCGAGCTTGAACAGGGTGTGGTCGATATCGTTGCGCGAGCGCCCGGTATGCAGGCGCCCGGCGATGTCCTTGCCTATCAGCGCCGCGAGCTTGGTCTCGATGAAGAAGAACAGGTCCTCATGCTCGCCGGTATAAGCGGCGGGTTCGGCTCCGGTGAGTTCACGTTCCACGATGTCGAGAGCGCCAAAGATCGCCGCCGCCTCGGGGCGGGTCAGCAGGCTCTGCTCGGCCAGCATGACGCCATGGGCGCGGTGCAGGCGCAGGAGATGGGCGAGATGATGCATCTGGCTATGGGCAAAGCCCGGCGCCAGCACGGTGCGGGCATAGACCGGCGCCGGAAAACGGTCGTCGCTGCCGGAAGGGGCGTCGGGCGTAAGCGCGTTCATGCGAGAATCAGCCTTTCAGGCCCGCGAGCACGACGCCGCGGATGATGTAGCGCTGGAAGATGACGAAGACGACGAGCGTCGGCAGCGTCGCGATGGTGGCACCGGCCATGATCAGCTCCCAATCGGTCAGGAACTCGCCGGAGAACGAGGCAAGGCCGACCGGCAGTGTGTAGAGCGCACGGTCATTTGTGGCGATCAGCGGCCAGAGGAAGGCGGTCCAATTGCCGAGGAAGGTGAAGATCGCCAGGGCCGACAGCGCCGGCGTCACCAGCGGCAAAGCCACCTTCCACCAGATCGCGAATTCGCCGAGCCCATCGATACGCGCGGCATGGATGTAGTCGTCGGGCACGCCGGCGAAGAACTGCCGCATCAGGAAGACGCCGAAGCCGGTCATCAGTCCGGGAAACATGATGCCCCAATAGCTGTTCAGCCAGCCGAAATTCTTGGCCATCAGATACCAGGGCACTACCAGCATCTCGGTCGGGATCATCAGCGTCGTCAGGATGGCGATGAACACCACCTCGCGGCCGCGGAACTTGAACTTGGCGAGCGTGTAGCCGATCAGCGAATCGAAGAAGAGCACGGACAGGGTGACGAGGAGGCTCGTCACCAGCGAGTTGACGAACCACAGGCCGAAGCGCGTGTTCTTGAAGATATAAACGTAGTTCTCGAAGGTCGGTTCGCGCGGGATGATGTTGAGTTCATAGACCTCGTTGGAGAGCTTCAGCGAGGTTGCGACCATGTAGAGCAGCGGCATCATCATCGCGATGGCGCCCATGGCGAGGAGCGTCCAGGCGAGCACCTGGCCGGGACGAGCGGCGAGTTGCAGCCGCCAGTTCGGCATCGGGGACGCGGCGGAGGTTGCCGTGCTCATGATTTCTCCCGCATCAGCCAGAGTTGGAGGAGGCTGACCGTCAGAAGGATCACGAACAGCACCAATGTCTGCGCCGCCGCATAGCCCATCTGATATGAACGGAAGGCGGTCTCATAGATGTAGAGCACCAGAGGCTTGGTGCTGTTCAGAGGTCCGCCGGCGCCGTTGTCGGTCATGTTGTAGACCGTGTCGAAGATGCGCAGGAAGCCGATCGACGAGATCACCACCAGGAAGACGATGGTGGGCTTGAGCAGGGGCAGGGTGATCTGGCGCAGGATCATCCATTTGCCCGCGCCGTCGATCCGCGCCGCCTCGTAATAGCTCGACGGAATGGCACGCAAGCCCGCCATGAACAGCACGATCTGGAAGCCGAGCCCGGCCCAGATCGCCGGCGTCAGCACTGCATAGAGCGCCTGCGTCGTCGAGCGCAGGAAGGGCTGCGCATCGAGCCCGACCGCGTTCAGCATGTTGTTGAGCAGCCCGATCGGTGGCGGCTGGTAGAACCAGCGCCAGACCCAGGCCATCGCGACTGTCGTCGTCAGGTGCGGGATGAAATAGCAGGCCCGGATCAGGCCATGCGCGAAGCGGACCTGATCGAGATAATAGGCGATGACGAAGGACAGGAGCAGGCTGAGCGGCGTGCCGACCATGAGGTAGATGAACGTGTTCTTGAAGGCGAGCCAGAACACCGGATCGCCCATCATCTTCCGGAAATTGTCGAGCCCGATGAAGACCGGTTTCGAGAGCAGGTTCCACTGCATGAAGGCGATGCCGAACGATTCCAGTGCCGGATAGAATCGGATCACCGCGAAGAATGCGATCGGCACGGCAAGGAACGCCCAGGCCGTGAGTGCCTGCTTCGTCTCGATCGTCAATCCCGCGTAGCCCCGCATTCGTCGCATCCCCGTTCCGGCGTCCCCGCTGTGTGTCGTCCGATTAAATCAAGTCCGTTGATTTAATACGAAGCCGGCGACATGATGCAAGCCCTGCTTCGCGCCAGGCCCACAGGCTCTGCATTTCAATCGGAAGGTTCGCGCCGCTCATGAGCGTATCCGGTCTCGCCCCGTTCGATCGCCGCGGCCATCATCGCCGCGTGGTGATCGAGGCGTTGAGGCGTTCCGGTGCAGCCTCGCGCGCGGAGATCGCCGCGGCGACCGGGCTCTCGGCCCAGACCGTCTCGACCGTGACTGACGAGCTGTGTCGCGAAGGACTGGTGAGCATCGTCGGCCGCCGCGCTTCGGCGCGCGGCCAGCCGCCAATCGATCTCGCGCTGGCGCTCGATGGCGGCTTTGCCGTCGGTGTGCAGGTCGAGCCTGGCCGCATGACCGGTATCCTCGTCGATCTCGGCGCCCATGTCCGGGCCGAGCGCAGCATCGATTGCGATACGGGGCGCCCCGATCTCGCCCTCCCGAGCCTGATTTCGCTGGTTGCCGAGTTGGTCGAGCAAGGCCGCATTGCGCGCGCCCGGCTCTGGGGCGTCGGCATCGCATTGCCGGGCCCGTTCGGTGATGTCGCGGAGAGCGAGCAGGACCCGCTAGCCATGGCGGCCTGGTCGCGGCTTCCGTTTCGCGAAGCCTTCTCTGCGGGGCTGAACCTGCCCGTCATCGTCGGCAACGACGCGACGGCTGCGGCAATCGGCGAGCATCTGCATGGAGTTGCGCGCGATCTGCGCAGCTTCGTCTATCTCTACCTTGCCGAAGGCATCGGTGGCGGCCTCTTCGTCGAGGGACAACCGGTGACCGGCGCCTTCGGCAATGCCGGCGAGATTGGCCGCATGATCGTCGGCCACGAGCCTGATCGGGGTGGGCTTGTGACGCTGGAGGCGCGTGCTTCGCTGCATGCGTTGCGTCGGATGCTGGGTGAGGCCGGCGTCGGGGATGCGGACAACTGTGCCGTTGAGCGTCTCTTCGACGGTCACGAGGCGATCGTCGCATGCTGGATCGCCGAGGCCGCGCGCCATTTGCGCATCGCCATCGCCAACATCGAGAACCTGCTCGATCCCGAGACTATCGTGATTGGTGGGCAGGTGCCGGAGCGGGTCCTGGCTGCGCTGATGCAGGCCATCGCGCCGCTGCCGGCCTCCGTCAGCCAGCGCAAGGGCCGACAGCAGCCGCGCTTGCTGACCGGGCGCGCTGGCCGCAATTCGCCGGCTCTCGGCGGCGCGACCTTGCCGTTGTTCAGTGGCCTGACGCCGCATCCGCGTGCGGCAAAACTGCCGAAACCGGCGCGTGCGGCGAGAGCATCGGAGCTAGGAAAAACCCGTCCGGCCAATGGCAGGCGGGATCTGGCGGCGGGGAGCTGAGGCCATGGTGCCGGCTTGTCCCGCAATCGAGATCGAACCGGCCAGCCTATTGGTGGAGCGGTTGGTAGGCGAGGGCGCCCGTCGCGGCGTCCTGTACGATCTGGCCGAAGGCCTCGGACTCGATGAAATGCCCGGCGGCAACGATCGCCCCGGTTCTGGCTGCATGTTCCGCCACGGCGCGGCGGCTCTGCCGCGCCTGATCCTGGTCGCGATCGGCACGATGGCACCACTCGGGAACCGCGATCTGGGCCGGGTTGTGCCAGCTGTCTCCGGCGATCAGGACGGGGCGGCCCGCACCTTCTATCAGGATCGCATGATGGCCGGCGGTATGTCCGGGAGCCGGCAGGAGCGAGGCGGTGATTTTGCCGCTGTCGAAGATCGGCAGTCCAGCCTCTGCGGCCTCGAGCCGACGGCTCTCGACGATGGGCGCGATGCTGCGCCGGAAGGCCGCGACATGGTGCGGCAGGGCGGCTTCCTCGCCCTGAGCCTGCCAGTGCGCGATCTCGGCTGCCGGCGCGAGATAGCGCGCCTGGCTGAAGCGGAGAGCGCCGGTCTCGTCGAGTGCCCAGCCGACATGGTCGAGATGGAAATGGCTGAAGACCACGAGCGAGACTGCGTTCGGATCGAGCCCAGCGGCCTTGAACTCCTCTGGCAGCCGGCCGCCGAGCCCGTCGAAATAGGGACTGGGGCCGGGGCCGAGGCCGGCATCGACCATGAGGATGCGGCCATCGCGGCAGAGCAGCGCGAAGACGCCGAAGCGCGTGTGGAACATCCCGCCGGGGAACCAGCGCGCCGTCAATTCAGGATGCGCCGCGAAATCGGCTTCGGGAAACGCATAGCGCGAAGCAGCCGGCGCTGGCGCGGCATCGGTCAGCGCAAACAGCGTTGCGCCATCGAGGTCCAGTCGCCGCATTTCAGTCTCCAGCCACAGATGCGGGCCGGCGCCCGCCTGTTCCACGCCTGCCATCCTTCACCAGGGACAACAAGGGAGAGTAGACCATGACGACAGACAACCAGGGCTTCCGCCTCAGCCGGCGCAGCTTCGCGACCGGGGCCGCGGCCGCCGGCCTGACCGTGGCGGCGCCGAGTGTGCTGCGTGCCCAGACCGTGCAGATCGAGTACTGGCAGTACTTCTTCAAGGAACGCGTCGAGGCGATGGATGCGCTCATCCAGCAGTTCGAGGCTGCCAATCCGGGCATCAAGGTCAAGCACACGCACTTCCCCTACGCCCAGTACCGGACCAAGACGGCGGCTGCCGTGCCGGCGGGCGAGGGACCCGATGTCCTGCAGCTCTTCTTCGGCTGGATGCGCGAATACGCCAAGTCGAAGCTGATCCAGCCGCTGCCGGCCGAGCATTTCAACGTCGCCGATATCGACAAGAACTATTTCGAGTTCGTCCGGATGATGCGGACGAACGAGGGATACTGGGCGCTTCCGACCGCCGTCCGCAGCCTCGGCCTGTTCTACAACAAGACGCTGCTGAGCAAGCCGGGCGCATCTGGTGGCAAGCCGCCGGTGACGCTTGACGACATGCTGAAGAACGCGCTGGCCGTCACCGAGCGCGACTCGCGTGGCAACATCACCACGGCCGGCGCGACCATCGGCATCCCGTCGCAGGACTACCATTGGTGGCGCGAGATCCTGCTGCGCCAGTTCGGCGGCAAGCCCTACTCGGACGATGGCCGCACCGTGACCTATGCCAACGACGCGGGGGCCGCCTCCTTCGGCTGGTATACCGATCTGCAGCGCAAGCATAAGGTCGCTGCGGCGGGCTTCCTCTCCGAGAGCCAGGCGGCCTTCAAGGCCGGCAAGGCGGCGCAGCATGTCGACGGTTCGTTCCGCCTCGGCACCTTCAAGAGCGCGCGTGGCTTCGACTGGGGCGTCTCGGAAATGCCGACCCATAACGGCATTGCCAGCAACTACGCCTCCTATTGGGTCAATGGCCTGGCGTCGAGCGCGACCGGAGCCAAGCGCGATGCAGCGCTCAAGTTCCTCGCCTTCATCACCACCAATGACGCGATGCAGCTCTGGTTCGAGAAGACCGGCGAGCTGCCGGCCAAGCCCGAGGTCGCACTGAGCGCCAAGAACCTGGCCGATCCGCTTTCCGGCCCGATGCTGGCTGGCCTCAAATACGCCCATGCCACCGATTTCGTGGCGGAAGAGGCTCAGGGCCAGATCTTCCAGGACATGCTCGACCGGGTGCTGCTGCAGAACCAGGATCCGCTCGCGGCCCTGAAGGAGGCTGCCGCTGCCGAGCAGAAGCTGATCGACGACTACTACAAGGCCTGATCCAAGGCTTTGGTCCAAATGTGCTGCCGCCCGGTTCTCCCGGGCGGCAGCGCTGATCTCAGGTCGCCGGCCGCGCGACGACGGGGACGTACTCGTCCAGATCCTCATCGGCGAAGTTCACGGTCCGGCCGAGTTCCGCCGAGCGATAGAGCGCCATCAGCATGTGCACGACGGCGACGCCGTCGGCAAAGGTCTCCTCCGGCATGGTGCCGCGCCGGAACGCCTCGACGAAATGCCGGTTCTCCAGCGTGTAGCCATACACGCCGGCTTCGTCCTCCAGCACGGGCATCAGGCCGTGCTCGGCATTCTGCTTCTCGACCAGGTCCTCGCCGCTTGCGCCGCTGACCGCGCGCGAGATGAAGATCTTCAGTCCCGTGTTCAGCGAGCTGAACTCCATCGCATATTCCGGCCCGAGCAGTTCGAGCGTGATCCTGAGGCCGGGGCCGACATAGGCCCATGACGTCGTCGCCTCGATCATCAGCTCGTTGCCGTCGGGGTCCCGCAGCGTGATCAGCCCGCGTGCAAAATCCTCCGACGGCCGCTTGGCATAGTCGACCTCAGGGCCCATCCCAGCCTTGAGCTGCTTGACATAGGCCGGCCGGTTCCATTTCAGCGTCGCGACGGTGGCATTGGCGGAGACCAGGGTCAGCGCATCGCGGGGCTCGCCCGGCGCGGTCAGCAGATGGCGGGCGACCTCGACGCTGTGGCACATCATGTCCGAGAGCACGCCGCCGCCCTGCTTCTCGCCCTGCCAGAACCAGGGTTCGTGCGGGCCGCTATGTTCTTCGGCGGCGCGCGCGATATAGGGCCGACCGGCGCCGGGCACGGCGCGACGCCAGATGATCTCGCGCCCGCGCTGCACCGCCGTCGAGAACAGCTGGTTCTCGAGATAGCCGTGCAGCAGCCTGGCATCCTCGGCCAGCCTCAGCATCTCGCGCGCCTCGCGCAGTGTCCGGCCCAGAGGCTTCTCGCAGGCGATGGCGCGCAGGCGGGACCGGCCGGACGTTACCGCCGCGTGGATCTCGCGCATCGTCTCGACGCGCGTGTGGTTCGGGCTCAGCAGCCAGATCGCGTCGATCTCGCCGGAGGTCAGCATGGCCTCGAGGCTGGCGAACGCCTTGCAGGGGCCAAGATCGAGTTCGTTCGCCCGCGCCGCGAGGGCCGCGCGGCGTTCCGCGCGCGGCGAGTAGACCCCGGTGACCGCGACATTGCGGACTCCCATCAGCGCCGTCAGATGGAAATGCGCGATGAAGCCGGAGCCGACGAAGCCGATCCGCAGGGTGGGAAGCAGGGAGTGATCGGGCATGGCCACCTCGTGATCAGTCGCGCGGGTTGAGAACGTCATTGAGCGCATCGCCAAGCAGGTTGAAGCCGATCACGACGACGACGATCGCGAGCCCGGGCCAGATCGCCATCCAGGGGGCCTCCACCAGGAATTGCCGCGCGGCGTCGAGCATGCTGCCCCAGGATGGGTCGGGGGGCGCCTGGCCAAGGCCGAGAAAGGCGAGGCTCGCCTCCGCCAGCACAGCGATCGCCGTGGTCAGCGTTGCCTGCACGACGAGCGGCGGCATGATGTTGGGCAGGATATGCGAGATGATGACCTTGCGATGCGACGCGCCGAGCGAGACCACCGCGCTGACATAGTCTTCTTCCCGCACGATCAGGGTCTGCCCGCGCGCGAGCCGCACGAAGATCGGCATCGCCGAGATGCCGATGGCGATCATGGCGTTCTGCAGGCTTGGGCCGAGGAAGGCGGCAAGCGCGATCGCCAGAACCAGGAACGGACAGGCGAGCAGCGCGTCGGTCAGGCGCGAGATCACGATGTCGACGACACCGCCGAAATATCCGGCGATCAGGCCGAAGGGCACGCCGAAGACCAGTGCGATCGCCACCGAGAGGAAGCCGGCCGCGAGCGAGGCCCTCGCGCCGAAGATGATGCGCGACAGGACGTCCCGGCCCAGATCGTCGGTGCCGAAGGGGTGGGCGAGTGTCGGGCCGAGCCGGATCGCCGACCAGTCCGAGGCATTGGGATCGTAGGGGGCGACCCAGGGGGCGAAGACGGCCATCAGCGCGAAGACGAGCACGATGCCACCGCCGATCAGCGCCGAAGGCTCGCGCAGCAGGCGCTCCCACCCCGTACGGGTCCGCACCGGGACAGAGGGCCCAATGATCTCGACCTGGCTCATCCGCGCAGCTTCGGATTGAGCGCCGCATAGGCGATGTCGGCGAGAAGGCTCATCAGCAGGAAGAAACCGGCCGCACACATCACCACGGCCTGGACCACGGCGTAGTCGCGGCTGAAGACGCCGTCGACGATCATCTTGCCGAAGCCGGGAATACCGAAGACCTGTTCCGTCAGCACGGCGCCGGAGAGGAGCTGCCCGAATTGCAGCGTGCCAAGGGTGACGACCGGGATCAGTCCGTTGCGCAGCGCATGGCGGACCACGACGACATGTTCGCTGAGGCCTTTGGCGCGCGCCGTGCGGACGAAATCCTGCTTCAGCACGGTCAACATCGAGCTGCGGGTATGGCGCATGATGATGGCGCCGGAGGCGGCGCCGAGCACGAGGCTCGGCATGGCCATGGTCTTCAGGTTGCCGAGCGGACTTTCGAAGAAGGGGACGTAGCCGCCTGACGGCAGCCAGCCGAGCGAGACCGAGAACAGCAGGATCAGCATGATCCCGAGCCAGAAGCTCGGGATCGAGAGGCCGGCGAGGCCGAACAGGCTGACGGCGTGGTCGAGCACCGAACCGCGCCACAGGGCGGCGATGATTCCGGCCGGGATTCCGATCGCGACCGCGATCAGCATCGAGAGCGTCGCGAGTTCGATCGTGACCGGCAGTTTCTCTGCGATCATCGTGCCGATCGGCAGTCGGGTTCGGATCGAGAGACCGAAATCGCCCTGCACGAAGGCGCTCAGCCAGCTCCAGTATTGCACCGGCAGGGGCTGGTCGAACTGGTACTTGGCGCGGAGGTACGCGATGATCTCGGGGCTGCGATCCTCGCCGGCGAGTGCGAGCGCGGGGTCGCCGGGCAACAGTTTCTGCAGCCCGAATACCAGGATCGAGACCAGCAGCAGCGTCGGCACCGCGACGGCCAGACGCCCCGCCAGGAAGTTGATCATTCCGCGCCCCTCTCGGCCGCCGGCACGTGCCTCACGGCGCCGGCTTGACGCCCTTCAGCCGCAGCAACCCGTCGGGATACACGCTGAGGCCGCCGACATTGGCGCGCGCCGCGAAGAACCAGTTCGGATGATAAAGCGGGATGCTGGGCAGGTCGGCGAGATAAAGGCCGGTGGCCTTCTCATAGAGCGCCTTGCGCTTGCCGGCGTCACCCTCGGCACGGGCGTTGTTCAGGACGGTTTCGAGATCGCGGTTGCAGTATTTGTTGAAATTCTGCCCGCCGGCGCAGGAGAAGAAGGCGTAGAGGGTCGGATCCGGATCGCCGCGCCCGCTCCAGTTGCCGATATAGACCTCGAAATTGCCCGCGAGATAGCGCTGGATCGCACTCGCCGTTTCGAGCGGCAGAAGCTTGACGTCGAAGCCCGCCTCCTTGGCCATGGATTGCACGATCTGTGCGACGCGCGCATCCGTGAGGGCGTTCTCGAAGGTGATCTCGACCGGCACGCTGGTCACTCCGGCCTGCGCCATCAGGGCCTTGGCCGCGGCGACGTCACGGGCCGGAACCGGATGCGCCTTCGAATGGAACGGGTCCGAGGGCGGGATCATCTGGTTGTCGGCGGTGTATTCACCGTTGAAGGCAACGCGGTTGATGATGGCGCGATCGAGCGAGAGCTCGAAGGCCTTGCGCAGCCGGGCATCCTTCGCCAGGGGGCCGTTGGCCTTCTCGCCATTGCCGAGATTGACCATCAGATGCGAGACGGCGAGACCGGGCGCGCCGTGCAGCTTGAGGCTCTTGTCGTCACGCACGGTCTTGAGATCGGTCGGTGCGACGCGCTCGACGAGATCGAGATCGCCGGCCCGAACGCGCGACAGGCGAACGGTTGAATCCGGCACGTAATAATAGGCCACGCTGTCATAGCCGTAATTGGCGGCGTCCCAGTAATCTGCGAACTTCGTCAGCTTGATCAGGTCGCGCGCCTTGCGCTCGACGAACTTGTAGGGTCCCGCACAGACAGGCGCGTTGGCGAAGTCGTCCTTCGCACCGGCCGCAGGCGAGACCATCATGCCGGCGCGGTCGCTGAGCACGGAGAGCAGGGGGGCGAAAGGCTCCTTGAGCGTCAGGCGCACCTGATCGGGGGCCACGACCTCGACGCCAGCCACCGCTGAAAGCTCGGCCTTCCGGCGAGAGTCCTTCATCGTCAGCATGCGCTCGATGTTGAACTTCACGGCCTCCGCATCGAAGCTGGTGCCGTCGTGGAACTTCACGCCTGGGCGGAGCTTGAAGGTGATCGCCTTCTGATCCGGCGCCCATTCCCAGCTCTGGGCGAGTTGCGGTGCGATCGTCAGGTCAGGCGCAATATCGACGAGCTTGTCGCACATGGCCGCGAAGACGAAGCGGCCGGCATAGGTCCCGCTCGTCGCCGGGTCGAGCGCATCGGGGTCGTCCTGGATGCCGACCCGCAGATTGGTGCCCTGGGCTGAAGCGGCAACTGCAGCGCCTGCCAGACTGGCTGCGAGCGCAGCGGCAAAAACCAATGGTCTAGAATTTCGCATGATCCAGCCTCCCGAGCCGTCTCGTCACCAGCTGCCGCCGAGGCGGCGCCGTCTTGAGCGTGATGCTGACGGGAATGCATGCACGTGCTCTCGAGTTTGTAAAGACACCTGACGAACAATGCCGCTCGGCAAGAGGATTTAGTCGCATCTTGCATGTGCGAGATTGACAATTGGCAAGAACGATCCGTTATTAGTTCGCATGGTTGACGAATTGACGGATGAACCGCCTCGCGCAGAGGCTTACTCCACGCCGGTTGCGCGCCAGATGTCGGTGCGCTCGGTGATTGAGGCCGTGCTGCATCGCGGCCCGATTTCACGTGCCGAGCTGGCCCGCATCACCGGCCTGTCGAAGCAGACGACCTCCGAGGTCGTGCGCGCGCTGGAGGATAGCGGCTGGCTGCGTGTGCGTGGGCAGACGCAGGGCGCGGTGGGACGAAGTGCCGTGACCTACGAGATCCAGCAGGACGCCGCTTTCGTGCTCGGCGTGGATCTCGGGGGCACCAAGATCCACGCCGCGCTTGCCAATGTGGTCGGTACGATCGTCGCGGAAGAGATGGAGCCGACGGATTCGCGCGGCGGCCTTGCGGTGGTAGAACAGATCGGCGCGCTGGCTGAGCGGCTGGCGCGCAAGGCCGGCCTCGCTCCGGGCGGCCTGCGCTGCGCCGCCATGGGCAGTCCGGGCGTCGTCGATCCACGCTCGGGCAAGATCGAGATCGCGCCCAACATCCCCGGCTTCGACCGCATCCGGGTGGCGGACGAGCTCGAGCGCCGTCTCGGCTGTGCCGTGGTGATCGAGAATGACGTCAATCTCGCAGCGATGGGCGAGCAATGGCAGGGCTGCTGCAAGGACGTCCGCAACTTCGCCTTCATCGCGATGGGCACCGGCATCGGCATGGGCCTTGTTCTGGATGGGCGACTTGCCCGCGGCGCCAGCGGGGCTGCTGGCGAAATCGCCTTTCTGCCGGTTGGCGGCGATCCTTTCGACTCGCGCGGCCAGTTCCATGGCCCCTTTGAGACCGCGATCGGCAGCGTAGCCATCCTTCAGCGTTACCGCGGCTTTGGCGGTCGCATGGCGCAGGATGTGCGCGGTGTCTTCGCGCAGCTCGCCCAGGGCGAAGAGGCCGCCATCGCGACACTCGACGAGACGGCGCGCGTCATGGTCCAGGGCATGATGGCGATCCGCGCCGTGGTCGACCCTGAACTGATTGTGCTCGGCGGCAGCATTGGCGTGCGCGAAGAACTGATCTCGCGACTGCGTACGCTCGTAGCCCGGCATCTCGGGGGAGCCCTGCGGATCGAGCCGAGCGCGCTTGGCAGCCGCGCGACGCTTGTCGGAGCCGTCGGCACGGCGCTGTCACGAATCCATGACAGCCTGTTCGGCCTGACCAGCCTCCAGAGCGACTTCGCTCTCCCCGTCGGGAAGGCGACCGAGACAGCATGAACGCCCATGTCACTGCCCCCGGCCTCGTCGTGCTCGACGATGCCGCTACCGTTGCCGCGGATGTCGCGAACAGGATCGTGGCGGAACTCTTGTCGCGGCCTTCGACCGTGCTTGGCCTGGCGACAGGCGAGACGATGCGCCCGGTCTACGGCGAGTTGGTTGCGGCCTATCGCGCCGGGCGGGTCTCCTTTGCCGCGAGCACAAGCTTCAATCTCGACGATTATGTCGGCGTGCCGCCGCAGCACCCGGCCTCGTTCCCGCGTTTCATGAATGAGACGCTGTTCGACAAGGTCGATGCCGATCGCTCCCGCACCTTCATGCCAGACGGCAATGCGTTCGATCTCGCTCGTGAGGCGGCAGCCTATGAAGCCGCTATCGCGGCGGCCGGCGGCATCGACCTGCAGCTGCTGGGCATCGGCTCCAACGGCCATATCGCCTTCAACGAACCCGGTTCGGATTTTACCTCGCGTACGCGCCAGGTCGCGCTCGCGGCCTCGACTCAGGAAGCGAACCAGGGGCCCTTCGACGGAAGCGAAACGGTGCCGGAATTCGGCATCACCATGGGGATCGGGACGATTCTGGAGGCGGGCCGGATCATCCTGATCGCTACCGGAGCGGGGAAGGCGGCGGCGGTGGCCCGCGCGGTCAAGGGGCCCCTCGATCCTGCCTGCCCTGCGTCGATCCTCAGGACACATCGCGCCGCGATCATGATATGCGACCGCGCAGCAGCAGCCGGTTTGAGCTGACGACAAAGGGAAGAGACGACCATGTTCGGGACGCGGGATTTCACCAGACCGGGGCGTTCGCTGGCGGTGGCAGAGAACGGGATGGCGGCGACCTCCCACCCCGCGGCCACATTGGCGGCGCTTGGCATCCTGAAGGCGGGCGGTAATGCGATCGATGCGGCGATCGCCGCCGTGGCGATGCAGGGCGTCATCGACCCCCATATGACCGGCATCGGCGGTGACTGTTTCGCGATCTACGCTCAGCCCGGCAAGGCGCCGATCGCGCTCAATGGCTCCGGGCGTGCACCCGCGGCGGCGACGCTGGCTTGGTTCCGCGAGCAGGGCATGACCTCGATTGCCGATAACTCACCCCATGCCGTGACGGTTCCAGGCGCGGCCGATGCCTGGTGCCGGCTCTCGGCCGACCATGGCCGCCTCAGCCTGGAGGAAGTGCTGCAGCCCGCCATCAAGGCGGCGGAGGACGGCTTCCTGGTGACCCCGCGCGTCGCCCATGACTGGGCGATCTACGCCAATCGCCTGCGTAAATATGAAGGTGCGGCCGCTGTCTATTTGCCGGGCGGCGAAGCCCCCCGCGTCGGCGATCGCATGACCCATCCCGCGCTCGGGCGGACGCTGCGCCGGCTCGGCCAGCACGGACGCGACGCCTTCTATCGCGGGCCAGTGGCGGACGAGATCGTTTCCGTCCTCAATCGCAACGGCGCTCTGCATGTCGCGGATGACTTCGTCGGCCAGACCTCCGACTATGTCGAGCCGATTTCAGCCGAATATCGTGGCTATCGCCTGCACGAGTGCCCGCCGAACGGCCAGGGGCTGACGGCACTGATCATCGCCCGCATCCTCGAGGGTTTCGATCTCGCCGAGGGGCGCGTCAGCGAGGCCGATCGTATCCATCTGCTGGCGGAGGCGACGAAGGCTGCCTATCACCAGCGCGACCTGCTCGTTGCCGATCCGGCCTTTGCGCCTGTCGATGTGCAGCAGGTTCTGTCGGATGCCTTCATCGGCCGCCTGCGCGACCGGATCGACATGAAGCGGGCGCAGCCCGCCGTCGACGACGACATGCCGGTGCATCGCGACACGGTCTATCTCACCGTGGTCGATCGCGATCGTAACGCCGTCTCCTTCATCAATTCGTTGTTCTGGGCCTTCGGCAGCGGCATCTATGCGCCTGAATCCGGTGTGATGCTGCAGAACCGTGGCGCCGGCTTCCGGTTGATCGAGGGCCATCCCAACGCGATCGCGCCGCGCAAGCGCCCGCTCCACACCATCATCCCGGCGCTGCTGACCAAGGATGGCCGCACCCAGATGACCTATGGCGTGATGGGCGGCCAGTATCAGGCGACCGGCCACGCGCATGTCCTGTCTTCGATGCTCGATCGTGGCGACGACCCGCAGCAGGCGGCCGACCGCCCGCGCAGCTTCGTCGCCGAGGGCAAGCTCACGGTCGAGTCGACGATCGGCCCCGAGATCCGCGCCGATCTCGCCGCGCGCGGCCATGATGTCTCGGTGCTGCCCGAGCCGACCGGCGGCTGCCAGGCCATCTGGATCGACGAGGCGCGGGGCGTCCTGCTCGGCGGCTCCGATCAGCGCAAGGACGGCATGGCGCTCGGCTACTGAGCCTGGCGCCGGCACACCGAGCCCGCTCGGCGTATGATATGAACAGGGCCCGCCTGGCACAGGCGGGCCGCTTTGCGAGAGCTGTCTATCGCTTTGTAAGAGCTGCCTATCGCGGTCTCGGCCCGATATCCGGCATGGACGGTGGCCGTGTGCTGCGCTCGGAGCCGAGGCTTGCCGCCGGCGGCTTTTTCAACAGCCGCACAGCGAGATAGCCGACGAGGCCGGCCGATAGCAGGCCGATATAGGCCAGCAACGCCTGCGGCCCGAACACTTGCATGAACCCGGTGGCGACGATCGGGCCGATGGCTGCGCCCGTTCCCCAGAGGAAGAGCAGCCCGGCCGAAAGGCCGACCGCCTGATCCTGCCCCAGCCTGAGATAGGCATGCGTGACCGCGACGGTGTAGAGCGCAACGCTGCAGCCCCCGATCAGCGCGAAGAGGGTGTAGGACCAGAGCTTGGCGTGCGGAGCATTGGCGAAGAGCACGGCGCCGAGCGCTGCGGCAGCGAGCGTCACGATCGTTGCCGCGCCCAGCATGATGATGCGGCTGTCGATCCGGTCGGCCATCAGGCCGATCGGCCATTGCAGGATCAGCGCGCCGATCTGGATCGAGGCGGTCAGCAGGATGGCCGATTGCTGGTCGAGACCGATGAGGATGCCATAGGCCGGGGCGACATTGGTCAGCACCCCGCCCATCAATCCGACGTAAAGACAACCGACGACGGCAGCCGGGGCCTGGAGCCAGAGCGTCTTCAGCTTGACCGAGACGAGCTCGTGCGATTCCGGGGCTCTCGTGCGCGTCAGCCCGACCGGGATGAGCGCCAGCGAAAAAGCGGCGCTCGCGATCAGGAAGATGTCGTGGGATTCGATGGCGACATAGCCGATCCCGATCTGCGAGCCGATCAGTGCGAGGCGATTGAGGATCTGGTAGGCGCCGAAAATCCGGCCGCGATGGCTCGAAGGCGCCTGTCCGCTGATCCAGCTTTCGATGCAGATGCCGTGCCCGGCTGCGGCCACGCCCATGATGAAGCGCGAGACGCCCCACCATTCCACCGGCATGGCCGGAAAGCTCAGCGCAAGCACCGATTGCACCGCGGCAAAGACCGCAAAGCCACGGATATGGCCGATCCGCCGGATCAGCGAGGGGATAGCGAAACAGCCGAGCAGGAAGCCGAGCGAATAGGCGGAACCGACGATGCCGATGAGGAGAGGAGGCTGCTTTTCGACCGCCAGGCGCAGGGGTACGACCGTGTGAATGATCGTGCTTGCGATCTGCAGGATCAGGGCACCGGTGACGATCGCACCGAGGGCTGCGACAGAGCCGGTCTGGCTTTTCTCCGTCACCGGCCTGTCCACCCGTCGGCGAGCCGCTCGTCGCGGAGCTGGGGCAGCGAAGACCTGGCGGCCGGGGCGAGGATCCTCATCGAACTATTTTCGTCAGGCGGGCTGATTCGGGGTGAGCGCCGGAGATGAATAGCATCGTGACCGATGCTTCGCTTAGGAAAACTGTTTCCGAGGGCGGGATTATTCCCTTGTCGGCTCGCCCGACGCTAAGCGCGCAGCCCCTTTGCCAGAAACGAGACGACCGCGCGGACGCCGGGGAGCTGCCCGCGCCGATGTGTCGTCAGGATCGAGGTCGTGACCGTGCCGGCTGTCCAGTCCGGCAGGACGCGCATGATTTCGCCGGCATCGATGGCCCTTCGGCAGGCGACCTCCGGCAGGCATGCGATCCCAAGCCCGGCCTTGGCAGCTCCGAGCAATATCTGCGTTTCGTCGGCGATGAAGCGCCCGAAGGGCGCGGCGAGCACCTCCTGGCCTGCGCTGTCGTGCAGTCGCCAGATCTTGGCGGAGGGGGAGACCAGGAGCCCGTCATGCACACTGAGATCGCCTGGCACGGCAGGAGCGCTCCGCTGGCTGAGATAGCCCGGAGACGCCACCAGTATGATGGTCACCGTGGCGACCTGCAACTGCACGAGCCCCGAATCCGGCAGTGGCGCGAAATGGCTGCGCACCGCGATGTCAAATCCCTCCTGGGCCAGGTCGACGAAGCGATCGGTGGCATGAAGCTGCACCGTCAGCTTCGGATAGGCTGCCACAAGCGCCGGTAGGCGTTCCGCCAGGTAGAGCTGCGCTGTCGGGACCGATGTCGTGACCCGCACGGTGCCGCTGGGCTCGGCCTGGCGCCGGCGGACGATGCTCTCGGCGGCTTCCGCCTC
The DNA here is from genome assembly GCF_056401655.1 of Allobosea sp. P4_E12. Taxonomy (NCBI): domain Bacteria; kingdom Pseudomonadati; phylum Pseudomonadota; class Alphaproteobacteria; order Hyphomicrobiales; family Alloboseaceae; genus Allobosea; species Allobosea sp. P4_E12. The sequence continues at coordinate 58,738 of NZ_JBFUIY010000030.1, read as the reverse complement.
GATCAGCGAGGCGCGCGCGTGCTCGTAGAAGTCCCGCCCGAGTTCAGTCAGCGTGAAGCTGCGCGATGTCCGGTGAATCAACCGTGTGGCGAGACTGGCTTCAAGCACGGCGACGCGCTTGCTGATCGTCGATTTGGGCATGCCGAGGCGGCGTGACGCCGACGCGAAGCCGCCGCTGTCGACGGCCTGGACGAAGAGATGAAGGTCGTTGAGGTTGAGCATGGGGCGATTTCATCATCCACCGCTGTGGACTTTCGGCTCTGGTATGAGCGATTGCCGCCGCAAGGTCCATGAACTCATCGCAGGCGAGCCAGGGAATAGCGCCCCAGGACTGGCTCATTTGCTTCGGTTTTCCGTCGAATGATGCTTGCGAAGCGGCCCTTCTCTGCCCATTTTGCCGTGCTCATGCCGGCGCTTCCCCGGGGTGTCGAACTTCGGGCACAGAACTTCGAATGGGGAGGCTGCGGATGCGCCCGATCCTGTCGCTACGATCCTATCCGCCACATGAAACGGAGCACGCGCACGACTGGCATCAGATTGTCGTGCCCGTCGATGGCACCATGCAGATGCGCATCGCGGGGCAGGATGGCATCGTCGATGACAGCAGCTTCGTGATCGTCGCCTCGCAGGCGCGCCACCGTTTCACGACCCCGCATCATGGCCATTTCGTCGTGCTCGATGTTCCGACCGGAGCGGGCTTCTTTGGCCTGCCGGATCGCCTCGTCCACCAGGCGGAGGGGCAGCCATTTCACCCCCTCGACGCCGGATTGCGGCATCTCGCGCATTACATCGCCCATGATGCGGCGGCGCCTGCGCGCCGATCGGACCTGCTTGATCGGCTCGGCGGCATGTTGCTCGAGGCGGTGGCGGAACGGTCCGGCGATCGGCTGCATTGGCCGCCAGCGCTGGAGCGTGCGGTCTCGCTGCTCGGTCATGGCTATGATGCGACGCTGACCGTCCAGCAGCTGGCAGTCGCCGCCGGCGTGTCGGTCAGTGGCTTGCATGCGCTGTTCCAGCGTTGGATCGGTATGTCGCCGGGGCGCTATCTCGCCGATCTGCGCCTGCGGGAAGCCGAACAACTGATCCGTGAAACCCGGCGTCCGCTTGCCGAGATCGCGCTTGCAGTCGGGTTCAGCGATCAAAGTGCGCTGACGCGAAGCCTGCGTCGTCGGCGCTCGACCACTCCCGCGGCATTGCGACGTGGAGATTGAGCCCAAAGGTTTGGAAATCGGGACAAGAGCGGGAATCGCCGCCGGTCTATGACCGTCACCAGAGAGATGATGGAGACGGCCCATGAAGCTGCGTGATTTCACCACCCTGACCTTCGATGTTTACGGCACCCTGATCGACTGGGAGTCCGGTCTGCTGGCGCAATTGCAGCCTTGGCTGAACGCCAGGGGGATTGTCGTCCGTGACGAAGACCTGCTCGCCGAGTTTGCCCGGCTCGAAAGCCAGTGGGAGGCTGAACAGCCGCGGCTGCTTTATCCCGAGATTCTGGAGCGCGTGCATGGCGACCTCGCCAGGCATTTCGGCACGCCGCCTGATCAGCTGGCGGCCCGGGAATTCGGTGCTTCGGTCGGGAACTGGCCGGCCTTCCCCGATAGTCGCGAGGCTCTGCAATATCTGGCCAGGCACTATCGCCTTGTCGTGCTCTCCAATGTCGACCGCGCGAGCCTTGGCCGCAGTGCGGCCTTGCTCGGCACGGAGTTCGACCTCCGGTTCACCGCGCAGGATATCGGCTCCTACAAGCCATCGCTCGCCAATTTCGAGTACATGCTGGCCCATGTCGGCGAGGACAAGGGCAAGATCCTCCACGTGGCGCAAAGCCTGTTCCACGACCACGTGCCGGCCAGCGCAATGGGGATCAGCAGTGCCTGGATCGACCGCCGTCACGACAAGGGGGGCGGAGGCGCAACGCTGCCACCGAAGGATATGCCGCGCCCAGCCTGGACCTTCCGGAGCTTGGCTGAATTCTGCGAGGCGCATGCTGCGGAGCGGTGAGGGGCAGGCTTGACCTTCCCACAATGGAAGGTTGCACGATGCCGCCGCTATCGCGGCCGGATTGTGCAAAGGAATATCATGGCGAATGCCCCGAAGGAGACGTCTCACGGTGGTCACGAGGCCCATGTGGGCCATGCCGCCCACCATGGTAACCACGGACATGGTGCCCATGTCGGGCACCAGGATGCCGGGAAGACGAATGAGGGGCAGGTCAAGGATCCGGTCTGCGGGATGGCGGTCGATCCCCACGAGACGACACACCGCGCGCAGCACGGAGGGCGGCCCTATTATTTCTGCTCCTCTGGCTGCCAGTCGAAATTCGAGGCTGACCCGGCTCGTTACGTCGATCCAGAGCTAGCCGCGGCAACCGATACCGCGCCGGAGGGGGCGACCTACACCTGCCCGATGCATCCCGAGATCAGGCAGATCGGGCCGGGTTCCTGCCCGATCTGCGGCATGGCGCTCGAACCGGTTCTGATGACTGCTGAAGCACAGCCCAATGCCGAGCTGGTCGACATGAGCCGGCGCTTCTGGATCGGCCTCGTTCTCGCCCTCCCGGTCGCGATCCTGGAAATGGGTGGGCATCTGCTCGACCTTGACCACCTGATTCCGCGTCACCTCTCCAACTGGATCCAGCTCGCCCTGGCGACGCCGGTGGTGCTGTGGGCTGGCTGGCCGTTCTTCGAGCGCGGCTGGCATTCGCTGGTCAGCCGCAACCTCAACATGTTCACGCTGATTGCGATGGGAACGGGCGTTGCCTGGGTCTACAGCGTCGTGGCGACGTTGATGCCCGGGATCTTCCCGCCGGCCTTCCGCGGGCATGACGGCTCGGTCGCAGTTTATTTCGAGGCCGCGGCTGTCATCACGGTGCTGGTCTTGCTCGGGCAGGTGCTCGAGCTGCGCGCGCGGGAAAGCACGGGCGGCGCCATTCGCGCCCTTCTCGATCTTGCTCCCAAGACGGCCCGGCGTCTGAATGCCGACGGCTCCGAGGAGGAGATCCAGCTCGATACGGTGCAATTGGGGGATCGTCTGCGGGTTCGCCCTGGCGAGAAAGTGCCCGTGGACGGCGCAGTGGTCGATGGCCGCAGCGCTGTCGACGAATCCATGGTCACTGGCGAATCCATGCCCGTGACCAAGACTGTCGGCGACGCCGTGATCGGCGGCACGATGAACCAGTCCGGCGGCCTCGTCATCGAAGCGCAGAAGATCGGGCGCGACACCATGCTGTCGCGGATCGTGTTGCTGGTCTCGGAAGCCCAGCGCAGCCGCGCGCCGATCCAGCGCCTGGCCGACCAGGTCTCTGGCTATTTCGTGCCGGCCGTCATCGCCATTGCCCTGCTCGCCTTTGCCGCCTGGGCCATCTGGGGGCCGGAGCCGCGCCTTGCCTTCGGGCTGGTGGCTGCGGTCTCGGTCCTGATCATCGCCTGCCCCTGTGCGCTCGGCCTTGCGACGCCGATGTCGATCATGGTCGGTGTCGGGCGAGGGGCCCGGGCCGGCGTGCTGATCAAGAATGCCGAGGCGCTTGAGCAGATGGAGAAGATCGACACGCTTGTCGTCGACAAGACCGGCACGCTCACCGAGGGGCGGCCGGCGGTCACCGCGATCCGGCCGGCTTCGGGATTTTCCGAGGCCGACATTCTGCGCCTTGCCGCCAGCGTGGAGCGGCCGAGCGAGCATCCCCTGGCGGTTGCGATCGTTGCATCTGCCGAAGCCAAGGGCGTTACGACGGCGGCCGTGACGGACTTCGATTCCCCGACCGGCAAGGGAGCGTTGGGAACGGTCGAGGGCCAGCGGATCGTGCTCGGCAATGATCGCTTCCTGGCCGAGCACGGCGTCGATGTGTCGGGCCTCGTCCAGATCGCGGACGACCTGCGCAGGGACGGTGCGACGGCGATTTTCATGGGCGTGGACGGCAAGCCCGCTGGCGTGATCGCCATTGCCGACCCGGTCAAGGCTTCGACGCCGGAGGCTCTGTCGGCGCTGCGGTCCGAGGGGATACGCGTCGTCATGCTCACCGGCGACAACCGTACCACGGCGCAAGCCGTGGCCCGCAGGCTCGGCATCACCGAGGTCGAGGCCGAGGTTCTCCCAGAGGACAAGAGCGCGGTCGTGGCGAAGCTCAAGCGGGAGGGGCGCGTGGTCGCGATGGCGGGCGACGGCGTCAATGACGCGCCGGCTCTGGCTGCAGCCGATGTCGGCATCGCGATGGGCTCCGGGACCGATGTCGCCATCGAGAGTGCCGGCGTCACATTGCTCCAGGGCGACATGACCGGGATCGTGCGTGCCCGGCGTCTGTCTGAGGCCACGATGCGCAATATCCGACAGAACCTGTTCTTCGCCTTCGTCTACAACGCGTTCGGGGTGCCGGTGGCGGCAGGCGTGCTCTATCCGATCTTCGGCTTGCTGTTGTCGCCGATCATCGCAGCGGCCGCGATGGCGTTGTCCTCGGTCAGCGTGATCGCCAATGCCGCGCGGCTGCGGGCGGTGAAGTTGTGACCGATGCGAGCCGGCCGCGGCCGTATCCCCGCTCCGGCTCGCTGGCGGCTTGCCGGTGGCGAGCGCCGAGAGGGCGCAGGAACACGGTCAGACATGTCCTCGGGCCGGAATGCGCCCGGACGGTGCGCCCATTCTTCGTCTTGGTTCGGATTTGAGTTCCTGACGCAGATCTGAGGGAAGCATCTCGTAGCGTCACTACAGCATTGCCTGCGTCAGTCGTTTGAGAGATGCTGTCATTGCGGTTTGGGATGGTCGCGTCGTTGTTGCCCCATCCCTGCCGGCCTGTCGCTTGGATGAGCAAGCCTGCCTTACCCGCAGAATGTGAGAGCGTTCTCGACCGGAGGCGAAATGAGCTACGTCGCTGATCGTGACAAGCAGCAGCTCGCGCAACTCGACGAGCAGATTTCGCAGTTCATCGCGCGCTACAGGCAGCACAGACCGGCGCGGCGCAAGACGGTCATCCTGTTCCCGGGAGGCATGGGATCCAGCATCAAATGGGCGACCACGACCCAGGGCAATACGCCCTATTTCTACAATCTGATCTGGCTGGATTGCCCCATCCTGACCGGGGGCGCGCTGCTGCTCAAGATGAAGGGCGATGACGATGCGGGCCGGCATTTCGTGATCGCCGATGGCTGCGTCCGGTTTCCTCCGGTGCTTACCCCCTACGACGATTTCCTGAGCTGGTGCACAGCCAGGAAATTCGATTGGTTCGTCTTTGGCTGGGACTGGCGGCGCGATCCCGAGCTCGTGGCGCGCTTCTTCCTGAAGAGCTTCGTGCCGAAGTTCCGTCAACGGGTCCGCGAGGAATGCGGCACCGATCCCTTCGCCGATGTGACGCTGATCGGGCACAGCTTCGGCGGCATGGTCGTCAAGCTGGTCCTGAACCAGGGCGGCTCGCATGTCGCAGCGGTCAGGCGGGCGATCAGCGTCGGGTCGCCCTTCTACGGCTATGCCGGGCAACTGAACCGCTATTTCAAGGGCGACCCCGACCTGGACAGGCTCTCATGGTCCTACGACCCGCGCAATCTGACCCAGTTGATCTCGTCGTTGCCGGGGCCATACACGCTTCTCTACCTGGACCAGGCGACCTTCCAGCGTGACCAGGCGGCGTTGGCTGCCGATCCGAACTATCCGCTGTCGCGATATCCGGTCAGGGACCGCGATACCGGCGCGATCGCCGATCCTTACAACCCCGGGAAGAACGGAACCCAGGTGCGCTACCCCGTGAACTGGGGCTTCAGCCATGCCGCCCTGGGCCGGGGCAACACGGTCTATGAGAATGTGGCGCTGCCGCTCGGGGCGGCCACGAAGAGCAAGTTCTACAATATCCGCGGCGTCCAGCAGCGCAGTGGAAGAACCGTCGACGAGACGATCCTTGAGCAGACATGGGACTGGATCGACCCCGCCTTCGACCCGAACTCCGATCCGTCACCCATTGTCGATCACTCCTGTTGCCCGGGAGATGGCGTGATCCCGGCCTGGTCCGCGCGTCTGGTCTCGACCCCCGCGGCCAATGTGCGCACCGTGACCGGAGACATTGACCGGGACAGTCTCGAGCATATGGATCTGATGCTGAGCCCGCAGATCCGCGCGCAGATCCTCAACATCATGCAGTAGCTTGGCGAGGTGCGTCATGGCCGTGAAAACACGCAAGCCAAAGTCCCCGCCGCCTCCTTTGCGTGCCTCCCGGGACGAGCTCAACAGGTTTCTGGACGGTCTCCAGGCTGCCCAGGCGGAGGCTGCCGGAGACAGCACCAAGCTCCGGACGGCGACGCTCGCGCACATCGCCAAATACAGTCTGCCTGAATTGCAGGGACTCATCGGCAGGGCCTATGTCGATGCGCCCAAGAGCGCCAGCCAGAAGCTCGGTACGATGCCGAAGGATGGCGGGCCTACGGAAGAGGAAGGTTCGCCCAAGGTTCCACGACCGCGCTCTCCAGCCCCGAGGGGCAGGGCCAGCCCAAAGCCGAAAGGCAAGTGAGCCTGGAATGCTGCGCTATTTCTCCGGCCGCATGGCGACGATGCCGGTGTCCAGGGGAGGCGAAACCGGCAGAGGTCGTGCCGTCGCCTTGGGTTTCCGGCGGGCTTCGGCATAGGGAATGAGCCAGAGGCTCGGCTTGCCGTCGCCATCGGTGAGCGCGATCGGCTCGAAATAGCGGACGCGATCCTCCGGCGACAGATCGTCCGGATGTTCGCCATATTGCGGGTCGAGCGTATCGCTCCCAGCCAGATAGGTGCGCGGTCGCGCCGGCGAGGACTTTGACCAGGTAAAGCAATGAAAGCTCGCCGAGGCGATGATGTACCATCGCATCGGGTTGAACGAACGGCTGTGGCGGAGCCTCCGCAAGGTCTTGAGCAGGATGCGCATGCGCCCGACCACGGTCCAGGGACGCCGGAAGATCCGTTCGAGAAAGGCGACGATCGGCTGAGCCGGTTCGGCAAGCTGCGCGTAGCAGATCGTCTCGCCGTCCAGGTCCCGGAAGCGAAGATTGGGAGCCAGGCGCCCGCTCTCCAGATCCTCCCAGAAGAGCTGGGTTCCGGCGAGAGGAGCAACGACGCTGAGATAGGTCGGCATCGGCATCAGCGGGTTGTCGGCGATGGCTTCCATGGCCTGCTGCATCTCCGCAGCCGTCTGGTAGCGAGGGTCGAAGAGATAGCCGTAACCGACGGCAATGCCGTGCCCCTCGGCGAAGGCGACGTCATCGATGACATTCTGGCGCCGGCTGAGGTTCTGGGTCTTGTTGTAGCGGCGCAGAAAGCTCGCATCGAGCGATTCAATCCCGACGAACAGCCCGACGCATTTGGAGGCGGCGAAGGTCTCGATGAGCGCGCGGTCCTGGACGACGTTCTGGGTGACCAGCGCGCCCCAGCCCCGCACCTTGGGATGGTCGCGCAGGAACTCGCAGATGGCCAGCATATGGGCCCGGTCATCCGAGAAATTATTGTCCAGCAGCATGACCATCGGATACCAGCTGCGCATGCTCAAGCGGGGGCTCGATTGCAGCGCGCTTTCGAGCGACGCCTTGAAGCTGGCTAGCCCATGGCGAACATGCGCCCCGACTTCCGAGGGGATGACGCAAAAGCTGCATTTGAAGCTGCATCCGCGTGAGGTCTCCGCAAGATGCGTGCTCGGATTGATGCCGCTTTTGCGCAAAAGGCTATAATCGACCGTGTAGTCGGAGATTTGTGCAATCGGAGAGCGGTAGATTGGTCGGAGCGAGCCGGCCAAATAATCGTTAACGACATCTCTGACGCAATCGACGCCGCCGGCGCAGACGACATCGAAGAACTGCTGAGCGAATTCCGGGAAAAGCGTGCATACGCTCCCGCCGGCAACGACCGTCGCTCCACTGCGTCTGAAATGATAGGAGAGTTGCCGCAGTCGATCGAAGTCGGGCTGAAGCCCCGTGAGGAATACGAGGTCGTACTTGTTGCAATGTGCAGGGTCGAATGGGCCGTGCCAGTCTTCATGATAAAGCACGACATCAAATCGCTTTGCATCGATCAGTGCAGCAATATGCAGACCTGCGATAGGTTGCATGAAATGCGTCGAGCGCCGTTTGTCGCGACCAGGCCGAAGATGGGCGCAAATGACGACCGTTTTGATCGTCTGTGGTGCGCCGGGACTGGCTTCGGCTGATGTTCGGGAGAAAAGACGCGATATTCTTGAGGCAGGCATGAACGGTCGCCCCCCGTATACTGGCGGAAAAACTAGAGACAGCTAGGTAATGACTTCACTCTATGCGCATATGCGGCCATATTCAAACTGACGAGACAGTAGCCGAGCGCCGACTTTCGCGACACAGGAGCCTGTGCGATGACGATGAGCGAAGCCGAGCCTCGAAAACTTGTGTCGGAGAGGCGCTACGTCACGATCGTCTTCGTCGACCTCGTCGGTTACACCCAGTTGTCGGAGCAGCTTGATCCGGAAGAGCTCCGTCTCGTTCAGCGCCGCTACCAGCAACTGACCCTGACGACCATGGAGCGCTATGGCGGCTTCGTTGCGAGTTACACGGGCGACGGTGTCCTCATCTTCTTCGGCTATCCCACGGCCCGCGAGAACGACGCGGAACGGGCCGTCCGTGCCTCCCTCGAGCTGATGGAGCGGATCAAGACGCTGAACACGAGCATCGAGGATGGCACCGTTCCGGATATCGCAGCGCGTATCGGCGTTCACACGGGCCTCGTCGTGATGGCTCCGGCCCGCGTCAGCAGCGGCTCCAGCGAACTCGGTGCGGTGGGCGAGGCCATCAATCTCGCGGCGCGACTGCAGGCTGAGGCCGCGCCTGGGACGGTCGTGGCGACCCGGGAGGTCACCGACCTCACCGCCGGGCTGTTTGAAGTCAGGGCCCTCGGCCCAAGAGCCATCCGGGGCCTTTCGCGTGAGATCGAAGTCTTCGAGATTGCTCGTGAGCGATTGGGAACGGCGCGGCGCCGAGGCAGGGTCGCGAGCAGTGTTCCGATCGCTGTCGGCCGGGAAAGCCATCTCCAGAGCATCCTTGCGCGCTGGACCAGCGCAACGAGCGACAGGCGGGCGCAGTTCGTTCTCGTGGCCGCGGATGCAGGAGTCGGAAAGACGAAGGTCATCACGGAGATCTGCGGTCATCCGGCGCTCTCCGATGCAGCGATTTACATGACCTATTGCCATGAGCTGTTCGCGAGTACGCCGCTCTACCCGGTCGCGAGCTTTCTCTGGGCACGGGCTGGTCTCAAGTTCGAGGACGACAACAAGGTGCGCGGCGCGAAGATCGGCGCCGTCCTGGACGAAATCGGCCTCAACACGCCGGAGAACAACGAAATACTGGCAAGCCTGATCGGTTTGGCTGCAACCGGCATCCGCGAGCAGTTTGCCCCGGCCCCGACAATGTTCAAGCGCAAGCAGTATGAGTTCGTCATCTCGGTCATCGTGCGCACGGCCCGCCGACAGCCGACCCTTGTGGTGATCGAGGATGCGCATTGGCTCGACCCGTCCTCGGCGGAGCTCTTGCGGGAACTCCTCGTAGCCGGGGGCGATGAGGCACTGATGGTCGTGGCCACCGCACGGCCGTTCCCGCGCGCCGAGGGATTGCCGGAGCCCGACGAAGTCGTGACGTTGGAGCCGTTGTCGGGGGAGCAGAGTCTCGCACTGGCGCACGCGATTCCGGGTTCGGAGGAGCTGCCTCCCGAAAAGATCGCGCAGGCGGTCGCTGCCGCCGAGGGCGTTCCGCTCTTTGTCGAGCAGTTCGTGCTCTCCTTGATCGACGAACACATCCAGACGCCTCATCCCATCCGCAAACCGTCGAATGTCCCGCTTCTCCTCGCGGAACTCATGTCCGAGCGGCTCGATCGGCGTCCGGGTGCCCGACCCGTCGTACAGGCCGCGGCGTGTATCGGTCGTTCCTTCACCCCGGTATTCCTCGCCCACGTCCTGGAGAAGGGCATCAGGGAGGTGATCGCGCCTGTCGAGGCGCTGGTCGACGCCGAGATTCTCCTGCCCAAGCGCATAGGCGGGGAAATCCGCTACGAGTTTCGGCATTCATTACTTCAGCGCATGGCTCATGAATCGATGCTCGCCACCGAACGGCGCGCGATCCATGATCGCATTCTGGGCCTGCTCGATCAGGGGGACGGCGTCGATATCCCCTTGCCTGAGGTCACTGCGCACCATCTCACCGAGGCGGGCCGCTACCAGGAGGCAGTCAAGGCCTGGCTGAGGGCTGGGGCGAGCGCCGGACAGCGTTCTGCCCATATCGAGGCGATCGGGCATATTCGCCACGGCTTGTCTCTGCTCGACAAATTGCCGGAGGACATGGCGCGGACGACGCTCGAGCGCGGCCTTCAGGCGGCGCTGGTCGGCTCCATCACCGCCGCGCAGGGGCCGACATCGTCAGGTTTGCTGCAATGCTGCAAGCGCGGGTTGGAGCTTTGCAGCGAAGACGAGCCCTCGGCATTGATGTTTCCGTTCCTGTTCGGAAAGTTCACTTTCGCCAATTGCAGCGGCGATGTGCCCGAAGCCGCGTCGCTGGCCCAGAACTTCCTCGATCGATCCGAGCGCGCGGACTATGGCTCCGGCCGAGCCATCGGGCACCGTCTGATCGGCATGGTGCGGCTCGGCCAGGGCAAGGCCGACGAGGCGATCGAGCATCTCGAGCACTCCCTGCTCATCGGAGAGCGTGATCGCGACGAGGCCAGTACATTCATGTTCGGCCAGAACACCGAGATTCACACCAGATCACTGCTGAGCCTCGCTCATTTCTGCCTCGGCAATGTCGGCGAGTCCCTGCGCATAGGCATCGATGCGCTTCGCTCCGCAGACGCCTTGCGGCATCCTCATTCCGCGGCGATTCCGATGTCCTATGTCGGTGGCTGGGTCTTCGGGCTTTCGAAGGCGACCAATGAGCTGATGCAGGAGGCAGGGCGGCTGGTGGCCTTGTCGGAGCAGCACGGGCTCGCAGGCTTCCGGGCCCATGGCGCGGCGTTTCTGGGCTGGGGGCTCTGCCAGAAGGGTGATCTCGCGCGCGGCGCGGCAACCATGCAGAGGGCGATCGCGGCATTCGAACGCGTCGGTTACGTATTGTCCCTCTCCGGCTATCTCGCCAATCTCGCCGAAGCTCAGCTTCAACTCGGGCAGTTGGCGGAGGCGCAAGCCTCCTGCGACCGGGCGATCGCGTTGATGTCGCGAAGCGGTTCGCTGTGGCTGGAGCCGGAGCTGGATCGGATCCAGGCCGGCATCATGGCCAGGGGCGTGCGGGCGCAGCAGCAGGATGCGGAGGCGGCACTGCGCTCGGCGGTGGAGAAGGCAAGGCGGCTGAACTCTCCCGTGCTGGAGCACCGCTGCCTGGCGTCCCTCCGGGATCACCTCAGGCCGCAGGGCCTCGACCCCGAGGTCGAGGCGCGTCTGGAGGCTCTCGCACGCTTTGACGATCTGTCCGGGACTGTGTCGCGCGCCTTGCGGGAGACGGGCGCTGCGGCTGACCTGTCTCGTGTCGCCAGCCAGATGGTGTCATAGGCCGCTGATGCGGCATGAGCAGCCGCGGCAGCGGCGCAATCTCCCGTCGCGCTACAGGCAGGCATAGCAGATCGCCCTGACATGGCGCAGGTCGGTGCCGCAACAGCCTCCGAGGACACGCGCGTTCTTGAGTTGCTTGCGCAGGCTGCGATAGCGATGGGCGAGGTCGAGGGGATCCCCAGCATCGAGTTCGGTTGCCATGTCGAGTTCGGTGTGGCTCAAGGTCGAGGCGTTCGCCCTCAAGCCCCCGATCCTGTCGAGCCAGGGTGCGCTGCCGGAGATGACCCGCTCGAAATGCAGGGGATGCGCGCAGTTGATCATGTAATGGAGGGGATAGGCCTCGGTTGCCTCATCGACGCGCTCGATCGCATGGCCCAGGGGCTCTCCGCTCGGGAGCCTGCCGTCGGTCTCCAGGGTGAAGGAGATGACGGCGGGCATTCGGTGAGCCTGCGCAGCGGCGGCGATGCCGATCGCCTCGTTGCTGTAGGTCATCGTGATGGCGCTCACCATGTCCGCTTCGGTGCGGGCAAAGGTCTTGACCTGATCCTGATGGTAGAGCTGCGCTTGCCGCGCGCTCATGCGCGTATCGATCCGATAGCCATCCCCACGCGGCCCGATCACGCCGTTGATCACGATCCTTGAATCGCTGGTTTCGTAGTGAGGACGCAGCTCCATCGCCAGCTGAACCGAGGCTCTCTGAACCTCCTCGATCATGGTGCGCGAGTAGTCCAGCTTGCGGGCCCAATCGGGATTGGCGCGCCAGGTCGGCGTATCCAGAATGAAGCCCTTGCCGTACTCGGCGGCGAGCGTGAGATAGGGCAGGAAATAGGCCTTGAGGCGGGCTCGGCCTTCTTCGCTGCGCACCAGCGGGAAAGCGGCGAAGAATGGCAATTCAAGCCCGTCACGAAAGGCGAGTGTCGTTTCCAGTCCGCCGTCCGTGAGGAATTCTCGCGCCAGGACCTGCGGAAGAATCGCCCTGTACTTGGCCATGGCCTTTCCCCTGTGTGGGATTGTCGCCGAACCCTTCCCGGAAAGGCGGATGCGTTCTGTGATCTGGATCACAGATGCTGTCAGGCGCCCCAGAGCGCGACGGAGATGCGTTGGCGCCTGCCGCGAATCTCGACTGTGCGAATGCTGTCGGGTTCGCGGTGGCGCTTCCGGATGTCGCCGGATGCGACGAGGAGCTCTGCTGAAACGGCAAGCGCGGCGCCTTGCTCCTTTGCGACTTCCATCAAGCGGCTCGCGACATTGACGCTGTCCCCGGTCGCAGTGATGTGCTGATGCGCTTCGTGCCCGAGACGAGAGACGATGACCGGGCCGAAATGGACACCGACACGAAGATCCGGATGGCCAATCGATACCTCTTCGCCGGTGGCCCACTCGCGCATATCCTTGAGCAGTGCCCAGGCCGTGGAGAGAGCGTGGCCGGCATCATCGGCGTGCGGATCTGGAATGCCGAACGCGATCATTGCACCGTCGCCCATGAAGGAGATGACGAGCCCGTCATGCGCGGTCACCTCGTTTTCGATGAGCGTGTGAAACGCCTTGAGAAATTCGCGTGTTCGCGTGAGGCCGGCCTGCTCGCTCAGCCGCGTGAAGCCCGAGAGGTCCACGAACAGGATCGCAACCGTCTGTTGCACCGGCTCGCGCAGGAACCCCGGGTCCCGTGCAATGCGATCTGCGAGCAATGGCGGCTGAAACTGCCGTAAAGCGGCTTCGGAACGGGCGATATCCGTGGCCTGGCGGCGGTCCCATGTCTGCCGTAAAACCACTGCGAGGACGACAGGTGGAATGACTGACGCCAGCGGGAGCGCCGAACTGAGCCAATAGCCTGCGGCGAAGAGCGCCGTGGTGGCCAGCAGCCAGGCAGCGAGACCGAAGACCGCTGCGCCGACGCCGATGCCGAGCGGAGCAGAGGCGATGAAGAAGACGGAGCCGGTGGCCAGCACGAGTGCCACGCCTGCGTCGAGCAACCGCACCTCGTGATCCCGGACCAGTCCGGTGCCGGCGATCAAATGAGCGATGCCGGTCGCCAGGACCTCCACGCCCGGCGTCACGGGATCGAAGGCGGTGCTGAAGGTGTCGCCGATAGCCGTGGCGGTGACGCCGACAATGACGATACGGCCCCGCAGGCGCTCTACGGGCACGGTGCCCGCAAGCAGGCCGGTTGCACTGATCGTTTCGAAGCTGCCTCGCGGGCCGTAGAACCGGAGCGGAAGATGGAATCCGAGGTCGAGCTTCACCGGGCTGCCTGCCAGGCGCACGGTATCGACGCCGAACACAGGAGCCTCGCCCTTGAAGCCTGCCGCCACACTTAGGACGAATGATGGCATGACCCCGCGGTCGGTCCGGAAAAGCAGCGGCACATGCCGCGGGGTGCCGCTTGCGTCGGATGAAATATTGACGAGACCGACGGCTGCCAACCGGTCGAACGGCGACAGCGGCCAGAGCATCTGTTTCGGTGCCGGTAATTGCGAGCTTCCTTCCTCGTCCCGGCCGAAGCTGCCGGCCGCGGCGACGAGTGAAGGCGTTCGTTCGAGAGCCTGGGCAAGCGCCTCATCTGTCTCGGGCGAGGTCGGGTCGACGAGCAGCAGGTCGAGTGCAAGGGTGCGTGGGGCCGCGGTTCCAATGGCGAGGATCATCCGAGCCAAAGTGGAGCGCTGGAGCGGGTAGCCGCGTTGCTGAGCCACGGTTTCATCATCGATGGCGATGATGACGATTTCGCCTGGGGGTGAGCGTCGACCGGCAATAAGCAGGCGCATGTCGGCGAGCGCCGCCTCGACTCGGTCGAGAGGATTGCGCTCGCCCGCGAGATGCATTCGCCCCAGAAATCCGGACCAGAGCGCGGCGATCACGAGGCAGAGGATGGTGATCGACGCGGGCAGGCGGACACTGCGCGTCGAGGTCACCGCCCGAACCGAGCAAGCAGCCCTGCGGCGCGCTCGCGGGACCAGCGGTGCACGTCAAGTCGCTTTTCCTGGGAGACGTCAACGCCATCGCCGGGATTGAGTTCGACGGGGTCCGTGCCATCGCGGCGCGTGACACGCACGCGCCCTTCGGCGACGAACACCGATGTCTTCGAGGTCGTTACGTCGACGGCATAGATCGTGCCGCGGACCGAGGCGATGGCGTGGGGCGTCAGGATCTGGAGGGGCCCGCGGCGACGGGGTAGCTCGACCAGAAGGCCTTTGCCATCCAATGCGATTGATTGAATCGCGCGGCCGGGCTGTGGCGATTGGACCTGGAAGCGGGTGGCGGCCTCCGCTTCAATGATCAGGCCACCGCTGCACCGGAACACGGTTCTCGGCGGATCGGTCCGCGCTGACGGGGTGCAGCCCGCAGGTTGTTGCGCGGCGGCGGGCGGGATCGATGCGCAAATGGCGCAAGCGGCAATCGAGAATCGGAGGAAGCGCATGGCAAGCCTCTCATGCTCGGTATTCAGATCGCGCCGGACTTCGCCAGCTGCCGAAAGCTGTCGACATTATGAATCACGAGGCGGCCCCGTCCAAGGGAGAGAATGCCGATCTGTTTCCAGCGCTGCAGCTGGCGGTTCACGGTTTCGCGGGTGACGCCGGTCAGCGCCGCCAGTTCCTCCTGGGAAATGTGCAGCTCGCTGCCATAGTCGGTGACGAGCACTTCGATGCGTCGCGCCAGCCGTGATGCGGCTGGAAGGAAGGCCGTGTCCTCCATGCGCTCGCTCATGCCGCGCAGCCGCTCGCAGAGCAATTCGATCAGCCGGATTGCAATCAGTGGCTCGTTGTCGAGCAGATTCAGGAAGTCACGCCGCGGCACGAAGAACATCTCGGTGTCTTCCAGCGCAATGGCGTCGGCGCTGCGGGCGCGACCGTCGAGAAGGGCGATCTCCCCGAAGACGTCGCCGCCTCCCAGCAGGTTCATCGTCAGCTGCTGGCCGGCATCGTCCGTGGTGCCAATTCGGATCCGGCCATGCCGGATGGCATAGAGGCCATCGCCGGGATCGCCCTTCAGGAACAGGACCTCGTGCGGTGCCAGGTGCCTCGGCAGGCAAATTGCGGCGATCTTGACCAGGGCGTCGTGAGCAAGCCCAGCGAAGAACGGATTTACCGATAGAAGCCGAACCACCAGATGCGGCGCGCTGCGCATTCCCAAGTCCCCCTGTTCTCTCCGTTGCTAGGAAAAGCTGACGCCTATGTGACCTGTTTCACAGAAGATAGCACGGGAACGGCCGAAAACCCCCGGCGAAGGCCGCAGCGACCGCAGCCCGCAGTCGCTGTGTGTGCCGCTCCGAACGGGAGTTTCGCCGTGCACCACACCGCCAACACTCATTCCACGCCGTTCAGGACAACCTCGCTCGAACCGCTGCGCGAGCCCGAGACAGTGACGCAGGCGGGCGAGTGCCCCTTTCTTGGCAGGATGACGCGCGCGAGCCGCGCGCTGGTCACATCGCTGGCGCTCGCCTTTGGCCCGCAGCGCGGGCAGTCGCAGAGCGTTGCCATGGATGCGCATACATTGAATGACATTGGGCTGAGCCACGCCGAGGCTGCCCAATGGGGGCCGCTGAGCCGTTACATGCCACGCCCCTGGGGCGAGACGGATACGCTGAACTGATGCGCAGGCGCAGGGAAGCTATTGTCCGCAACACGGGAAAATTGCGGTACGCTGGAGCGCAGCGCTCACATCACAGGCCGGATGCGCTCCATGGCGGATGGTTCCTCTCTGCAGGCGGCCCAGCGCTTGCGCTCGCGGCCAGGACAGGCGGCAGCGCAAACCACGCCTCAGGCGCCGGTTGAGGCGAGCGCGCCCGCAGCAACAGGCTTGTTTGCCTATATCTGGCGCAACAGCCGCCGGCAGCAGCTCCAGATCATCGCGATCGTGCTGCTGTCGTTTCCCTTTTACTATCTTTCGCTTGAGCTGCCGAAATACATCATCACGGACGCCATCCAGGGCCGCGCCTTTTCCGGTGGGCAGGAGACTGCACGGCTCTTCCGGTTCTCGCTCGCCCTACCGGCCTGGCTCGGGGGCAGCCGTGAACTTCTCAGCGGCGTCATGCTCGATCGCATCAGCTATCTGTTTGCGCTGTCCGGCCTGTTTCTGCTGCTGGTGCTCATCAATGGCGCCTTCAAATACGTCATCAACATGCGCAAGGGGGCCTTGGGCGAACGGCTGCTGCAGCGCCTGCGCGCCGACCTCTTCGCGACGCTGCTGAGTTTCACGCCCGAGGCACGGCGCCGGCTCAAACCGTCCGAGGCCGCGACTGTCATCAAGGACGAGGTCGAGCCAGTCGGCGGTTTCGTCGGTGATGCCTTCATCCAGCCGGTTCTGCTCGGTGGCCAGGCGCTGACGGCGCTGATCTTCATTCTGCTGCAGAATCTGGCGCTGGGGTCGATCGCGGCAGGCATCGTTCTCGTGCAGGCAGTGATCATTCCCCGGATGCGGCGTGAGCAGATCCGGCTTGGGCGACAGCGCCAGATCGAGTCGCGGGCCCTGGCCGGCAAGATCGGCGAGGTCGTCGAGTCGCTGGACGAGGTTGCTGGCCACGGCACCTCTGCGGTCGAAAAAGCACTCGTCGCAGTGCGCCTCGAGAGGCTGTTCGGCATCCGCTACCAGCTCTATGGGCGCAAATTCGCGGTCAAGTTCCTGAACAACCTGTTGGCCCAGCTGACGCCATTCCTGTTCTACACGATCGGGGGGTATTTTGCCCTGACCGGCCGTCTCGACATCGGCCAGCTCGTCGCGGTCATCGCCGCGTATCGTGACCTGCCGACGCCGGTAAAGGAACTGATCGACTGGGATCAGCAGCGTCTCGACGTCGAGGCGCGGTTTCAGCAGGTCACCCAGCAATTCTCGCTGGACGATGCCCCGGCGCCGGAACGGCCGCAGGCCCCGCTCTCCGGAGATGGGATCGTGCCTGGCGAAGGCATGATCGCGGCCAAGGGGCTGACGGTTCTTGGGCCGGCCGGCGACCGGCTGCTCGAGCGCGTTTCATTCGCTCTGCCCTTGGGGGGGAACATCGCCTTGATCGACAAGGCGGGGGAAGGGGCGGCTGCGTTCGCGTCTGTGCTCGGGGGCAGTATGGCGCCGTTCGACGGCGCGGTGACGCTGGCCGGTATTCCCTTGGCTTCGTTGTCCTCCGAACGGCGAGGGCGGACACTGGCCTATCTCGGAGCGGAGCCCGTCATTCTCGATGCGTCCCTGCGCGACAACATTCTCTATGGCCTGCGCCGCCCTGTTGTCGCCCAGGCCGGGGCCCAGCCCTGGTCGCTCGACTTCAGCGGCGCCGGCGTCGCGAGCAGGCACGAGCTCGAACGTCTCCTGGTCGAGGTGCTAGGCGTGGTCGGGCTCGCCGAAACGGTGTTTCGCTTCGGCCTGCAGCGCCAATTGAGTGCGGACGACCCGACCGAGATCGTCAACAGGGTTGCCGAGATCCGTACGAGAATTCGCTCCAGGCTGATTGGGCGCGGGGCGGGCGATGCGGTGGAGCCCTACGATCCCGAGCGATACACACGAAACGCGACCATCGGCGAGAACATCCTGTTCGGCGTCGTCACTGATCCCGGCTTCGCCGGGGAACGCCTGGCCAGTCACAAGCTGGTGCGCGCCATTCTGGACGCGCAGGGCCTGACCACGCTTCTGACCCAGATCGGGCGGCGTATCGCGGCGACCATGCTCGAGATCTTTCGCGATCTTCCAGCCGATCACGTCCTGTTCGAGCAGTTCTCCTTCCTTTCCGCGGCCCAGTTCCCTGACTATCAGGTCATTCTCGGGCGGGCCGAGGCCCGCACCCTCCGGGAGGCCGATCGCTCCCGGTTGATCGCGCTGGCATTTCTCTATGCGGAGCCGCGGCATCGGCTGGGGCTGCTGAGCGAGGCGGACGAGGTCCGCATCCTCGCCGCGCGGCAGTCTTTCCGCGCGCAGGCCACCCCGGAGATGGCGGATGCCATCGCCTTCTACGATCCGGCCCGTTACTGCCCGGCAGCCCCTCTGCGCGACAATCTCTTGTTCGGCTGCGTTGCCAGCAGCAGTGCTGCGGATGCGGAGCGCGCGCTCGAGGCCATCCGTGAGAGCCTGATCGAACTGGGCCTGGAGCGTGACGTCTATCGTTGGGGACTTGAACAACAGGCCGGCTATGGCGGACAGTTCCTGTTTCCGGCTGCGAAAGCGGCCGTTGCTCTGGCACGTTGCCTGATCAAGCGCCCGCAGATCATGATCCTGAACGACGCGTTGGCGTCGTTCGGGCAGGCCGAGGCTGCCAGGCTATTCGCACGGATCACGACCTTCATGAAGGGGCGGACCATTCTCGTTGCCGGCCGGCAGATTGCGGAACTGGGTCGTTTCGACGCCAGCCTTGAATTCCACGGAACCAACTCCGTCAGTTCCGCAGACGCGGCGGTTCAGACGCAAGCTCAGTCCGACGAGGCGTTCGTGAGCGATCAGTTTGACGCGGGCAGTATCGAGCTGCGCGCCCTGCGTTCCGTGCCGATCTTTGCCGATGTCGATACGGTGCGCCTGAGGTTGCTGGCCTTCACTGGCGAGCGGGTCGAGTTCGCGGCGGGGGAGGTCATCTTTCGCCAGGGAGACGAGTCGGACGCCGCCTATCTGCTGATCACGGGCTCGGCCGACGTCGTGTCCGAGGCGTCGGGGCCGCCTGTCCGGATCTCGACCATGAACGCCAACAGCCTGTTCGGTGAAATGGGGATCGTGACGGATGATCCTCGCTCGGCAACGGTCATCGCGACCACGCCGCTGACGGCGCTCCGCTTGCGCAAGGAGGTTTTCGTCGCTCTGCTGACGGAGTTCCCTAACATGGCCCTCTCGGTGACGCGGTTGATCGTCCGGCGCCTGCAGGACAATGTGGTTACGCTGAGCCATCGGCACTGAACCGGCCCCTGGCATGGTGCATCACGGCAGTTGCAGCGGATCGACCGAGATCGCCCGCTTCAGCGTCCTGAGACCGAAGGTCGTGCGTGACTGGCGAATTCCGGGGATCCGGTACAGCGTCTCACGGAGGAAGCGCTCGTAGTGGTCGGTGCCGCTGACCACGACCTTGACGAGATAGTCGTATTCGCCGGTGACGAGATGCGCCTCGACCACTTCGGGAATGCGCGCCAGCGCGTCCCCGAACGTGTCGAGCACCTTGTCGTCGTGCTTGTCGAGCGTGATCTCGACAAAGACGGTGTTGTTGAGCCCCAGGGCCGCGTGATCCAGGACTGCCACATAGCGCTCGATTGCGCCGCTTTCCTCCAGCCGCCTGACCCGCGTCCAGCAAGGCGATGGCGAGAGCCCGACCTTCTCGGCCAGTGCGCTCGTCGTCAGGCGGCCATCGGCCCGCAGGGCGGACAGAATCCGCCGGTCGATAGGGTCGAGAGCGTCGCTGCGCCTGGACTTGCCGGTCATCGGGCGAATCTTCTGTAAATGGAGACAGTGGCGGAAGAATTTGCCGAGATTGAGCCGAATGTCGAGCGTCTTCGGGAAAACTCTTTCCGTTTGCCGGATTAACGTCGTTGCGGCGATGGGGGTGCGTGATGACCGGGCGAATGCAACGGCGAGTTGTGGTGAAAGCGTCGACCAGCGACGCCTATGACGGGCTGGTCAGACTCCTGCTCGATGCCCAGCGCCTAGGCTTCGCCCTTGTCGAACTGTCGAGCTCCCGCCAAGATGACGGACGAACCGCGATCCGCATGGTCATCGAGACCGAAGGCGTCTCGGACTGCGCGGAGATCGGCTTCCGCCTTGCCCGCCATCCGGCGCTCGCAGCTGTTGAGGCTTTCGAGTTCGGCGACGAGCCGGGTTCATTCTATGTCGGCTCGCTGCATGCGGGTCGGCAGGGCGCCCTTGCCGGAGTGCGGGCATGACCGATCAGCCGTTGCGCTTTCATGTCCCCGAACCCGCCAGCCGCCCGGGCGGCAGGCCGGATTTCTCCAATGTCGTCATCCCGGAAGCGGGCTCGGTCCGCCGGCCTCCGGTCGATATCGATCCCAAGGAAATTCGCGATCTCGCGTATTCGATCATCCGCGTGCTCGACCGGGAGGGGCAGGCTGTCGGCCCGTGGGTGCCCGATCTCGACAGGGATGCTCTGATCCGGGGCATGCGCCACATGATGACGCTGCGCGCCTTCGATGCCCGCATGCAGATGGCGCAGCGCCAGGGCAAGACCTCGTTCTACATGCAGCACACCGGGGAAGAGGCGGTGAGCTGCGCCTTTCGCATCGCGCTCGGCCCGGAGGACATGAATTTCCCGACCTATCGCCAGGCCGGGCTCCTCATCGCGCATGATTATCCGCTCGTCGACATGATGTGCCAGATCTACTCGAATGAGCGAGACCCGATCAAAGGCCGCCAGCTTCCGGTCATGTACTCGTCGAAGGCGCACGGCTTCTTTTCGATCTCCGGCAATCTCGCCACCCAATTCGTTCAGGCGGTAGGCTGGGCCATGGCCTCGGCGATCAAGGGCGATCGCAGGATCGCCGCCGCCTGGGTCGGCGACGGCTCGACAGCGGAGTCCGATTTCCACGCCGCCCTGGTCTTCGCCTCGACCTACAAGGCCCCGGTCGTCCTCAACGTCGTCAACAATCAGTGGGCGATCTCGACCTTCCAGGGCATTGCCCGCGGCGGCTCCGGCACTTTCGCGGCGCGCGGACTCGGCTTCGGCATTCCGGCCCTGCGCGTCGACGGCAACGACTACCTTGCGACCTACGCAGTGGCGCAATGGGCGATCGAGCGCGCGAGGCGCAATCTCGGGCCCACGCTGGTCGAATACGTCACCTATCGCGCCGGCGCCCACTCGACCTCGGACGACCCCTCCGCCTATCGGCCCAAGCATGAATCGGAAGGTTGGCCGCTCGGCGACCCGCTGATCCGGCTGAAGCAGCATCTGATCGCATTGGGCGCCTGGACTGAAGAGCGGCACAAGCAGGCCGAGGCCGAGATTCTCGCAACCGTGATCGCTGCGCAGAAGGAGGCCGAGGGCCACGGCACCCTGCATGCCGGCGGCAAACCCTCGGCACGCGACATCTTCGAGGATGTCTATGCCGAACTGCCTCCGCACCTGCGCCGGCAGCGTCAGCAGATCGGAGTCTGACGCGATGGCTCGAATGACGATGATCGAGGCGATCCGTTCGGCGCTCGATGTCTCGATGGGGCGCGACGAGAACGTCGTGGTCTATGGCGAGGATGTCGGCTTCTTCGGCGGCGTGTTCCGATGCACCCATGGCCTGCAGCAGAAATACGGGGTGAACCGCTGCTTCGACGCCCCGATCAACGAACTCGGCATCGTCGGCACGGCAGTCGGCATGGCGGCCTATGGCCTGCGCCCCTGCGTCGAGATCCAGTTCGCCGACTACATGTATCCGGCTTACGATCAGATCGTCTCGGAGGCGGCCAGGCTGCGCTACCGTTCGGCCGGCGATTTCACCTGTCCGCTGGTGATCCGCATGCCGACGGGCGGCGGCATCTTCGGCGGCCAGACGCATAGCCAGAGCCCGGAGGCGCTCTTCACCCATGTTTCCGGGCTGAAGACCGTGGTGCCCTCCAACCCGCATGACGCCAAGGGCCTCTTGATCGCCGCAATCGAGGATCCCGATCCCGTCATCTTCCTCGAACCGAAGCGGCTCTATAACGGCCCGTTCGACGGTCATCACGATCGCCCCGTGACACCCTGGTCCAAACATGAGCTCAGCGAGGTGCCGGACGGCCATTTCGTGCTGCCGCTCGGCAAGGCCGCGATCCGGCGCGAGGGCGCGAGCGTCACCATCATCGCCTATGGCACCATGGTTCATGTCGCCGAAGCGGCAGCCGAAGAGACCGGCATCGACGCCGAGGTCATCGATCTGCGCAGCCTGCTGCCGCTCGACCTCGATACGATCGTGGCCTCCGTGCGCAAGACCGGCCGCTGCATTGTCCTGCACGAGGCGACGCTGACCTCGGGGTTCGGCGCAGAACTCACGGCCCTGGTGCAGGAGCATTGCTTCTACCATCTCGAGGCGCCCGTCATGCGCGTCGCCGGCTGGGACACTCCCTATCCGCATGCCCAGGAATGGGCCTATTTCCCCGGCCCGGCGCGCGTCGGCGCCGCCCTGCGTGAGATCATGGAGAGCCGATGATGGCGGAACGGGTCATCAAGCTTCCGGATGTCGGCGAGGGCATTGCCGAGGCCGAGCTCGTCGAGTGGCACGTCAAAGTCGGCGACATCGTGCGTGAGGACGATCTCCTTGCTGCTGTGATGACCGACAAGGCGACGGTCGAGATCCCGTCGCCGGTCGACGGGGAGGTGGTCTGGGTCGGCGCCGATATCGGCGACACCGTTGCGATCGGCTCGGCGCTGGTCCGGCTGAAGGTTGCAGGCGAGGGCGCGACTGATCCTGGCGAACCGGAAGGGAGCGCGGCGCCGGAGCTGGTCGTTGTCGAGCAGCCTGTCGCCGCGCCGAAGAACGAAGCTCCCGCCCCCGCTCCGGCAAAGCTGACCGAGGCCAGGCCCGCTGCATCGCCCAAGCCGCGCGCGGTCTCAGCTCCCACGCTGAGCGCCGTACCGAGGCGGCAGGCTGGCGAGAAGCCGCTCGCTTCGCCGGCCGTCCGGCTGAAGGCGCGCGAGGCCGGGATCGACCTGCGCCAGGTCGTGGGCTCCGGCCCGGGTGGGCGCATCACTCACGAGGACCTCGACAGCTTCGCGTTGCGCGGGCCCGAGGCCGAACGAGCGCCAGGGCTGGCGCGCCTGACCGCCGTCACCGACATCAAGATCGTCGGCCTGCGCCGCAAGATCGCCGAGAAGATGGCGCTGTCCAAGGCGCGCATCCCCCACATCACCATCGTCGAGGAGGTCGACGTCAGCGCGCTGGAGGACCTCCGCGCAGTCCTGAACAAGAAGCCGACGCTCGAGCGACCGAAGCTGACGCTTCTGCCCTTCGTGATGCGGGCGCTGGTCAAGGCGCTGGCCGAGCAGCCGAACCTGAACGCGCTGTTCGATGACGAGGCCGGGATCGTCCACCAACATGCCGGCATCCATATCGGTATCGCGACCCAGACGCCGACCGGACTGATCGTGCCGGTCGTAAAACATGCCGAGGCTCGTGATCTCTGGGACTGCGCCCGGGAACTCGGCCGGCTCGCCGAACGGGGACGCGAAGGCATCGCGACCCGGGACGAATTGACGGGTTCAACGATCACGGTCACATCGCTCGGCGCGCTCGGCGGCGTCGCCACCACGCCGGTGATCAACCACCCCGAGGTCGCCATCGTCGGCGTCAACAAGATGATGATCCGGCCGATGTGGAACGGCACGAGCTTCGTCCCGCGCAAGATGATGAACCTGTCGTCGAGCTTCGACCATCGCGTCATCGACGGCTGGGATGCGGCCGTCTTCGTGCAGCGGCTCAAGGAGCTTCTGGAAAACCCGGCAATGCTCTTCGTGGATGCCTGACGCCATGACCGAGATCACCTGCAAACTGCTTGTCATCGGCGCGGGCCCGGGCGGTTATGTCTGCGCCATCAGGGCTGGCCAGCTCGGCATCGACACCGTGATCGTCGAGAGCACGAAGCTTGGCGGCAGCTGCCTCAATGTCGGCTGCATTCCGTCCAAGGCGCTGATCCATGTCGCCGATGAATATGAGAAGCTGGCCACGGCCGCGCAGGGCAAGACGCCGTTCGGGCTCACGGCCTCGGCGCCGGCGCTCGATTTTAAGCAGGCCATCGGCTGGAAGGACGGGATCGTCCAGCGCCTGAACAACGGCGTCGCCGCGCTCTTGCGCAAGTCCAAAGTCAAGATCGTGCATGGCCGGGCTCGCTTTCGCGACGGCAAGACCGTTGCCGTCGAGACCGAGACGGGCCCGAAGCTGATCCGGGCCGAAACAATCGTCATCGCCACCGGCTCTGCGCCGGTCGAGCTGCCCTTCCTGCCCTTTGGCGGCACTGTGATCTCGTCGACGCAGGCATTGTCGCTGCCCGCGGTTCCGGGGCGGCTGGCGGTCGTCGGTGCCGGCTATATCGGCCTGGAACTCGGGATCGCCTTTGCGAAGCTCGGCTCGCAGGTCACCCTCGTCGAGGCGTTGCCACGGATTCTTCCGCTTTACGATGCCGAGCTGACCGCGCCGGTCGAGAGATCGCTGTCGAGGCTCGGCGTCGGGCTTCTGCTCGGGGCGAAGGCGCGCGGCGCGACTCCGGACGGCAAGTCCCTGCTGGTGGAGACGGCGGAAGGCGAGGAACGGCGGATCGCGGCGGACGCGACACTCGTCACCGTTGGCCGCAAGCCGGTGCTGTCCGATCTCGGGCTCGAGGAACTGGTGCTCGACATGGATGGCAGCTTCATCCGCATCGGCGAGCGCTGCGAGACCTCGATGCGCGGTATCCATGCGATCGGGGATGTCACCGGCGAGCCGATGCTGGCGCACCGCGCCATGGCGCAGGGCGAGTTGGTGGCGGAGATCGTCGCCGGCCTGCCGCGCGCCTGGGACAAGCGTTGCATTCCGGCGATCTGCTTCACCGATCCGGAAATCGTCTCGGCCGGTTTTTCACCGGGCGAGGCGCGTCGCGCCGGCTTCGAAATTAAGACCGGGCAGTTTCCGCTGGCTGCCAGCGGCCGTGCGATGACGCTCCACAGCGAGCAGGGCTTTGTGCGCATCGTCGCGCAGGCCAACACCCATGTGATCCTGGGTATCCAGGCAGTCGGGCAATCCGTCTCCGAACTCAGCGCGGCGTTCGGGCTCGCCATCGAGATGGGCGCAACGCTCGAGGATATCGCCGGAACGATCCACGCCCATCCGACGCTTGGCGAGGCCGTGCAGGAGGCGGCGCTGAAGGCGCTCGGCCACGCCATTCATATCTGACGCGATTGCGGCTGTGACTGCGCTACGGCCCGGGCTTCATTCGGCAGCCCGCGCAACCGAGGGGATGACTGCCGGTCTCGGCTTCGCTGTGCCATCGCCCTGCCTTCGTTCGCTGCGCCGGGGCGGCTCGATTTCGAACGAGATGGTGCAGCCCGTTTCGGTGTCGGCGATGATCAGTTCCCGGCCGTACTCGGCCAATGTATCCGAGACGATTGCAAGGCCCAGTCCGGATGAATGATGACTGTCCGGAGCGAAGTGGACGCCACGTTGCAGGATCAGTTGGCGTCGGTCTCCCGGCACGCCGGGCCCATCATCGCTGACCGAGAGAACGGTGCTGCCGCCGTCAGCGGTGTGGACCTGCACCGTAACGGCGCTGCGTGCCCATTTGCGCGCATTGTCGAGCAGATTGCCGACGACCTCGGCGAAGTCGTCGGTTTCCATCGCGGCGCTGACGTGTTCGGGAATCGTGACGCTCCAGCTGATGCTGTCGGCGCTGTCGATGCGGCTCATCAGATCGACCAGCCGGTTAACGATCGGCAGCACGAGCGTTCTCATGCTCACTGCCTGGATCGCACCGTGCGTCCGCGCTCGCGCAAGCTCGCGCTCGACATGTGCGCCGATCGCTTCGCATTGTTCACGCAGAATGGCTGCATGCGCGTGCTGTCCGGACTTTTCAAGGCGCGCCACTTCGCTCGACAGGATCGTGAGCGGCGTCTTCAGCCCGTGGGCCAACAGGCCCGCCCTGTCGCGCGCCTTGCGCACCAGCTCATCCTGGCGATCGAGCAGCCTGTTCAGATCATCGACCAGCGGCTTGATCTCCTCGGGAAGGGTACCTGTCAGGCGCGATGTGCGGCCTTCGCGCACGGCGGTGAGACTCGCGCGTAGCTGATGAAGGGGGCGCAGGCCGAACCGCATCTGCAGCCAGGCCCCACCGATCAGCAACAATGCGAGCAGGAACAGGATCTTGGCGACATCGAGGGAGAAGGCGTGGCGCAGTTCGCCGATATCGGCATGATCAAGCGCGACGGCCAGCTGGAACGTCCGTGGGCCATCGGCGCCATCGAGCTTCACCGAGCGTTCGAGGACGTAGAGCTCGGAGTTGTTCGGCCCGTCGATCTCGAACGCGCCCTTGCTCTTGTCCTCCCCCTTGGCCGTGCTCGTATCGAGGATCTGGTCCCAGAGCGAGCGCGAGCGCAGATGCTGCACCGCCCCTTCGCTGATCTGCCAGTAGGCGCCGCCATAGGGCAGCTGATAGCGCGCATCGGCGAGATCGTGGTTGATCAGCGGGTTGCCGTCCGCATCGAGCTCGAACGCCTTGGCGAGTTCGCTGGAGCGGATCTCCAGCTCGATCGCGATGCGCTTCAGGACATGCTGCTCGAACACCAAGATGAGCGCTGCGCCTGCGGCCGCGAGCGTCACGGCAATCGTCAGGGCTGCGATCGTCAGGATGCGCTTGCGGATCGAGCCCGAGCTCATCGCCTCAGCCCCCGATGATGTAGCCATGGCCACGCCGGGTGCCGATCGTCTCCGCCCCGACCTTCCGGCGCAAGCGCCCGACCAGCACTTCGACAGCGTTGCTGTCGGGTTCGTGATCGCCGCCATAGACATGGTCGATCAATTCGCCCTGCGACACAACCCGCCCCTGATTATGCACGAGGTAGCGCAGCAGCCGATATTCCAGCGGAGACAGCTCGACATTGCGCCCGCCAACCGCAACCGTTCTGCGGCGCGTGTCGATATTGAGGTCTCGATAGACCAGTTGAGGCGTCAGGTGACCGCCAGCTCTGCGAATGAGTGCGCCGACCCGGGCGACCAGTTCCTCGGCCTGAAACGGCTTGGGCAGATAGTCGTCGGCGCCGGCGTCTATGCCTTCGACGCGCTCCATCCAGGCGCCGCGCGCGGTGAGGATCAGAATAGGTGTCCTGACCGAGGCTGCCCGCAGCTTGCGGACAACCGAGAGCCCGTCGAGCTTCGGCAGGCCAAGGTCGAGCACGAGCGCATCGAAATCGTCCGTCTCGGCGCGAAACCAGGCGGCCTCTCCATCATGGACGACCTCCGGAACATAGCCGGCTTCCGTGAGCGCGGAGGCGACATCGCTGGCGATGCGCCGTTCGTCCTCCACGACGAGAATTCTCATCATCGCCTCCGCATTTGGAGGATCCGGTTGCGCCGGGCGTCGACTACGACTTCGCGGTAGCGGCCTGCGCCGTCGAGAACCAGTAGTTCATAGCGCCATTCGCCCGTGGGCGCGAGGCGCAGATCGACCTCGAGCACGTCACCGGGAACAGCCGCGCGCACCACTGACAGGACGGCGCCGAGCGACACGACCTGTCCTCCCTGGGTCGCCTGACGTGCGAAATCGGCACTCGTATTGCCCCAGTGCTGGCCGGTGCTGACGGCATCCTCGCCGTTCCTGCCGCCGCGACCCGAGCGACCACGCTGATTGTCTCCCGAATTCTGGCTCGCGGCGGACCCGCCGTCATGGCCCGATCTGCCGCTGCCGGAATTGCTTCCGCTGTTGCCGGAGCCTCCGCCGCCGCTGGATCCGGAGCCGCCGCTGGAGCCACCGCTGCCACCGCCGGAGCCGCCGCCGCCGGAACCGCTACCTCCGCTTCCGCCTCCGGAGCCACCTCCACCTCCGGAGCCTCCGGAGCCGCCCCCCCCACCGCCGCCAGAACCGCCGCCGCCCCCGCCGCCATCGCCTCCGCCATCCTTGGCAAAGGAGGGGGCGATCCAGGCCGGGCTTGTCGTGACGAGCGCAAATACGACCGCGAGGGCCGGAACCGCGCGCCACAGGGCGATGTTGCGTGAATGTCGCATGGTAGCTTTCGAAGCTACGACACCCAAGCTGACATTTCCCTGACAGGCCGCGTCAGGCTGGCGAGGTTCGAGGGCGCGCAGGCTCTGCTCCGTCACCGAGGAGAGAATGATCGGCGGTGGCTATGGCAAGGAGATACGACCATGACATTGCGATCACTTATGCTGGCGACCACCATCCTGGTGGCGACCACCGGCTCGCAGGGCGCGAGCGCCGCCATCCGTGACGACAGCTCGCCTCACCTGGAAGGCATCATCCGCCTGGGGGCGTCAGCCCTGTCCCGGAGCGGTGAGGGCGAGAACGATTCCCCAGCTCACAAGAGTGCGACCTCGCATGAGGACGCGGCCCGCGTCATCCTGGCGCGCGACGGCGGCGGGGGAGGTGGCGGCGGAGGCGGCGGCGGAGGTGGTTCTGGAGGCGGAGGGAGCGGTGGAGGCTCCGGTGGTGGCAGCGGCGGCTCTGGCGGAGGCAGCGGAGGCAGTGGCGGCGGAAGTGGCTCCGGCTCCGGCTCAGGCTCCAGCGGCAGTAGCGGCGGCAGCGGCCGCGGTGGCGACAGCGGTGGTGGTCTCGGCGGTTCGTCGAGCGGCGGTGGCAGCGCAGCCGATGCGCGTGGCCGCGGCGCCGATGATGGAGCCGGTCATGCCCGAGGCGGTCGCGGTGCTGATAACGCTGTAGGTCAGGCTCGGCATGGGCGTGGAGCGGATGATCCGGCCGGCCATGTGCGGCAGGGMCGGGGTGCGGACGATGCRGTCGGYCAGGCCCGGCGTGGGCGTGGAGCGGACGATCCGGCYGGCCATGTGCGGCAGGGCCGGGGTGCGGACGATGCAGTCGGCCAGGCCCGGCGTGGGCGTGGGGCAGACAATCCGGTCGGCGACGTACGTCGCGCCCGCGGCGCCGACGACCCGGCCGGCCATATCCGGGGTGGCCGCAGGGCGGATGACCAGGCCGGTCATCTCTGAAACAGGCCGATGCGCGAGGCTCAACGCCGCCTCGCGCATCCTCTGGCATCCTGCCTGATGTGGGAAGCGAGAGGCTGGACAGGCTGGCTGTTTCGGCTCGGCGAGCGCGACGGTGACTGCGAACGGCTTGCGCGATAGGTTGGCCTAAACTAGGCGCACCCTCGTGAAGCAACGGTTCCTCGCGTTTCTCGGATTATGGATACCGCTGGCGCTCATCGC
This sequence comes from Allobosea sp. P4_E12, assembly GCF_056401655.1. Taxonomy (NCBI): domain Bacteria; kingdom Pseudomonadati; phylum Pseudomonadota; class Alphaproteobacteria; order Hyphomicrobiales; family Alloboseaceae; genus Allobosea; species Allobosea sp. P4_E12. The sequence goes on along the minus strand of NZ_JBFUIY010000030.1, from coordinate 29,461 downwards.
CCTTGCCCTGGCGGCTGCTACCGAATTCGTCCGGGTGCGGGACGGGCTGGAGCGGGATGGCGGCACGCTGCACCGCGTCCTGTCGCAGCGCGTCGATCAGCATGACGCCCATCTGACCAGCCTCGCAGCAGTCCTCGCAAGCTCGGATGCATCATCCGCAACCTTCCAGGCTGTGGTCGAGGCGATGCAGCGCTTCTATCCCCGCATCGCTGCTGTCGCCCTGATCGATTTCCCCAAGTCATCCGAAATGGATGTCGGCAGCCCACCATCTGCTCTCCGGGATTTCGACATGGCGGCGCTTGCGGGAAAGCTCCGCGAACTCGGGCCAGGGCAGGCTGGGACGGTCGCCAGCCGAGGGGGGACGCCGTTCTACGCGCTGGTCAAGCGCCTTCCCGACACTGCGTCCGAAGTCCGCGCGCTCATCCTGGTGATCGACGGCAAGCTCCTGGTCGAACCGGAGGGCGGCCAGCCGCACGAGATCGCTCTCGTGCTTCGGGATGCTGCCGGAGCGATCCTCGTTCAGACCGGGGTAACCCTTCCCGAACAGGGAGTGATCCCCCGTCTCACCTATGAAAGGGCGCTGGGCAGTCGGTCACAGCCGCTCGTGCTGCACCTCGCCGGGCAGCCGGTTCTGGCGGATCTCCTCCCGCCGCGCACCGCATTCGTCGTCCTGACCGCGACGGGGCTCGCGGTCTTCCTGTTGCTGGTGATCCGGCGCGAGAGACGGCGAACGGCGGGCGCAAGGGAGGCCATGCGCCTGCACCAGCATGAGGCCCGGCTGGCCCATGCGATGCGGGTCAATACAGTCGGTGAAATGGCGTCCGGCATTGCCCATGAGATAACCCAACCCCTGACGGCGATCCTCAGCCAGAGCCAGGCGGGCCTTCGCCTGGCTCGGTCGGGAGGGAAAACCCCCGACGAACTCGTGAGCGTGCTTGAGGCCAATGTCCGTCACGCGCGGAGGGCGGGCGAGATATTGGAGCGGCTGAGGGCCTATGTCTCACGACGTGATCCGGTCCGGCAGCCTGCAGATCTCAACCAGATTACCCGCAATGTGGTCGAACTGGTCGAACGCGACCTGCAGGAGCGCGCGATCACGTTGCGGCTGGAGCTGAGCCCCATTCCGCCATGGGCGGTGGTGGATCGCGTTTCCATCGAGCAGGTCGTGCATAATCTGGTTCGAAACGCTGCCGAGGCGCTCGACGCGATGCCGGAGGAGCGGCGCGTGATCACGATCAGGGTCCGGGAGGTTGCGGGGGAGGCGGTGATTTCGGTCGCGGATCAGGGGAGCGGCATCGCGGATGCCGATATGGCGCGCCTCTTCGAGCCGTTCTTCACGACCAAGAGCGGCGGAATGGGCCTTGGCCTGCCATTATGCGAGCGCTTGGTCGAAAGCGCGGCCGGACGCATGGAAGTCCGGAACGGAGCGGCGAGTGGGGCCGTCTTCACGATCCGTATCCCCGTCTTGATCGCGGAGCGGAAGGTTGCTGCGGAATGAAGCCGGCTGCACGCACGGTCTATCTGGTGGATGACGACAGCGATGTCAGGGAAGCGTTGACCCTGCTGTTGAAGACCATGGGATTCGCCGCGAAGCCGTTTTCGAGCGCGCAGGCTTTCCTTGATCGCCCGGATCCGCGGCAGGATGGCTGCGTGGTCGTCGATATCCGCATGCCGGGGGTCTCGGGTCTGCAGCTGCTCGAACGGATGGCCACCGCGGCAGTACGTATGCCGACGGTTGTGATCACCGGCCATGGCGATGTCACCGCCTGCCGGCGCGCATTCAAGGCCGGGGCCGTCGATTTTCTGACCAAGCCGGTCGATGAGCAGGTTCTGCTCGAAGCGATCGAGGCCGGTTTCGCGCAGCGCGACGACCTGAGCCGGGATCAGGCAGAGCGGACCGAGCGGGCCGCACTGCTCGCTCGCCTGACCCCACGCGAGCGCGAAATTCTCGATCTGGTAGCGCAGGGCCGGTCGACCAAGGAGATCGCACGCGCTCTCGACCTCTCGCCCCGCACGGTCGAGACCCATCGTGCCAATATCGGGGTAAAGCTTGGCGCGACCTCGGTTGCCGCCATGGTGCGGGCCGCGCTTTAGGGCTCGGCCTCCGGCAGGTCTCCGTATGATTACGGAGATGGCTCCGGCACCGCACCGATAATCTTCGCCGCCGCCTCGGGCTAACCTTTCTCCGTCGAGCACAGGGTTCGATCACGCTCAGTACCGGAGAAATCATGTCCATGATCCGCCTTGCTGCCGCCGCAGCCCTTGCGCTTGTCCCCGTCGTCGCCGGGGCTCAGGTTCTTCAGGAACGGAACATGCCGCTGGCCATCGCCCAGGAACTCGCCCAGGCCACCGTCGAGGCTTGCGCGGCCAAGAATTTCAATGTGACGGCGACCGTCGTCGATCGTGCCGGGCTCGTGCGCGCCGTGCTTCGCGCCGATCGGGCCGGGCCGCACACTGTCGAGGCCAGCCGCGCCAAGGCTTTCACCTCTGCCTCTGCCCGCAACGCTACCTCGGCGATCGCGGAGGGCGCCGAGAAGAATCCGGCCGCTCGTCATCTTGCGTCGATCGAAGGCTTCCTGCTGCTCGGCGGCGGCGTGCCGGTCAAGGTCGGTGACGAGGTCATCGGTGCGGTCGGGGTCGGGGGCGCTCCCGGGGGGCATCTTGATGAAGAATGCGCCAATGCCGGCATCGAGAAGGTGAAGGCGAAGCTGCGCTGAGACTATTCTTAGGCATGTCGATGAAGGCGGCCGGCGCTCGGCCGTCTTCGGGATCGTCGGAGTGGGGCAATGTCGAGAACGCTGTTCGCCGCCGTAATCCTCGCGGTCGCGACCCTGTCGGGCCAAGTGCGGGCGCAGACGCCGCCGAGTGCCGCGGAATTGTCCGCCTATCAGGGCCTCCACGCCGCTGCCGCGTCCGGCGACGTCGCCCGGGTCAACCACCTTGCCGCGACGGGGGCTGACCTGAACGCCCGGGACGGGAACGGCCGCACGCCGCTCCATGTCGCGGCCTTTCGCGGGCAGGGGGCCGTGGCGTGCGCCCTGATCGTCGCGGGAGCGAACCCGGCGCTTCTCGACCACCAGCGTTATGATGCCGTCACCATCGTCGCAGTCAGTGACGATGTGCCGACGTTGAAGGCTCTGCTCGCCGCGGGCGCGGCCGCGACCCTCGTCACCAGCCGCTATGACGGCACCGCGCTGATCGCCGCCGCCCATCTCGGCCATGAGGGCATCGTAGAAGAGCTGATCAAGGCGAAGGCGCCCCTCGATCACGTCAACAATCTCGGCTGGACAGCGCTGATGGAGGCGGTGGTGCTCGGCAATGGCGGCCCACGGCATGTCGCGACCGTGCGGGCCCTGGTCGCTGCCGGCGCCAATCCCGGGATTGCTGATCGGGACGGCCTTACGCCGCTGCAACATGCCCGCGCTCGGGGCTATAAGGCCATCGTCGAGGCGCTTGAAGGCAGGCGCCTTCGCTGATCCAAGCCGGGCCCGGCAAATCTCTCGGGCGCTGGTTCGCGCCGGGCTCACGTCAGGCGGCCGTCCTCAGGACCGCTGTGACCTCGGAATCCTGGACAGCGCGAAATGAGCGGGCTGGGTGTCCGCGCGGGTTGTCGACGTCAGGCTAAAGCATCGGCCCGAAAAGTGGATCGCGGTTTTCGGAAAAGCCGATGCAAACACAGAAGGCCAGATCATCGGACCGGATACGATATCCGGTCTGATGATCTGGCCTTGGGCGGCGAGCGCTATCCGGCCTCAATCAGCCAACCGGTGTTCAAGCACCTGATAGAAATCATCATTGGCGGGATCCGCAGCCAGCGCGAGGGTCGTCTCGTCGGAGGGGACACTCAGCCCGCCGGCAAACGCCTTGAAGGCGTGGGCAGATTCCTCTTCCAGGAAGCAGAGCCGTATCGCCATCTTGTCCCTGGGCAGGGCGACAACGCGATAGGGGATTCCCCGCAGACTGAGCCACGCATCCATGGCGTCGAGCTTGAGGCGCAGATTCACATCGTCCGTCGTGACCAGGACGTGATGAATCCAGTGGGGGGCATCAACGACATCAAGGCATGCCATGCCAATTTCCCCCGCTCGCAGATTTTCTCACCGCGCTGCTCTTAAACCTGAGGTTTCTCGCTTAGGTTGTATAGGGTGAATTCCTGCTTGTTCGCAGAATTGAGCTGCCCCCCGGGAAAAATCGCGCGGCACGTGCGCGGTGGTTTCCGGAGTGTTCGTTCAGTCCTGGATCGACCGACCAGGGGCGGCTCGCATGCAACCTCACAGGCGCGCTGCAGGCGCCATCACGCCAGGCGCGAGAACCAGCCATCTGCATCGCTCGCTTGCCTCGGCTGTGCCCTGGATCTCCAGAATTCGAAGAGGCTTTCGGCGGCTCTTGCTGGCGGGCGGAGAGCCATGAGCTGGATGGAAGCGTTCATGGGCTTGACACCGATTTGGTCATATGGAACGTTCCAGTTCGAAGCTGGAACGTTCTAGAAGCCCGGCTCATGGAAACGCGACATGGAGAAAGTGCATGGACGAGCATAATCCGTCACGCCGCGCCGCTTTGGGCGCGCTAGCCTTGGGGACGGCCGCCGCTGCTGCGGTCACTGCAAGCACGACGACAGCCAGCGCCTCGACGCCTGAGGAATTCACCAAGCGCGGCAGCATTGCCATCGGTGTCGTGTCGGGCGTGCCGCCTTTCGGTATCGTCAATGAGCGCGGCGAAGCATCGGGCTACGATGTCGATGTCGCCAATCTCATCGCCAAATACATGGGCGTGAAGGCGGAGATCACCGCGCTGGCGCCGCCGGCACGCATTCCCGCCTTGCAGGCCAAGCGTGTGGACCTGCTGGTCGCGACGCTCGGACCGACGCCGGAGCGCGCCAAGACCATCGTCTTCCCGATGCCTTACAGCGCCTTCCGCATGTCGATCATGGGCGCGAACGATCTGGCCGCGAAGTCTCTGGCTGATCTCGCCGGCAAGCGCGTCGCGGTTCCGCGCGGCAGCCCGCAGGACACCACGCTGACGCGCATGGCGATGCCGGGTACGAACATCGTGCGCTTCGATGACGATGCGATCTGCGCCCAGGCGGTCTTCAGCCGCCAGGTCGATGCCGCGGCCCTTCCGGACACCACGGTCAATCAGATTCTGGGTCAGAACAAGGGCGCCAACGCCGAGCTCAAGTTTGCCTTCGCGCTGCAGCCCAACTCGATGGCTGTCCGCAAGGACCAGATGGAGCTGCATCAGTGGCTCAACAACACGATCTGGTTCATGAAGAACTCTGGAGAGCTCGACGAAATCTCCAAGAAGTGGCTCAACGCGCCTCTGCCGGAACTCCCGGTCTTCTGAGCTAGCGCGCCGGTGCGCCCCGGCGGCGCACCGGCTTCGTCTTCTCCCGCGATCGAAATGTCAGCACTATGCCAAGCCTCGTCTTTTCCGACGTTTGGGCGCAATTAGACACGCTCCTGAGCGGCCTTCTGCAGACCGTCTGGATCTCCGCTGTCGCTATCGTGCTCGGCGTGGTCATCGGCGTCCTGTGCGCGGTCGCGCGCAGCGCACGCAGCCGGCTCCTGCGCGTTCTTGCAGCCGGATATGTCGAGGGCATGCGCAACACGCCCTTCATCGTCCAGCTCTTCCTCGTCTTCTTCGGGCTTCCCGGCCTGGGCATTCAGATCACGGCGATCCAGGCCGGGCTGATCGCGCTCACCCTCAATCTCGGCGCCTATTCGGCAGAGATCATTCGCGCTGGAATCGAGGCCACCCATCGCTCGCAGATCGAGGCCGGTGCGGCACTCGGACTGAGGCGCCGCGACATTCTGCTCCACGTCGTGCTTCTGCCGGCCCTGGAGCGGGTCTGGCCGGCGCTGTCGAGCCAGTTCGTCCTCACCATGCTTGCCTCATCGATCCTCTCCCAGATTTCCGTCGAGGAACTGTCCTCTGCGGGAGCCCTGATCGACAGCCGCACCTATCGCTCGATGGAGGTCTACATCATCCTCGCCGGCTTCTATCTCGGCCTCACGATGCTGTTCCGCCTGAGCTTCGATCTCGCCGGCCGGTTCCTGTTTCCGCGCCGTCGCGCGGTGGCGGTGCGTCGATGATCCGTTCCTTCGGTCCTGCCGAATTCACCTTTCTCGTCGAGGCGGCGCGCTGGACCGTGCTGCTCTCGCTGCTGGCCTTCATTGGCGGCGGCGCGATCGGCATGGTCGTCGCGCTGATGCGGGTGTCGCGCAACGCCATGCTCAGGAACATCGCAGCCGGCTGGATCAGCGTGGTGCAGGGCACGCCGGTGCTGATCGTGCTCTTCCTCGTCTTCTACGGCCTGCCGTTCCTCGGCTTGCGCTTTCCACCCCTCGTGGCGGCGGCGCTCGGGATGACGGTCTATGCCAGTGCCTTTCTGGGCGACATCTGGCGAGGCTGTATCGAGGCCGTGCCGCGCCAGCAATGGGAGGCGGCGTCCTCGCTCGCGCTGAAACCGGCGCAGCGCATGATCTATGTCGTGCTGCCGCAGGCCGTCAGGCTGGCGGTACCGCCGACGGTCGGCTTCATGGTGCAGATCGTCAAGAACACCTCGGTGGCGTCGATCATCGGCTTTGTCGAGCTGACGCGGGCCGGCACCCTCATGAACAACGTGACATTCCAGCCCTTCTGGGTCTTCGGCTCTGTCGCACTTCTTTACTTCGCCATGTGCTGGCCGCTGAGCGTGATGAGCCAGCGGCTCGAGAGGAGGCTCCATGCCGGTCGTCGTAGCTGAGGACGTTCGCAAGTCGTTCGGATCGCTCACCGTCCTCGACGGTGTCTCGCTGAGTGTTTCCGAAGGGGAGCTGATCGCGGTGATCGGCCGCAGCGGCTCGGGCAAGAGCACCTTCCTGCGTTGTCTGAACGGCTTGGAGACGCCTGATTCCGGGCAGATCATCGTTGCCGGTCACGCGCTTGCTCCGGGTGAGGAGGCCCTGCGTGCGCTGCGCCAGGATGTCGGCATGGTGTTCCAGTCTTACAATCTCTTTCCGCATCTGACGGTCGGTAAGAACATCGAGCTGGCGCCCAGGCTGGTGAAGAAGATCGGCAAGGCCGAGGCTTCGGATATCGCCCGTTCCGTGCTCGCCGAGGTCGGGCTGGCCGAGAAATACGACGCCTTCCCGGAGCAGCTCTCAGGCGGGCAGCAGCAGCGTGTCGCGATCGCGCGCAGCCTGGCCATGCGTCCGAAGGTGATGCTCTTCGACGAGGTCACATCGGCGCTCGATCCGGAACTGACGGGCGAGGTGCTCAAGGTCATGGAGGGCCTGTCGCGGTCCGGCATGACCATGCTGCTTGTCACACACGAAATGGCTTTTGCGAGGAAGGCGGCGAGCCGGGTGGTCTATTTCCACCAGGGACGCATTCACGAGCAGGGGCCACCCGAGGAGTTCTTCGGTGCGCCGAAGACTCCTGAACTGCAGCAATTCCTCGGAGCCGTTCTCTAGCGATGTCCCGGCCCACGCTGATCGAAGTCGCGGAACAGGCGGGCGTGTCGAAGTCGACCGCTTCGCTGGCGCTGCGCGGCGCCCCGGTTTCGGCCGAGGCGCGCGAGCGGGTTCAGCGCGCCGCGTCCCAGCTGGGCTATATCTATGATCGTGCCGCTGCCGCGATGCGGGGCGCTCGTTCGGGCACGATCGGGTTGATCGTCTTCGATCTTGCCAACCCCTTCTATTCGGAGCTCGCCGCCGGCGTGTCCGAGAGCCTGGAGGCGGAGGGCGCGCTCGTTCTGATCGCCGACACGCGCGAGGATTGCGGACGGCAGTCACGAATCCTGACCCGGATGCGCGAACATCGGCTCGACGGGCTGATCCTCTGCCCGTCGACCGGCAGCGATGCGTCGGAATTGAGAGCCCAGATTCCGTCCGACCTGCCGCTGGTCCAGGCGTTGCGCCATGTCGAGGGATTGGTCTCGGATTATTCCGGCGCTCAGAACGCGGCAGGTACGCAGGCCATTGGTCGCCATCTGCTGGGGCTCGGTCACAGGCACATCGCCTTCGCCGGGCATAATGACGAAACCTCGGTCCAGCGCGAACGTTTCGCCGGCCTGAAGCAGGCGACCGACGAGGCGGGTCTGCCGCCGCCGATCTCCATCGCCTGTCCGCCGACGCTGGCAGGCGGCGTGGCTGCTGCGGAGATCGCCCTGGCGCTTGGTCCGCAGCCCACGGCGCTCGTCTGCTTCAACGATCTCGTGGCGATCGGTGCGACGCTGGCGCTGGCGCAGCGCGGCATGACACCGGGCCGCGAGCTCTCGATCACCGGCTTCGACGACATCATGGAGGCGGCCTTGCGGACGCCAGCCCTGACCACGGTTGCGATCGAGCCCCGCAACCTTGGACGCAAGGCGGCCGAACTCGTGCTCGAGCGCCTCGACGATCCGAACGCGCCGCCGAAGACCTGCCTTCAACCCGCTCACCTCATCGTCCGGAACACGACGGGCGCCCCCTTCCTCCCTGGACATCGCCATGTCTAAATCTGTCATCACCGCGCAGGCCGCGGCCCGCCTGATCCCCGACGACGCCGTCGTCACCGTCTCGTCCTCGTCCGGGTTGAACTGTCCCGACGCCGTGCTCAAGGCGATCGGCGAACGCTTCAAGGCGGAGGGGCATCCGCGCAATCTGACGACGCTGCACCCGATCGCCGCCGGCGACATGTACGGCATCGACGGCATCGACCATCTCGCCCAGCCAGGCCTGCTCAGCGCGATCCTGGCCGGCTCCTATCCGTCCGGCCCGTCCTCGCTTCCGTCCCCGCGGATCTGGTCGATGATCGGCAGCAATGAGATTGCGGCCTGGAACGTTCCATCCGGGATTCTCTTCGACATGCACCGCGATGTCGCGGCAAGACGAGCCGGCGTCCTCACCAAGGTCGGGCTCGACACCTTCGTCGACCCGCGGCGCCATGGCTGCGCCATGAACGACGCGGCACGCGCCCGTCCCCCGGTGGTAAGCGTCGTCGCGTTCGGCGGCGAGGAGTGGCTGCACTTCCCCAATATCGTACCGAAGGTCGCGATCATTCGCGGCACGACGGCCGATGAGCGCGGCAATATCAGCATGGAACATGAGGGCGCACCGCTCGGCGCGCTCGACCAGGCCATGGCTGTCCGCAACCATGGCGGCATCGTCATCGCCCAGGTGAAGCGTGTCGTCGCAACCGGTTCGCTGCCGACGCGCCAGGTTGTGGTGCCGGGACATCTTGTCGACCACGTCGTGGTCGACCCCGACCAGCGTCAGACCACCGGAATCGACTATGACCCCGCGATCAGCGGCGAGATCCGCGTGCCGGCTTCGGCTTTCGAACTGCCGGAGTTCGGCATCGAGACCGTGATCGCCCGGCGCGCGGCGATGGTGCTGCGTTCTGGCTGGGCGGTGAATCTCGGCTTCGGCGTCTCGGCCGTGGTTCCACGCGTGCTGCTCGCCGAAGGGCAGGCCGGCAGCGTCACCTGGGCTATCGAGCAGGGTGCGGTCGGCGGCATGCCGTTGACAGGCTTTGCCTTCGGATGCGCGGCCAATGCCGACGCCATCCTGCCTTCACCCCAGCAGTTCACCTATTTCCAGGGGGGCGGCTTCGACTGCGCGCTGCTCTCCTTCCTCCAGATTTCCGCCGCGGGCGACGTCAATGTCTCGCGGCTGGGCTCGAGGCCCTATCTGACGGCTGGCGCCGGTGGGTTCGTCGACATCACGGCTCACGCCAAGCGCGTTGTCTTCAGCGGAACCTTCACCACGGGTGGGCTCGATGTTGCGATTGCCGATGGCGGTTTGACCATCAAGCGCGAAGGCAAGCTCAGGAAGTTCGTGCCGGAGGCCGAGCATGTCACCTTCAGCGGCCGCCGCAGCCGAAGCGTTGGCACGGACGTACTCTATGTCACCGAGCGCTGCGTTTTGCGCCTCACCGATGAGGGGCCGGAGGTGATCGAGATCGCCAACGGCATCGACCTGAAGCGCGACGTTCTGGAGCAGGCGGATATTCCGCTTAGGGTCGCCGCCGATCTCAGGCCGATGGATCCTCGCCTGTTCGATCCGGCCCCGATGGGTCTCGTCCTTGGAGTCAGGCCATGAGCGAAGAGCTTTCATTCGACGTCCGGGGACCTGTCGCCAGCATCACCTTGCGGCGCGCGGCCAAGCTCAATGCCTTGACGCCGGCGATGCTCGACGGACTGATCCGTGCCTGCGACGCCATCGAGGCCGACCCGGCCATTCGCTGTGCCGTGCTGCTGGCAGAGGGCAAGGCCTTCTGCGCGGGGGCCGATATCAATGCGTGGTCGGGCCTGACGCCGATCGAGATGTGGCAGCGCTGGATCGTGCCCGGTCATTCCGCGTTTGGCCGTCTCGCTGCGTTGCGCGTTCCGACGCTCGCGGTCGTCGAGGGCGCCTGCTTTGGTGGCGGCCTCGAACTCGCGCTGTGCTGCGATATCAGGATTGCGTCGCATCAGGCGATGTTCGCGATGCCTGAGGTTTCGATCGGGACACTGCCGGGCTGGGGCGGAACCGGGCGCCTGCCGCGCGGTCGGGCTGCCTCGCGCCAAGCAGATGATCTTCTCCGGTGAGCGGATCGATGCGGCGCGGGCGGAAGGCTGGGGGCTCGTCAACGGTGTCTTCGAAGGCGAAGGGGCACGCGCCGAGGCTTCGCGCCTGGCGGACCTGATCGCGGGACGCGCACCGGTCGCGGTCGCGGCTGCGAAGCTGGCGCTCTCGGTGCATGAGAACGATGCGCCGTCACGCGCGCTCGAGGCGCTGGGCGGAGCGATTGCGTCGGCGACGCAGGATGCGCGCGAGGGGCTGGCATCATTCCGCGAGAAGCGGGCTCCGAACTGGCAGGGGCTCTGAGACATGGCCATCGCCAGCGTCACGGGAGCAGGCCGCGGCATCGGTCAGGCCATCGCGATCGCGCTGGCCAGGGCCGGCTTCGATCTCGTCCTGAACGATCTCAGCGAAGAGGCATTGGCAGAGACCGCGGCGGCTGTGGTCGCGTGCGGTCGCAGCCATGCGCTGGTCGCCGGTGATATCGGAGCAGACGCTGCGCGGATCGGCGACAGCATGGCCGGCGCGCTTGGCCCGCTGCATTGCCATGTCAACAATGCCGGCGTGCCGATGCGCCAGCGCGGCGACCTTCTCGAAGGTGGCGCTGACGAGTTCGATCATGTGATGGGGATCAACCTGCGCGGCACGTTCCTGCTGACGCAGGCGATCGCCCGGCGCATGGCAGGCGAGGCCGCATCGCCTGGCACCGCGCGCAGCATCATCACTGTCACCTCCGCGAGCGCGATTCTGGCGTCACCCGAGCGCGGCGCATACTGCATCTCCAAGGCGGGCGCCTCGATGATGGTCAAGCTCTTTGCCTTGCGGCTCGCCGAACATGGCATCATGTGCCACGAGATCCGGCCCGGCGTGATTCATACGCCAATGACCGCGCCCGTCTCCGCGCGCTATGACGCGATGATCGCCGAAGGCCTGACCCCGGTTGCCCGCTGGGGCGAGGTCGAGGATGTCGCTCGCACCGTCGCCTCCCTTGCTACCGGCGCACTCCCCTTCAGCACGGGCGACGCCTTCCATGTCGATGGCGGGCTCCATCTCCACCGCTTGTGACAGCGCCGAGGTCTTCAATGCCGAACCTTGTCCTACCCGTCGCGCCTGGGCGCAGCGAAACCTTCAGCCTGTCGCCGGCGCGCGCCTTCGAGCGGCACGAGGGCCCGTTCACACGCGTGGCCTATGCTGCGCCCCATGTCGTGGTGGATGCATCGGCCGAGCACGATCCCTGGCTCGATGCAGCGATCGATTGGGAGCGCACCATCGCCTTCCGCCGGCATCTCTGGTCGCTGGGTCTTGGTGTCGCCGAAGCGATGGATACCGCGCAGCGCGGTATGGGACTTGGCTGGCCTTCGGCGCTGGAGCTCGTCCGCCGCAGCGTCGAGGCGAGCCGGGATTTCCCGGGGGCGCTGATCGCTTCGGGCGTCGGAACCGACCACCTGGAGCCGGGGCCGGGCGTCACGGTCGATGACGTGCTGCGGGCCTATGAGACCCAGTGCGAGGCCGTCGAAGCGCTCGGTGGGCGCATCATCCTGATGGCGTCGCGCGCGCTGGCCGCCGCGGCACGCGGGCCGGCCGATTATGCCCGCGTCTATGGGCGCATCCTGTCGCAGGTGCGCGAGCCGGTCGTCCTGCACTGGCTCGGCGACATGTTCGATCCCGCCCTGGCAGGCTACTGGGGCGGGGCCGAATTCGAGACCACCATGGCTACGGTGCTCGACATCATCGCTGCCCATTCCGACAAGGTTGCCGGCATCAAGATCTCCCTGCTCGACAAGGACAAGGAAATCTTGATGCGCCGCCGCCTGCCGGCCGGAGTGCGCATGTTCACCGGGGACGACTTCAACTACGCCGAGCTGATCGAGGGAGACGAGCACGGGCACTCCGATGCGCTGCTTGGCATCTTCAACCCGATTGCGCCGGCTGTGAACGCGGCGCTGGGCGATCTTGCGCGCGGCGAGCAGGAGCGCTTTCGCAGGACACTGGCGGCGACCGTTCCGCTCAGCCGCGAAATCTTCACGGCCCCGACACGCTTCTACAAGACGGGTGTGGTCTTCATCGCCTGGCTCAACGGTCATCAGGACCATTTCACAATGCTGGGCGGGCAGGAGAGCACGCGCTCGATTCTGCATCTCTCGCGGGTCTTCAGGCTGGCCGATCAGGCCGGCATCCTGATAGATCCCGAGAAGGCTGTCGCACGGATGCGGCATCTGCTGGCGACACATGGCGTGGCTTGAAGACGTGACGATGAATCCTGCGGCAGCCGGAATGCCTGATTTCGCTTCTCGCAGAGGCCGCGCCGGACGCTGGCTGACCGAGGAACTGCTTCCAGGCTGGGCGCGGGTTGCCCGTCATCCCATCGGCGGTTTCGTGAGCGGGCTGTCTGGATCCGGCGAGCCTTTGATCGGGCAGCCGCGGATGCTGCTGGTCCAGGCTCGCCTTGCCTACAGCTTTGCAGTGGCACACAAGCTCGGTGTGCCGGGCGACTGGGCGCTGAAGGCCGCGAAGGATGCCTTCGCCGTGATCGTCGACGCGTTGCGCTCGGCGGATGGCGGCTTCAGGCAGAGCACCGGGCCCGAAGGGGCGACCCGCGACTTCTACGATCATGCCTTCGTGGCCTTCGCCTCTGCCTGGATGGAGCACGTGACCGGCGATGCCGGCTATCGTTCCGTTCTGCGCGAGACCATCGCCTTTCTCGACGATCGGATGGCTCATCCGGCCGGCGGCTATCGCGAGAGCCTCGAGCCCTCCGCTGGCCCTCGTCGCCAGAACCCGCATATGCACCTGCTCGAGGCGCTGCTTGCCGCATGCCGGGTCACCGGCGAAGCCGAGTGGCTTCTGCGGGCGCGGGGCATCGTCGATCTCTTCCTGGCGCATTTCTTCGACGTGCGTACCGGTTCGCTGATCGAGTTCATGACCGAGGACCTGGCGCCCTGCCCGGGGGAAAAGGGCGACTGGCGCGAGCCGGGTCACCATTTCGAATGGGTCTGGCTCCTGCTCGAATACCATGCTCTCTCTGCCGATGATCGGGTGCTTGCCCCCATCGAGCGGCTCTACGCCTCGGCAATGCAGCATGGCGTTCGGGGCTTCGCGGATGGCCGGGTGGGGGTCATCGAGGCGATGAGCGCAGCAGGCGATCCTCTGTCTCTCGATCGTCTGCTGTGGCCGCAGACCGAGTATGTGAAAGCCGAGATCGCGCGGGCGCGGCATTTCGGCGACGGCGACGCGGCGAAGCGCGCGGAACGTCACTTCACGGAGATCCGGGAGCTCTTCTTCGGCAACGGCGCACTGCTCTGGGCGAACCGCCTCGGTCCTGACGGTGGTTCGCGCGAGGATATCGTCCCGACGCGCGTCCTCTACCATGTCGCCTTTGCGGCGGCGGAGCTGGAGCGTGGCGCCTGAGCCGCCTGTTTGACGGTTGAAGTCGCTAAGCTCGAATTCCTGTCCCGGAGATCCCCGGCGAGCCCCCTTCGTCGCTTCGGCATCTAGGGCTTCACGGCTCCCTTCGGTTGCGGCAGCTGGCTGAGCTGGGTGCGCAGTGCCACCGCGCTTAGGCCAAAGGCTGCTTCGAACTGCGTATTGAAGCGCGTGAAATTGGAGAAGCGCCAACGCCGCGCAATCTCGCCGACGCGTTCGCCGGAATGGCCCTCGATCTCGCGTTTGACGGCCTCTAGCCGCACCGAGCGCTCGTACTCGGAGATCGACATCCCCAGGAACTTCTGAAAGCCGTATTGCAGGGCCCGCAGGCTGACGCCGGCGACCGCCGCAAGCTGCTCGGGGGTGATCGGCCTGCGGGCATTCTCCCGGATGAATTCGATGGTCCGCTTGACGTGCTTTGGGGCGATGACATGCGAGCCCCGTTCCAGCGCCTTGGCGTGATTATGGGGCAACACCTCCAGGATGAGGTCTGCCAGCAAGGCGCTCAGGCGCCTCGCGCCATGTGGAGCATCCTGCAGCAACCGGACCAGCATCGAAAGGTCGAGCCCCACGAGGAAGCGACGCAGGGCGTCGACTGAGGGCTGCTCCAGATCAAGCTCAGGCTCGAAGCTGAGCTTGCGCATGACCGGCGCCCCGGTCAGTTCGAACAGACGGTTGGTCAGCAGGTTTCTGTCGATGAGAACGGAATAGTTTTCCGAATGGGCTGAACGATGCAGCGCCTTGGTCTCGCCCACATCGAAGATCGCGGCCTGCTGCTTTTCGCAGCGAATGACGCGATCTCCGAGCTCGATGCTCGTCGAACCCTTGAGCGCCACCAGCAGCTGATATCCCCATGGACTTTGCCGTGGCTGGATTTCGACGGCATTCTCGAAACTCGTACGGGTAAGGACAATCCCGTCCGACGCTTGATTCAGTGCATTGATCTCAATTCGTCCAGAGGACTCATTCTGCGGCGAGATCGAGAGGCTCACTCCGCATGCTGCAAAGTGGTCCATGGCTTCGTGAGGGTCATGGGTGACGAAATGAAGCAGCGTCTGGCGCCGCGCTGTCGAGCGGTGATGGGCGCGCGTCATCACACCGTTCTCGACCTCGGCTCGCGGCACAGATCGCCGGCGGAAGCAAGCGTACTGGCGAGCCCTTGGCTGCATGGCAGCTTCCGACATCGCAGGTGTCGACCCATCTGAAAGCCCCTAGGCCGACCGGATTGCCTGAATCCGCCGACGATTTTTTACAGTAGGCGAAGCGAGAGGACAGATTGCGCAAACTGGATTCGCCGGGCGCAACTGCCTGACAAACAGCGCAATATCTGATTCGCGGTTAATATATCGATCAGAATTGAAGGTAAAGATTGGCCCTATCAAACGTTTCAGACCTAAACTATCTCGATTGTTTGTATGTAATCCTGCTGTAATTCGGCAGAATTTCGTGCGCGGTCGGAGATTGAATCTTGTTGGTCATAAGGAACGAAGGTCAAGATATAGAAGGTTCAATTCGTGCTGACGTTAATGCTTCCAGCAGATTGCTCGCTACGAATGGTAGGTCATCTGTTTGATCAGATGACCTCTGCTGTTCAGGCCGAGGCTGAGGTCGAAATCGATTGTTCGGCCCTTGCCGTGATCGATCTCGCCGGATTGCAGCTTCTGATTTCGGCTGGCCGGACCGCACGAGCGGCGGGCAAGCGCATCTGGCTGCAGGCTCCTTCGGACATCTTGAACGCTGCGCTGGTGCGGGCAGGCATCTCGCCCGCGCAGTTCGGTGACTGCATTCTCATCAACAGGGCTTGAGTGGCATGGCGGCAATTCTGACTGTCGACGATTCTCCGAGCGTGCGGCAGATGATCAAGCTTGTGCTCGCTCCCTCCGGCCATAAGGTCGTGGAGGCGGGTGATGGTTCCGAGGGCTTGGCCAAGGCGAAGGCAGAGCGTTTCGACCTCGTCATCACCGACCTGAACATGCCGGTGATGAACGGCCTGGAGATGATCCGGGGCCTGCGTGCGCTCCCGTCCTTTACGGGGGTGCCGATCGTCTTCCTCACGACCGAGTCCGATGACGGGGTCAAGCAGCAGGCGAAGGCCGCGGGCGCGACCGGCTGGATCACCAAGCCCTTCAAGCCGGAGCAACTGCTTGCGGTTGTCGCCAAGCTGGTGCGGACATGATGGAGCTCGATCCGACCGAAACATTCCGGCAGGAGGCCAGCGACCTGCTGGACAGTCTGGAGGCGGCGCTGCTCGATCTCGGTCAGACGCCCCAGGATAGCGATCTGATCGACGCGGCGTTCCGGGCGCTGCACACTATCAAGGGCTCGGGGGCGATGTTCGGCTTCGACCGGGTCGCGGCCTTCACCCATGATTTCGAAACCGCCTTCGACCTGATCCGCAAGGGCAAGATCTCGGCGGAGCGCGACATCATCACTGTCTCCCTGGCCGCCAAGGACTATATTCGCGCGCTGATCGACGATCCCGACTCGACCGATCCGATCATTGGTGAGGCGATCGTCGAAGAGCTCCAGGCCCTGATCGCCACGGGCGCGAGGGGAGGCACGGCGTCGCCCATCGGTGCTGCCCTCGACGAGCCTCCCGCGGTGGCCGCCGCAGACGGCGCAGGCTGGCTGATCGAAATCGCCTTCGAGCCGGATATCCTGCGCAACGGGACCAATCCGATGGTCCTGCTCGACGACCTCCGCGCGCTTGGCTCATGCAGGATGAGTGCGCATCTCGACGGCGTGCCGGAACTCGGAGCGCTCGATCCGGAGACATGCATGATCGCATGGACGGTCGAGCTTGAGGGGGGCTGTACGCGCGAGGACATCGAGGATGTCTTCATGTTCGTCCGCGATGAGATGAAGCTTGCGATCACGCCGCTCGGCTTGGCGGGATCGGCGGATGCGAAGCGTCCCGCGAGCGCGGAGATCGACGCAGTGGCTGCGGCGGCGCCCGCTGTCCCTGCCGTTGCGAAAGAGTTGCAGCCCGCCCTGACGGAGCGTGCCACTGGCGAGCGGAGCGAGGGCGCCCGTCGCGGTGAGGACAAGACCTCGACCGTCCGCGTCCAGGCCGAGCGCCTGGACGAGTTGATGGATCGCGTGGGCGAACTCGTCATTGCGCAGGCGCGGCTCAGCCAGCTCGCGCATTCCGGAACGGATCTCGCGATCAAATCGATAGCCGAGGAAATCGAGCGCCTGGCGTCCGGCTTGCGCGATTCGACCATGGGGGTGCGCATGGTGCCGATGGGCTCGCTCTTCGGCCGCTTCCGTCGCCTTGTCCACGACCTCTCGCGCGATCTCGGCAAGCCCGTCGATTTCGTGACGGTCGGCGAGGATACCGAGCTCGACAAGACCATGATCGAGCGTCTTGCCGATCCCTTGGTCCACCTCATCCGCAACGCGATCGACCACGGCATCGAAGCGCCTGCGGCTCGCGCCGGCACCACCAAGTCGCCGACGGGGCGGATCGAACTCGCCGCGCGCTATGTCGGGGCGCAGGTGCTCGTCACGGTGCAGGATGACGGCGCCGGGCTCGACGCGGCCCGCATCCGCGCCAAGGCCGAAGAACAGGGATTGATCGCGGCCGGGACGCCCCTGAGCGAACACGAGATCCATCAGTTCCTGTTCCATCCCGGCTTCTCCACTGCCCGGACGATCTCCGCGCTGTCGGGGCGCGGCGTCGGCATGGATGTGGTCAAACGCACGATCGAGGCCATGCGGGGCACGATCGATCTCGCCACCGTGCCTGGCTATGGCAGCACGGTGACGCTGCGGCTGCCGCTGACGCTCGCCATCATCGAGGGCCTGCTGATCCGCGTCGGCGAGGGGCGCTACATCATTCCGCTCTCGGCGGTGGAGGAATGCGTCGAACTGACCGCGGCCGAGGACGCTCGGGCGCGCGGACGCAACTTCCTGAACGTGCGCGGCGACCTGGTGCCCTTCCTGCGGCTGCGCGATCTCTTCGAGGCCGACGGCGAGGCCGACCCGCATCAGAAGGTCATCATCACCACGATGGGGGATACGCGCGTCGGCCTGGTCGTCGACCAGATCATCGGCAGCCACCAGACGGTGATCAAGTCGCTGTCCAAGCTTCACTCCGATGTCACGATGTTCTCGGGCGCCACCATCCTTGGCGATGGTTCCGCTGCCCTCATTCTCGACGTCGCCCAACTTGTTTCGCTCGGCCAGAGCCGCGCCGAGACCGAAAAGACACCGGAGGCGGCGTGATGCAGATTCAGACGCAAGGCGGCGCCGGCCACGGCCCTCACACGGCAGCGGAGACGCGGCTTCAGGTCCTGATGATCGGGCTCGGCAGCGAGATCTTCGCGATCGAGGCCGACATGGTACGCGAGATCATCGACCCGGTTCCCGTCACCCGGGTTGCGGGCGCGCGCGCCTTTCTGCCGGCTCTCATCAATGTGCGCGGCAATGTCATCCCCTTGGCGGATCTGCGCCTGCGCTTCGGCATGGCGCGACGAACCGACACCGCCGACACCCGCATCGTTGTCGTGGAGATCGAGATCGACGGTGATCCCGTTGCGCTCGGGATCATGGCCGACAAGGTCTACGAGGTCACGGAGATTTCAACCGCCCAGATCCAGCAGACACCGCGTCTGGGAATGCACTGGCGGCCGGAATTCATCCGGTTCATCACCAAATGGAACGACGAATTCGTCATCGTTCCCGATCTCGAGAAAATTCTGAGCTGAAGCGCTACCCATCCAGCGCAAGACACCCTTCACGTTGCTTATCGGGGACTGACTATGAGATTGACGATCAAGACTAAACTGGCCGGTGCCTTCGGCATGGTCATTGCCCTGTCCATGGTGGCAGGCGGACTTTCCTATCAGAGGCTGTCCGACATGTCCGAGACGCAGGACGTGCTGATCAATTGGACCAACCGGCTGGACCAGATCAGCGACGTTCGCAGCATGATGAACAGGTCGGTTCGCTCGGAAAAGAATGCCGTCATGGCGGCAACCGACAAGGAAACGCTCGCTCATGCGGCGAGTGCCGTCCAGAACCGCCTCGACGCCGTGAAGCTGAAGGAGCGGATCCAGGCTCAGGCCAGCGACGACGGCAAGCGCCGCTGGGAGGCTCTGACGCCGAAGATCAATCGCTTCTTCGCGGCGCAGGACGAGGTCATCCGCAACGCCAAGCTGAACTCGAACAATCGTGCTGCGGAACTCTGGATCAGCGAGATAACGCCGCTCATCCAGGGCGTGACGGTCGCCTCGACGGCGCTCCTGAGCGAGCTCGCCAAACCGTCCGCTTCGCCCGAGGCGCTGCGGCTGGCTCTCGATTTCCAGTCGGTGCGGCTGGAATGGCTGCGCTTGACGCGGTCGATCGGGCAGCTGTTCGGCGCGACGACCGTTGCCGATGTCGAGAAGCTGCAAAAATCTGCCGAAGTGCAGGCTCGCGACGTTCGCGCTGCGCTCGCCAAGACTGCGGCCCCCATCGCGGAGCAGGGAGTGTCGCCGGCAAACATGCTTGCCGCCTTCGACAAGGGTATCGATTCGGCGCTTCGGATCGCAGCCGTCGCGGGCGAGGCGGGAAACATCAAGGCCAGCACGATCTCGATGGGCGAAGGCAGCGAAGCCGTCACCGAGATGATGGCGGGGCTCGATGAGTATACCGACTTCATCAAGCAGTCCGCCGCGGCGGCGGCCAAGGAAGCAAGCGAACAGGCGGCCTTCGCCAAGACGCTGCTCATCGGCATCATTCTGGGCTCGCTGCTGATCGCCATCATCGCCGCCACCTGGATCGCCCTTGCGATCAGCCGCGGCCTGTCGAGCGCGGTCGGTCTCGCCAATGCGGTTGCGATCGGCGACCTCGGACAGTCGATCTCGGTGAAGAGCAAGGATGAGATCGGCGATCTCGTCACCGCGCTGAACACGATGACGGCAAATCTCAACGACACGGCCGCTGTCGCCAACGCGATCTCCAATGGTGACCTCACGGTCGAGGCCAAGAGGCTGTCGGAGAAGGACACGCTCGGCATCGCTCTCGAGAACATGGTCGAGAAGCTGCGTGATGTCGTCGGGCAGGTGACGAGTGCTGCCGAGAACATGTCTTCGGGCAGCCAGGAACTGTCGGCCAGCGCCGAACAGCTCTCGCAAGGCTCGACCGAGCAGGCCTCTTCGACCGAGGAAGCCTCCTCATCGATGGAGGAGATGGCGGCCAATGTGAAGCAGAACGCCGAGAATGCCAGCCAGACGGAGAAGATGGCCTCGCAGTCGGCGAAGGATGCCGAAGCGAGCGGCGTTGCCGTCGGCAAGGCGGTCGACGCGATGCAGACCATTGCCGCCAAGATCAACATCGTCCAGGAGATCGCCCGTCAGACCGATCTGCTGGCGCTGAACGCGGCGGTCGAGGCAGCCCGTGCCGGCGAGCATGGCAAGGGCTTCGCGGTGGTCGCCTCGGAAGTGCGCAAGCTCGCCGAGCGCAGCCAGGCGGCTGCGGCGGAAATCGGGACGCTGTCGGCCGATACGGTCAAGGTCGCGCAGGAAGCCGGCTCCATGCTGGCCAGGCTGGTGCCTGATATCAAGAAGACCGCCGAGCTGGTCGAGGAGATCACCTCCGCCAGCCGCGAGCAGGATGTCGGCGCTGCCCAGATCAATCAGGCGATCCAGCAGCTCGACAAGGTGACGCAGCAGAACGCAGCCGCCTCCGAACAGGTCTCCGCGACCTCCGAGGAGCTCTCGGCTCAGGCCGAGACGCTGCAGGCCACGATCGCCTTCTTCCGGCTCGATGAAGGCAGCACGCGCAAGAACAGTCAGCGCCCGGTTGGTGTCGACAGGGCGGTCACCCAGCTGCGCGGCAAGGCCACGGCCATGGCGACGGCGATCCAGCCGAAGAAGGCGCCTGTCTCCGGGTTGCGCCCGGCCAAGAAGGTCGTCAATGGCGGCTTCGCCTTTGACATAGATGGCGGCGAGGATCAGCACGACGCCGCGTTCCACCGCGCCTGAGCGGATACCGGCCCCGCCCAGGAGGCGGGGCCGGTCCTGCTGCCCTCCAATCCGCCTGGTTCCCTAGCCGCATCGCGAGTCTTCCATGGCCGACACCGCCCAATACCTGACCCTTGGCATCGATCAGGAGCTCTTCGGCATCGATATCCGCAATGTCCGCGAGATTCTCGACATGCGCCCGATATCGAAGCTGCCACATGCGCCGGCCTTCCTGCTCGGCATGATCGATGTCCGCGGCGCCGGCTACCCGATCGTCGATCTGCGGACCAAGCTCGGGCTGCCGCGCACGGAGCCGACCGACGCGACGCGCATCATCATTCTGGATGTGCCGGTCAAGGGCCGGACGCTGGGCGTCGGCTTCGTCGCCGATCGGGTCTTCGAGGTCACGGGTCTCGACGCCGACCAGACCGAAGCCGCTCCCGATGTCGGCGGTCGCTGGCAGTCGAACTACATCGCCGGGATCGGGCGCAAGGGTGAAGCCTTCATCGTCGTCTTCGATCTCGAGCGCCTGATGGAAGCCGACGGCCTCCCCCTGACCGATCTCGCCGCCGGTAAGGCAGCCTGAGACCGATGGGGCCAACGATGTCGCATTCCTCGGACTATCTGGCTGACAAGCATTTCTCGGCCATCGCCGCGATCATCGAGAGCCGCGTTGGCATCAAGTTGCCGCCGACGAAGCGCACCATGGTCGAGGGGAGGCTGCGCAAGCGCGCCCGCGCGCTTGGCCTGGCGGGGGTGTCCGGCTACGGCGCCCATCTGTTCGAGCGCGGCGGACTCGACGACGAGCTTGTTCACCTGATCGATTGCGTGACCACCAACAAGACCGATTTCTTTCGCGAGCCGAGCCATTTCGAGTTTTTGCGCAATGTCGCCGTGCCGCAGCTGCTGCGGCGGCATGGCTCGCTTCCGGCTGGCCTGAAGGTCTGGAGCGCTGCCTGCTCGACAGGGGCGGAAGCCTATACGGTTGCGATGGTGCTGCAGGACCTGGTGAATGCCGCCAGACCGATCCGCTTCTCGATCCTGGGTACCGACATCTCGACGGAGGTCCTGCGCGAGGCGAGAGCGGCCATCTATCCGCGCCCCTTCGTCGCTCCGGTGCCGCTGGCCCTGCAGCAGCGCTATCTCATGAGATCGAAGGATCCGCGGCAGGACGTCGTCAGGGTCACGCCGGAGCTGCGCCGAAAGGTCCATTTCGAGCGCCTGAACCTGATGGATGAGAGCTATCCATTCGACCGGGACGTCGACGTCATTTTCTGCCGCAACGTGCTGATCTATTTCGACGGGCCGACTCAGAGGGCCGTCATCGAACGCCTCGTGTCGCATCTGCGCCCCGGCGGCTACCTGATGCTTGGCCATTCCGAATCGATGGCGGGCAGTGGCATTGCCGGACTGCAGCAGGTCGTCCCGACCGTCTATCAGGCCGATCCCGCCGCGCCCAGGATGTCAGCAGCATGACCCGCCCACCGATCCGCGTGCTCATCGTCGACGATTCCGCCTCGGTGCGCCAGGTCCTCAGTTCGATCCTGAACGACGATCCGGGCATCGAGGTGATGGGAACGGCGGCCGATGCCTTTGCCGCCGTGCGCCGCCTGCAGAACGAATTGCCCGATGTCATGATCCTCGACATCGAGATGCCGGGCATGGACGGGCTCACCTTCCTGCGCAAGATCATGGCGCAGCGGCCGATCCCGGTGATCATCTGCTCGACCTTGACCGAGGCGGGATCGCGGGCGCTGTTCGATGCGCTCGAAGCCGGCGCGGTCGACGTGCTGCCAAAGCCGCGTATCGACACGCGCAACGCCCTGATCGAGACGGCTGACCGGCTCAGGCACTCCGTCAGGGCGGCCGCGCAGGCGCGGCTGCGCCCCAGGCAGGCCCGCCTGCCCGTCGAGAAGAAGCTGACTGCGGATGTCATCATGCCGCCACCGGTCCCGGGACGTGTCCGTAGCGAGACGGATCGCATCGTCTGCATCGGGATTTCGACCGGGGGGACCGAGACCCTGCGGGAGGTTCTCACCGCCCTGCCGGTCACATGCCCCGGCATTGCGGTGGTGCAGCACATGCCCGAAAAGTTCACCGCCGCCTTTGCCCGGCGGCTGAACGGCATTTGCGCGGTCGAGGTCAAGGAGGCCGAGGATGGCGACGAGCTTCGCGCCGGCCGCGTCCTGATTGCGCCGGGAAATCGTCACATGCTCCTGCAGCGCTCCGGCACGCAGTATCGCGTCGCCATCAAGGACGGCCCGCATGTCTCGCGTCACCGCCCGTCCGTCGATGTGCTGTTCCGCTCGGCGGCCCAGTATGCCGGTGCCAACGCACTCGGCCTGATCATGACCGGCATGGGCGACGACGGTGCCCGCGGGCTGCTCGAAATGCGCAAGGCCGGCGCGCACACGCTCGCGCAGGACGAGGAGAGTTGCGTCGTCTTCGGCATGCCGAAGGAAGCCATCGAGCTTGGCGCAGCCCAGCGCGTGGTCGGCCTTGCGCGGGTCCCGCAGGAAATCATGGCCTGGCCGCATCTCGGGCGCGGCGGGGCAGGCGAGATCGCCCAAACCGCCTGAGGGCTGAATCGCAATGCGTTGGGGGCAGAATGTTCCGGAATAACGAAGGACTACCGAGGTTGATCCAGTCGCTCGATGCGAATGCGCGCGCGATCGATGTGACCTTCGCCACGGCCGGGCAGCAGCTTGGCGAGGGCCTGACGCTGTTCCAGGCACTGAACGAGCAGCTCGCGGCCTTGTCGAGCGAACTCGCAGGCAGCGAGATCGAACAGGCCCGTACGGCGCTGCATCGTCTCGCCGGCGAGCTGCGCACGCTGAACGACGACCTTTCCGCCGAAACCAGCGCGCTTCAGGATCTGTCGATTCACAGCCACAACGCCTCTCAGGCCCTGGAACGGCTGCTCGAGCATATGCGGCTCATCACCATCCTCGCACGCAGCGCGCGGATCGAGGCGATCTCCATTCCGATGGTCGGGAGCGATTTCGGCGACTTCGCCGGCGAGATCGGCACGCTGACTACGCAGGCCCAACGCACGATCGAGCGCTGCGCGCGCGACCAGGCGCAGCTCTGCAGCCTTCTTGATTCCGCACTGACGGCGCAGCGCGAATTCGAAGGACGCTATGGCAGATCCCTGGCAGCCCTGGCGGGCAAGCTCGGCCAGACGCTGGCGGAGGTCATCGAGCGCCAGAGCCGCAGCGTCGCGCTGACGGAAGAGGCTGCCGCGATCTCGGGCCGCATCACATTGGCGACCGGAGGCGCCATCATCGCTCTCCAGTCCGGTGACAGTATGCGCCAGAGGCTGGAGCATGCCATTTCCGGGCTGCGCCTGGGTGAGGCGCCGGGAGCGGTCGGCGACGAGGACGGCGAGACACGCGCCGCCTGTGTCAACGTGCTGCTCCGGCTTCAGTCGGCGCAGCTTGAAGCAGCGTCAGGAGCGCTCGGTCCCGATGTCGAAGAGATCAACAGCGCGCTGATCCTGCTCGACCGCGAGACCACGCAGCTGATCGATCTCGTCAGGTCGCTCTATCGCGGCGGCAATGGCGGGGCCGCATCCTTCCTGGTGGAGCTGGAGGCTGACCTCGCCGAGGCCTCAGTGCTGCTGGGCCGATGCGACATCGCCCGTGCGGGCGTCGATCGCGTCACCGAAGCGGTGGCGAGCGTTCTCGACACCTGCCAGGGCACGGTCGAGGCGCTTGCTGCGACCGCTGCGAATATCGTCCTGATCGGCATGAATGCAGGGCTGCGCGCGGCTCGTATCGGCACCGGTGGGCGCAGTCTCGTGGTGATTGCGCAGGAGTTGAAGTTCGCGGCCGATCAAGTGTCGACCGATTCGCGCAAGCTGACTCCAGCCTTCACGCAGATGCAGGCCGCCTCATCGGTGCTCAAATGCGAGGGGAGGCTCGACGCTGCCTATTTCGCCTCGCGCGACCTGACGATGCGCAGCTCGCTCGCAACCATGCGCCATAGCGGCGACCGGCTCGGTGCGAGCCTGGACGAGCTGCTGCGGGAGGGAGAACGGTTCGGCGCCGTGATCGAGCAGGCCGGATTGTCCTTCTCGAGCACCGGAGCCATGCGTGATCTCATCACGGGGGCGGCGCATGAACTGCTGCGCGCTGCCGGCGCACAACTGCCGGAGACGCATCTGCGCGCGCGGGTCGGGGATTTCATCGAGCAGGAAATCTGGCCGAACTACACCATGGCGGCGGAACGCCAGATCCATACCGCCGTGCTCGAGGCTTGCGGAGTAGTGACCGGGGCGCGTGCGCCGGTCGCCGTGCCTGCAGAAGCGGATGTCGATGAATTCCTGTTCTGAGCCTGTGCGATCCGGCGCCCCCTGGCGCCATTCAGGCGGGGGGCGTCGGCATTAAGTGCAGGTTTACTGACTTTGTTCTTTTCGCTCAAAAGTTGAGCGTTGACCGGAGCCCTTCACGATTATTGGGCTCCCGCCCGCCTAACAAGACAGCCGCTTACCTTGGAGAAACGTGGCATGCGTCTGGGCGGTTGGGGATTTGTTAAACGGGGCATCGCGGCCGCGCTGGCCGGCCTGATGGCCGGCCTGATGGCCGGGGTGATGCCGGTTCAGGCCTGCACGAATATACTTCTGATGGCGGCGGATGGAACGCCGGTCTATGGCCGCACGCTGGAATACGCGATCGAGACCCAGTCCGATGTCGTCGTCGTGCCGCGCAACTACGAGTTCGTCGGGACGCGCCCGAGCAATGTGCCCGGCATCAAATGGACGGCGCGTTATGCCTTTGTCGGCGTCATGAGCTTCGGCCAGCCCTTCGTCTCGGACGGCATGAACGAGAAGGGGCTCGCCGGTGGCGCGCTCTATTTCCCCGATTTCGCCAGCTATACGCCGCCTGAGAAGGCCGATGGGCGCACCGCGCTGGCACCGTGGGAGTTCCTGAGCTGGGTGCTGTCGAATTTCTCGACCGTTGCCGAGGTGAAGGCGGCGCTCGACAAGACTGCGATCATCGATCTGCCTGCGCCGATCGTGAACTTCACCTTGCCCTTCCATTTTCCGATCCATGATGCGACCGGCGCCTCGATCGTCATCGAGCCGATCGACGGGAAGCTGAAGGTCTATGACAACCCGATGGGCGTCCTGACCAATTCGCCGCCCTTCGACTGGCACCTCAACAACATCCGAAACTATGTGAAGATGTCGCCGGTCTCGGCCGACCCATTGAAGATCGGTGGGAAGACGTTTGCGCCGTTCGGTCAGGGCTCCGGCTTGCTCGGCATCCCGGGCGACCCGACGCCGCCCTCGCGCTTCATTCGTGCGCTCGGCTATGCCGCGTCGGCGAAGCAGCTTGCCGATGGTCCGCAGACCGTGCGCCTTGTCGAGCACATCATGAACAATTTCGATATCCCGATCGGCTTCATCGACTCGGCTGCGAAGGGCGGTGAGCTCGAATACACCCAGTGGACCTCGGTCGCCGACCTGCGGGCCAAGAAATACTACATCAAGGGCTACAAGGATCAGGTCCTGCGTGCGGTCGATCTGAACAGCTTCGATCTGGATGCGAAGGCCCTGCGGGTTGCGCCGTTCAAGATCAACCTGACGCCGCCGGCGCTCGAATTCGCCAAGTAGCAGGCGGGAACGAGCAGGCAGGAAAGTTCGGACCTTCGGCCCGCTGCATAAGCCGGCGGCCCGAAGGGGGAGGCCTGCAAGCTGAAACTCTGAACGGCCGCGCTGGCAAGACCGGCGCGGCCGTTCGTCTATTGGCTATCGAGACGCGGTGAGGGGGAGTGACACCGTGAGCAGACCCACCGTCCCGCGCGCCCTGTTCTCCACGCTGAACTCGCGCAGCACCTTGATGCGCGCCGAGATCGGCGTTTTGCCGATCTCGAAATTATACGCGATCGTTCCACCCAGGGCCGTGGTCCGTCCCTTGTAGGCGCCGAGTTGGGCGCCGGCGCCGCTGTCACCCGTAACCTGCTGATAGTGGTAGCCGATGATGCCGGCCGAAATCGCGCTGGTGATAGCCTTCGACGCGGCCCATTCGACGTGAAACTCGGTACCTGTCCGGTAGTCCGTCGCGTGATTGGTGCCGTTGAAGGTCACGCCGACCGCTGTGGAGAGGTCAATGCCCGTTTCCGGATCGAACCAGGTCAGGGCGCCGGAGAGATCGCTCGCCCAGCGATGAAAGGCGAGGTTGGCGAGCTGCCCATTGCGATAGTCGCCGACTGGCACATTGACGAGCGCCGTCGTGCTCCAGTGGAACTTGCCGGAATGCCATCCCAATGTGGCGGACAGGACGGGGTCGCCGACGATGGTCGCCTTGTCGCGGAGCGAGCGTCCGACGACCGTGTTCGTGCGCGGCGAATCGAGTTCGACGCCTGCCGAGACCGCGACACGCCCGACGGGCAGGACGGCGCCCACCGCCAGATTGCCGCCAAAGGCCTGCCACGGCGTCACCCAGGTGCCATTCAGGAAGTCGGCACGCGCCTGACTGCGCACATTCGCGATGACCCTGCCGCCCGTCGGAAGCGATTTCCGCGCATCGAGCTTGGCGTCGTAGGAATAGGTGTCGCTTTCGAAATAGAATCCGGGCGGAGGCAGATATCCCGCCATCGGCCCGCGACCGCCGAGGAGATAGAAACCGGTGCCATTCTCTGCCGCCTGTGCCGCATGGGGCGCCAGGCTCCAGCAGGCTGCCACACCGGCCGCGACAAGCGCGCGCGCCGTCCTCAACCCAAGCGCTGTGCGCTTGGCTTCCCCTCGAAGCATAGTCCCGTCGCCCCTCAACATGCGGCAATGCCGCTCGTCAGCCGAATCAATGACGCGACGTTAGGGCGTTTCCCGTCGTGATGGATATGCGGGGCACGATCTCTCGACGGGTTTTGCTCCGCTTACGGCGCCGTGAGGGAGATGAAGGGCTGCAGAGCGTAGACGAAGCGTGCTCCGGCCATGACAGTCTCATCGTCGGACGGCGCTGTGCCCCTGATCCGCGGTTGCACCGGGACGTTGGCGGCGTTGGCGATGGTCTCGAAATGGATGCTGATGGCAGCGTCACGGTGCAGCCGCGCGCGACCTTGAAGAGGTCGGCGGGCGCCCGGATCATCATGTCGTCATACCCCCTCTTGGTAGCGAGGGGGGGTGGTCTTGCAATCGACCTTTGTAGAGCCGCCTGCTGAAGGCAGTCGGCCACAAGTCTTTACAAAACCAAACTCTTCGGCGCCGAAGCGATAAAGAGTGGTGCCCAGGAGAGGACTCGAACCTCCACGCCCTTGCGAGCGCCAGCACCTGAAGCTGGTGCGTCTACCAATTCCGCCACCTGGGCAACGGCGGTTCGTTTACGGGGGCGGATGGAGGCTGTCAACGGGGATATCGAGCCGGCATGCGCCTATCTGTGGAATGTTCGCCTTCACAGCGCAGGTTCGATCCACTAGGACAGCGGCAAGTCCTCGGCGGAGCTTGAGAAATATGGCCACCCAGACCCCGTCCTCGCAGCTGATCACGGTTTTCGGCGGCTCCGGCTTCATCGGCCGCCATGTCGTGCGTGCATTGGTCAAGCGCGGATACCGCGTGCGCGTCGCGGTGCGCCGGCCCGATCTCGCCGGTTTCCTGCAGCCGCTCGGCACCGTCGGGCAGATCATGTCGGTGCAGGCGAATCTGCGCTATCCCGATTCGGTTGCTGCTGCGGTGCGTGGCGCGGATGCGGTGATCAACCTCGTCGGCATTCTCCAGGAAGGCGGCCGGCAGAGCTTCTCGGCCGTTCAGGCCAATGGTGCTCGTGCCGTCGCGCAGGCCTGCGCTGCCCACGGCATCACCCGTCTGGTCCAGGTTTCCGCAATTGGCGCCGCGCGTGAATCACGGTCCGCCTACGACCGCAGCAAGGCAGAAGGCGAGGCTGCCGTTCTGTCGTTGGTTCCCTCGGCCATCGTCCTGCGCCCTTCGATCGTCTTTGGGCCGGAGGATTCCTTCTTCAACCGCTTCGCTTCGCTCGCCCGGATGCTGCCTGTCCTGCCCTTGATCGGCGGCGGTGAGACCAAGTTCCAGCCTGTCTTCGTTGGCGATGTCGCCGAGGCTGCGGCGCGCGCCATCGACGGGACGATCACTGGCGGCCGAATCTACGAACTTGGCGGGCCTGAGGTGAAGAGCTTCAAGGAGCTGCTGACCTATGTTTGCGAGGTGACCGGCCGCAAGCGTGTGTTGGCGTCGCTGCCGTTCCCGCTGGCGCGGCTTCAGGCGCGCATTCTGGAAATCGTCAACACCCTGACGCTCGGCTTGCTGCCGGACGAGCTGATGCTGACGCGTGATCAGGTCACGCTGCTCGAGATCGATAATGTCGTCTCGAAGCAGGCGAAGGCGGAGGGGCGTTGCTTCGAGGGAATCGGAATCACCCCGACCTCGGTCGAGGCCATCGTGCCGTCCTATCTCTGGCGTTTCCGCAAGACGGGCCAGTTCGACACAGCCCGCGTCGGCTAGATGTGAGCTCTCAATAGGTTGTCCATCCGGTCCCGAGCGAGGAAGCTGAGGTTGCGAAGCTTCAGTCTCCATCGAAGGAGGACCGGATGAACATCCATAAGAATGCC
>NZ_JBFUIY010000029.1:0-85864 GCF_056401655.1 Allobosea sp. P4_E12 | reverse complement strand
TAGAAGCTATGGGCGGCGCAACGAGGCCGGTACCATCGTTGCCGCAATCAGCGATGGAGCACCTTTATGGCACACAGCATCGATGCGAGCAGATGTTCGATTTCACTTGATCAAGGCGCGACCCTGGTCGCCGTGATCGAGATGGGCCAGGCGAGTTGGTTGGTCGCCGGCCTCGTCCCAGGCGTGGAGCGCCAGCCATTGAAGAAGCTGCCCGTCGATCAGCACGGCCTGCTGCAATTGCTGCATCGCTGGCGAGTGGAGGCCGAACGAAACGGGCGCCCGATCCAGCGGATCGTCGTAGCCTTTGAGGCCGGGCGCGAYGGCTTCTGGCTCGCCCGATGGTTGCGAGCCCACAATGTCGAGGCTTATGTCATCCATGCCTCCAGCGTCCCCGTTTCTCGCGAGCATCACCGCGCCAAGACGGATCGGCTGGACACTGAGTTGCTCAAGCGCGCCTTCCTCGGATGGCTGCGCGGCGAGCCGAACCACTGCAGCATGGCGGCAATCCCGTCGCAGGAKGATGAAGATGCTCGCCGACCGAGCCGCGAACGGGAAGCCCTCGTAAGCGAGTGCACGCGCATCGTGAACCGGATCAAGAGCAATCTCGCGCGTCTCGGCATTCGCGGGTTCAAGGTCACTCTCAGGCGGGTGGCGGATCGGCTCGAAACCCTGCGAACTCCGGAAGGCACCGCAGTACCGGTCAACACAATGGCAGAGATGAAGCGGGCATTCGCTCGCCTGGAGAGCCTCAAACAGCAGATCAAGGAGATTGAAACTGTCCGCGTGACTCATCTCGAACAGACGAGCGACACGGACCGCGGCACCATGGTGCGGCAGYTGATACAGGTTGTCGGCATYGGCGTAGAAAGCGCCGATATGCTGGTACAGGAGGTGTTCTTGCGCCCACTCMGRGATCGCAAGGCGGTGGCGCGCTATGCCGGACTGACCGGCGCTCCTGACGAAAGCGGTCAGAAACGCCGTGAGCGAGGGCTTGCCAAGGGAGGCAATGCTCGCGTGCGTCGAGCGATGATCCAGCTGGCGTGGGGCCACCTGGTGCACCAGCAGAATAGTCCGTTGGCCGCTTGGTACAGGAAACGCACGGCCGACGCTCGCGGTGGCACACGCAAGACAATGGTCGTGGCCTTGGCGCGCAAGTTGCTCATCGCGCTCTGGCGGCTCGCGACAAGTGGTGTYGTGCCMGAAGGTATGGCGCTGCGCGCTGCATGAGTTCTCTGGTCCGTAACGGGACCGGARAACCGCGGTCACCTTCGGRCTGACTGCGGATAACGAGCCGAGGTGGTGGTAACCCGATAGTGGACTTGGCCTTTGCGCCGCGGCTTAGAATGGGCCCGCCGCCTCGGAACTTCGCCGTCGATGCGCATGACTGCATCATGGTCGCGATCCTCCAGGATCGACCGAATACAAGTTTGTGGCGCCGAACCGCGCCAAAATGGCGAGTTCCCCTCGGATCGTTTGGATGTGAGCGCCTGCACTCACCTACGGCCTTCGCCGCTCGGAGCGGCGAAGCTGTTGACGTCCACCCGTACGTGAAAACGAACCGCGTCTCAAAGCCAATAGGGGGGCTGCGGCCTTGACAAGGAAAACCCCATACAAGTCCAATGGCGCAGCGCGGCTGCCTGCTTTCCTTGCGGCGCTTGCAAGCCGGGCTGAACCCCGCTCTATCGTCGCCCATGACGAGGACGCCGAGCGGTGGGGCGATACTGTGACACAAGGCGACACTACCTCCGCACCACTGTCCCTTGCGGCGCTGGGCTGGACGGATTTCTTTGCAGATCAATGCGGACCAGATGACGCCTGCCTCCGGCCTGCGCGCATCGGCTCGGTGCACCGCACCCGCATGAGCGCAATCACGCCCGATGGGCCGATCAGGCTCAAGCTGCCGGTCCATACCAATACAGGCGACTTCACGGTGGGTGACTGGGTTCTGGTGGAGCCCGGCACACATCTGCTACGGCGCCGGCTGGAGCGCGCGACGGTGTTGGCGCGGCGCACCGAGGGCAGCATGACGCCGCAGCTTGCCGGGGCCAACATCGACACACTGTTCATCGTCACCTCCTGCAATGCTGATTTCAACGTCGCGCGCCTGGAGCGCTATCTTGCGCTGGCCAATGAGAGCGGAGCCGAACCCGTCATCCTGCTGACCAAGGCCGATCTCGTGCCGGACGTGCAGCCCTATCTCGACCACGCCGCCGCCCTGCAGCGCGGGCTGGCTGTTGCAACCGTCAATCCGCGCAGCTCTCACGCGGCGGCTGCGTTCGCGTCCTGGTGTGGCGAAGGCCGCACCCTCGCGCTGGTCGGTTCGTCCGGCGTCGGCAAATCGACTCTTGTGAACGCGCTTGCCGGCACCATCGATGGCGAACCGCAGCAGACGGGCGACATCCGCGACCACGACGCCAAGGGGCGCCACACCACGACGTCGCGCTCGCTGCATGCGATTGCCTGCGGCGGCTGGGTGATTGATACGCCGGGCATGCGCACGCTCCATGTCAGCGATGCGGCGTCTGGTCTCGAAACGCTGTTCGCCGAGATCACGGAACTAAGCCCGCTCTGCCGCTTCCGCGACTGCACCCATGAGCACGAGCCCGGCTGCGCGGTTCAGGAGGCAGTCTCCAAGGGCGTGATCGACCCTGAGCGTCTGGCACGCTGGCGCAAGCTCGATCTAGAGAACAGGGCAAAGACGCCGGAGGTGAAGGGGCCGAGGGGAAGGGGCGGTAGGCGGGGCGTCTGATTCGGCCGAGCCCAAACCTCAGCCTGTTCATCCTGGAGCTGACGCCGGTGATACGGCCCCTCGCCCGCCAGCGCGCGACGATCGACGACTATCCGGACGACCATGTGGCCCGGCGTCCGGATGCGACACCTCTCGGTGACCCTGCCGCCGCGCAGCCCATTTTCTAGGCAGAATATCGGTTCCATTTGAAACGATGACTGCGCTCAACGCATGATGAGACCAGAAAATTACTGATTAACAAATGATGCATGCACTGGATGCATATCGGAGCTGAAGTAAAGCCCCTAATTGCGGCGGGCCGATGAGCTTATGTGCAGTGCACAACGAAATTGTCGCTGTGGGCACCGCCCCGGTCCGGAATATCCGCTAGAGGAATTTCACCATGTTCGTCACCATGATTGCCGCCAAAATCCGCGCCTTCCTGCGCTATCGCGAGACGGTTCGCGAGCTGTCGCGTCTGACCAACCGTGAGCTCGACGATCTTGGGCTGTCACGCTCGGAGATCCCCTTCATCGCCCGCTCGCACGCTGCGGCCTGAAGTCACTGAATAGAACCGCCGCGTCACCGGGCGCAGCGCGTTCCAGGTAGTTTCTCCCGGGGCTCATGATTCCCTCCCCTTGAGCTTCGGTCGAAGAGCGAATGCCCGCCTCACGGCGGGCATTTTGCATTTCAGGGCTGTTTTCACTTGACCCGAAATCCGGCTGAGAACTCATCCGAGCCGTGAAAGCCCGAGCTCAACCCGTCCTTGTCATCGGAGGCAGCCTCGCCGCCACGAAACCTGATTGGGTAAAACTTCCGCGCCAAGTCCGCGAGCTTGGCCTCTCGCGAGTCGACCGACCCAAGAGCGGACGCTCCAAACGCCGGGAATGGGTCGTTTCGGACGTGTCACCGTCGCTGGCTTCAGCTCTGCTTTCGGGCCGGAAGCCAGAGCCCGCTCATGGCGCCGAGCGGCTCGGCCTGAATGTCGACGTGCAGACGATGGACTGGGGCACCGTGCGCCTGGGCCTCGTCGGTGCTGGCCAGCCATTGCGCCGTCAGCGTCTCCATCTCCGGGCAAAAGCTGCTGGACGATGTCCAGCGCAGCGCTTGACCAGGCTGCCTATCGTCAGCACCATGCGGCATTGCACGACCTTGCCATGACAATCTTCGGCGGCAGGAGGTGGGGGTAGCGGATAGGCCGGCACTAATCCAAGGCTCCCCGGCACCCCTCCCCTGGGTGACACTGCCGGGTGCAGGAGACCCCGTAGCGCCAGGGCTCTCCCAAACTGGTGTCTACGGGGTTTTTCGCCAGAGGTTTCGAGTGAAAACCGACTGACCGAACGAAATCGCCGCTGCGGTGCTTCCCGCCCGCTATCGGCGCACGCTCGCACTTGGCTGTCTTGCCCCGCACACACGGAAAGTTGCCCCCCGCGGCTAGCGGCGATCATGTTCCTGGGAATGTGCGCCGAGGCCCGTGTCCTATTGAAACCGCTCGCCGCGTGGCCGGAGCGGCGCTGAAGGGTTCCTTGGGAGCGGAGGCGCACCGACTGGCTCATCCGATGTGATGTCGACAATCTCCCTCGTGCCTGCCTTCACCAGTACGACAATTCGCCCATCGACGATCACCATGCCAAAAGGCAAGGATCGAGCCTCGCCGTCGAGGCCCACGACCCGGATCGAACGAGGAACCACGTCGCCAAGCCGAGGGACCCACTTGGAGCCGTTTTCGGTTGATCCGAATTCGGCAGCCGCCAGAGCTAGGGGAAAGGATGTGAAAACGGCGATTCCACGCAGCAGCATCGGATTTCGCCTCATTTCTGGGTGCGGGAAACCATGACAATGACGGCCGGTAAAGCGCGCGGGTTGTCGCCGCCACCGGGGCGAAGCTGAAACCTCAGGAGCTGATGCCCAGGCTCATCCCGATGGACCCCAACGTTCCGAGCGCAAAAAACTCCAGTCGAACAGATGGTCCGCAGTCTTCGGATTGGCTTCATAAAATAACCGACCTCGAAACTAAAACACCTCGAGATACAATCTAAATCCATGTCACGAGACGCAAGGAACAGAGAAGTAGAAATACCGCAGAATGAGGCCAAGCAACCACTCGGCAACATGTGAAGCATGCCCGGAGCCATGAGAGACATGTCACCGACAAGCGAGCCGACGGCAACAAAGGCAGGGATGAGAGACATGATCGAGACACTGACGTCTCGCGTGTTGTCCTGATGCGCGAACGCGGTCCTGAAGGCCATCGGTCTGGTCCTTCCGATAATCCGATACCGAGAGTTATCGCCCTTCCCGCTTCTGGCTTAAATGCGCTTGATCACATTGGCGGACCAACACGCGGCGAGACGAACCTCGGGTTCGCTCGCAGAGCATGTCTCGCGCCGACAGTGCTCGGCGATGCTCCGATCGCCGCGCACGCCTTCCAGCACGATGCGGCTTTTCTCTACTGCCGAGGACCGCGCAGGGTCTCGACGGGATGGCCGCGGAATTCATGCAAGGGCCACCCACGCCACGTCGGCCGGGTGCGCCGCCGCCGAGACATAGGCGCCCATCTCCGCCTCAGCGGCAGTGAGACGAGCACCATCCGAAGCATCGCGGTCCTTGCCCGTCGATGCCGCATCAAACGGTAGCTACCTCGCGGAGCGGATTTCGACCGTGGCGGTTCGGCCCGACACGAGAAGCGTGCCGGGTGGGACTTCGTCGAGTGCAATGCGCACCGGCACGCGCTGCGCCAGCCGCACCCAGTTGAAGGTCGGATTGACGTCGGCGAGCAGATTGCTGCCCGCCCCGCGGTCGCGATCGTAGATGCCGGCCGCGATGCTTTCGACGCGACCGGTCAGGCGGGTGCCGTCGCCCATCAGGAGGATCGAAGCCGGATCGCCGACATGGATGCGCGAGAGCCTCGTCTCCTCGAAATAGCCCTCTACGCGCAACGTATCGGTATCGACCAGCGCCATGACGCCCTTGCCGGTGCTGACGAAACTGCCCGGACGCAGGTCCATATTGGTGATGACGCCGTTGACGGAGGCGCGTACCTCGCTGCGGTCGAGATTGAGCTGGGCGACACCGAGATCGGCCACGGCCTGTTCATGGGCCGCCTTGGCCACGAGCTGTGTCGCCCGCACCTCCTCCTGCCGCTGCCGGGACACAGCGTCGGCGCTCAACGTGTGATAGCGGTCGAAGTCGAGGTTCGCCTGTTCCAGCGACGCCTTCCGGCCGGCGACAACGGCTTCGGCCTGTTGCCGCGCCAGCTCGAACCGCGCGCGGTCGATCCGAAACAGCGGGTCGCCGCGTTTGACCGGCTGGTTGTCGCGGACGAGAACCTCGGTCACGAAACCCGATACGTCGGGCGCCACCACCACGATATCGGCTCGGACACGACCATCCCGCGTCCAGGGGGCGTCCATGTAGTAGCCCCAGAGCCAGTGTCCGACCACGATGGCAGCGAGTACGGCGATGCCCGTGATCGCGTAGCGGCCGTATGACGCAAGCAGGTCTTTCACGCCAGAATCCCCGAAGAGAGAAAGACGACCATGCCAAGGAGGCAGGCGAAGACGGCCAGATCGAACAACGCCCGATGCCAGACGTGTTGATAGAGGCCGATCCGGCGGAACAACCGCGAGAGCAGCGCCGACAGGACATACGCGATCACGAACCCCAGCAGCAGCGAGGGAACATAGACGCCGAAGATGTCGAGGTCCGTTCTCATGCGAGTTGCATCGCGATCACCGGGGACTGAGGCATATAGGGCGGTGCTTGCGGGAACAATCCGCGCCTGATGCCGACAAGCCCGATCAGGGCGTCTTCCTTGGCCCCGGCACCGGGATCGTCGACGACTGCGGTCAATGTGGTGTCGATATCGGCGAGCAGGCTCTCGGGCATCGCCCCTCCCGGATAGGCGCGGAACGTGGCGGCCAGCCTGTCGAGCAAGCCGTCGATCGCCCGGACGGTGTTCTCCGAGAGCTGATGACGCGCGCGGCGCAGGTCGATGATGTTGAGACCGACCCGCAATTGGCCGAGGTTCTCGACGTCGCGTCGCTCGATTTCAGGAATGGCGGCGAGCCGCTGCACGAGCTGGTCGAGGCGGGCGAGCATGGCGCCGACGAAATTGGCCCGGTCGCGCTTACCGCGATGTTCCGCCGCCAGGGCGAGCGCGACCCAGCCCTTCCGCAGGAGGCGAGCCACGATCCATTCCGTGCGGATCGAGCGCAACGTCCGCATCACCGCAATGGCGGCGGATATGCCCAACACGAAGGCGATCGCCGAATTGACGAACGCCGCGAAGTCCGCCTGATAGGTGGATTGCAGCGCCAGCATCGTCGCGAAGTTGACGGCGAGCGCGGTGCCTATCGCCGTCGTCGAGGGCCGCGCGATCAGATAACCGAACAAGACGAGCGTCGGCGCCAGGGCCACGACGACCACCTCAATGTCCGAGATCCGCGGGAGCAACGCGAACAGGTAAATTCCGGCGACGATGATGGCGACGACCGCCCATCCCCCGAAACTGCGCATGCCGATCGCCGGGTCGTCCCGGGAGGCGAAGATCGAGCATGCCACCGCAGCCATCATCGGGGCGGAGGCGCCATCGTGCCAACCGGTGCCGATCCAGAATGCGCAGCAAAGCAGGATTGCTATGGCCGTGGCGGCTGCCGACCAGATGGCGAGCATGGGATCGCGATGCCGGGCGACCTCGGCCCCTGCCTCCGGATCGAACCGAAGGGTGACACGGGAGGGATCCCGGCCTTCGTCGATCGCGGAGCGGAGCAAGCGGCAGTCCTGCAAGAGATCGGCGAGTTCCAGCAGGCGGATCAGCAGACTGACGATCAGGACCTGGTCCCAGCTCGAGTCGGTGGAGAGCCCAAGGCGACGGGCCTCGATCTCCAACGACAGTTCGAGCGTCGGTTGCGTGACGGAGCCGTCGTCGGCGATCCATGCAGACAGGCGCTCGAAGAGCCGGGCGAGATCGGGTTCATCGTCGCGCAACCGGGGACCGAGTGCCGCGATCCGGTCGTTGATCGAGGCAAGGATCGGCACGAGCATCAGCATGTGCCGCCGGAGAATGCGCAATCCACGCGCGGCCTCGATGTCGGTCAGCCGGTCATGATCGAGGTGGCTCTCCATGGCTTCGATCTCGACTGCTTCCCTCAGGAGCCGCTGCAAATGCTGCTCCTGGCCGACCCCGCTGCCGGCGAGGGCCTCCCGCGACAGCTTGGCCGCGGTCGCGAGCCAGTAATCGAGCCGCTCGGAGATGACCGTGCCGCTGCTCTGCGGGAATACCGTCCCGGATATGACCGCAGCGCAGATGATGCCCAGCGAGATTTCCTGAACGCGCGCGATCGCGGTGTCGAAGATGCTGCCGGGATCCGAGACGGACGGAAAGGCGATGATCGCAGCCGTATAGCCCGACAGAAGGAAAGCGTAACTGCGTGCCGTCCCGTCCAGCAGCGCGAGGCAAAGGCACAGGCCGACCCATAGCGCGATCGCCAGACACAGCAGTTCCGGTACGTTGACGAGGCTCGGAACCATGGCCATGGCGGCGACAGCGCCGATCACAGTCCCGAGCAGGCGGTAGATCGCCTTCGCGCTCGTCCCTCCGGCGAGGGGCTGCGAGGTGATGTAGACGGTGGCCATGGCCCAGGATGGGCGCGGGAGATCGATCCACAGCGCGATGACGAAGGCGAGTATGGCGGCGCCGAAGGTCTTGAGCGCGAAGATCAGGTCCGCGTGTCTGACCAGGAAGGGCCTGTCCGGGGGCATGTTCCGGTCTCTGAGGGCGTCGCGTTGGCATGGTTGCCCAATGATCGACGGACCGCAAGTCGAGCTGCGCATTCAGGATCCGGCCGCTCGGCGCGGATGTCGAGGTGCAGACCATGGACTTGGACACCGTCGTCCAGCGCCGCACCTCCAGGGAACCGGTTGAGCGCGGCGGCTGGAGCATTTTTCACACGAACTGGCCCGGTTCCTCCGTCACCAATCGGGCGCGCCGAGATCGCCATGGAAGGCTTCGGCAAACCCGTCGGACAGCTGGTGACGCCGGATATCTTCGGGCTCAATCGCGATCTGCCATTCACCAAGCCCAATGCCGCACGCGCGAAACAGTGCCTCGAAGAGACAGTTTAACAACTCAACCTTCCCTAGAGGGCGTTAATACAAAAACACCAAAGGAGCCAAAAATAGGACGTAGTTCGTGATCATATTCTCTTGATTTCGATTTAGACATTTGATAGCGAGCCGAAATTACTACGATTACTATCGACAGTGTAGGAAATTCGAATATGACAATCCCACCAAGTGATGCGGAGGTGACGTTTCGACGGGTCACGTCTGCAAATGTCTCTGAAATTTGTGAACTGAGCGAGACCCTGCCCGAAGAACAGAGAGATTTTGTCGCGGACAACGGGTCGTCGATTGCAGAAGGATTCTGTTCGGAATCGGCTTGGTTCCGTGGAGTTTATGCGGGTGATGTCTTGATCGGTTTCGTCATGGTGCACGAAGGATCGGATTGGGACGATGGGATCGACTGCCCTGGCCCTTACTTGTGGCGTTTCATGATCGCCAGGCCTTTTCAGAACCGCGGCTTTGGAAAGCAGGCAATCTCCAAGATCGCTGCGCGCCTCCGATCGCGGGGTATCAGAGAACTTTACACGAGCTTTGGCCTTGGGCCGGGCAGCCCGCAGGCATTCTATGAAAAGCTCGGCTTTTCTCCCACCGGCGGAATGTTCGACGAGGAGGTCGAAGTCGTCCTTTCGCTCGTGGATCGGTGAACGGGCACCCCAGGACATCCTGACGGCGTCCTCCCCGCTGTTCTGGAACGTCCGCCGGATCTGACGCCCTGCCCTGTCGATTGGGACGAGCGATCGCGCTCGGAGCCTGACAGCAAACCCGCCGGAGCGATCCGGCGGGTTTTTGCGTCACGTCCGCTTCGGCAACCCGAGGCAGCCGTACACGGGCAGCGACCATAAACTCATGTGGCCATCCCACCGGTGTTGGCTCTTGGAAGGGGACAGTGTGAACCTCGGCCTGGCCGGAGGCGTTCCTGCAGGGCAGCAAACTCGATCTCGACCTCGAGGAATGCCGCGGCTGACATAGCCAGCGAAGCTTCCGCGACGAGATGCGGGCGTCATCGCAGGGGACGCTCCCTCCTCCGCGGGACGACGGTGCCGCGAGGACTGGCTCGGAGCCCCGCACCGGACAGATCGTGCCACGCGTCGCGTGCTCCACCCCCGCGGAATTGGTCCACGGATGTCTTGAGTCAGACAGGAGGACCGCCATGCCGAAGAAGCGTCACAAGCCGGAAGAGATCAGCGACTACCGGATCACCAGAACAGGGATTGTCGTCCTCGCCAGAACCTCTGATGTCTGACTGCCGAGCAAGACCTTCTGCACACCACGGCGGCCATGAGAGGACATGACGATAAGATCACAGCCATTGAGCTTGGCCGATCGGACGATTGCCTCGGCAGGCGAATCATCAATCTCGTGCTCCAGATCCACCGTAACGCCGTGTTTGGACGCGTGTTGTTCGATGGACGCAAATCGTTCCTTCATCAGCGCATCAATCTGGTGGTCGTAGCCCCCGATGGGATCACCGACGCCGCTAAGTCGGGCTGCGCGTGCCATGTCCGGGCTCAGGGGCTCCGACACGGTCAGAACGGTGACTTTCGCCCCGAGCGGCTTGGCGAGGGCCAGGCCATGTTCAAGTCCCTTGCGAGCAAGTTCGGAGCCGTCTGTTGCGATGAGAATGTGTTTGTACATTTGTCTCTCCGTCAGCAATCGCATTGGCATTCTGGATGACAGTGATCCGAAGACAAGCATACGCTGCCGAGCGTCGTGACGATCGCGCTGATGTGCCTAAGCAGATCCCGCAGGCCGCCAGCGGCCTCGGCCTGTGCGCGACGCCGGTTGCGCCAGGCCGGCCAACAGGCGTTGTGGTTCCAGACCTTATCGGGTGCGCACGCGATGGCGCAGCACGTCGCCGCGCGAACGGCCGACGTGGTCCGGCGAATGTCAGCTCCCCGCCCCTCTCGGTCGTTGTGCTCGCATGGCAGCCGCCCGGCAACTCGCGCCATTCAGGCCGATGCCATTTCGAATTCACGCGCGAGGAGCCCTGGAGCAACGGGCCTGACCTTCGAGCCGGAAGCTCGTCGGCGACAGCAGCCTGAACGCCGAGGAGACTGTCATCGGTCAAGCCCGGTGTTCATGGTGTTCGCGAAGGATTAAAGTTCCCCTGCGGGGCTGTTGATCCAATGGGACGAAGCAGGCCTGGTCTCCGCTGGTTCGCTCCCGAGGAAAGCCAGGGAGGATCACGCAATGAACCGAAGGATCCGTTTGCATCCGCGCGCCGCGCTTTTGAGGTCCGCGCTCGGCCTTCTCGCCGCGATGGCCGTGACAGGTGTTGCGGCGCCTGTCGCCTCGGCGGAGGACGACGCCCGGAGCATCGTGAAGGGGATGGCGGACTATCTCAGCCGCCAGGAGAACCTGTCCGTGAAGTTCGATGCCGACGTCGAGGTGGTGACGCCTGCCGTTGAGAAGATCCAGTTCAGCGCCTCGGGTGAGGTCACCATGAGCCGCCCGAACAAATTTCGCATCAGCCGGACCGGCGGCTATGCCGATGTCGAACTGATCTCAGACGGTTCAAACGTGACGGTCTTTGACCGCGGCGGCAACCGGTTCGCACAGGTTCCCGCCGTCGGTTCCTTCGACACCGTGGTCGACAAGCTCCGAAACGAAACCCTGCTCGAAATTCCAGGGGCGGACCTTCTTCTGTCGAAGCCCTACGACGCGCTGATGGCCGGGGTGCTGGAGGCCAAGCATCTCGGCCGCGGCATCGTCGGGGGCGTCGAATGCGAACATCTCGCCTTCCGCAATCTGGACACCGACTGGCAGCTCTGGGTCGAGGTCGGTGACCGGCCGCTGCCGTGCAAATACGTCATCACGAGCAAGGCCGTTGGTGCCGCGCCCCAGTACACGCTGCGGCTCAGGGATTGGAAGACCGGCGTCAGCCCGGCACCGGATGCGTTCGCTTTCAAGCCGCCGGAAGGCGCCAGCGGCGTTGCGATCACCTTGCTCAAAGACATTGACGAAATTCCAGCCGGCGTCGTTCCCGGAGGTCAGAAATGAACAAGTCAGCCTTGAAATTCATGTCCCGCGCCGCGCTCGCAGTGCTGGCCGGCGGCGCTGCCCTGCTCTGGAGCGGAGACATCTCCGTTCCATCGGGCGCGTTCACCAGTCAGGCGGAGGCGAGGGTCGGGCGACCGTTGACGCCGATGAGCTATGCCGGCGTGGCCCGCCGGACCACCCGCAGGAGCGCCGCCTACGGGGCCGCCGGAGCCGCGGCGGCTGGGGCGTATTATTACGCCCCAGGCTGCCAGCAGGTCGTGAACTCCTACGGCCAGATCGTCTACCAATGTCCGTAGTCGGCCTGCTCTCCGGAGGCGTATCGATCGCGGCTTCCACCGGGGCGGCGGCTCAGTGATGGCTCGCTTGCTTTCGCTCAATGTGGGCCTGCCACGCGACATTCCGTGGCGGGGCAAGACCGTCCGCACCGCCGTCTGGAAAAGTCCGGTTCAGGGCCCGTGCGCGGTACGCCGGCTCAACATCGATGGGGATGGGCAAGGAGACCTTGCCGGGCACGGCGGCGAGCACCGGGCCGTCTTGGTCTATCAATTGGACTCCTATCGCTTCTGGCAAGGTGAGCTGGGCCGCGACGACTTCTCCTATGGACAGTTCGGAGAAAATTTCACGGTCGATGGCTTGCCGGACGGTGAGGTCTGCATTGGCGACCGTTACAGGATCGGCAGCGCCCTGTTCGAAGTGACGCAGCCGCGCGTCACTTGCTACCGGGTCGGTCTTCGCATGAACGAGCCGCAAATGGCCGCGCTGCTGGTGGCGCGTGGCAGGCCCGGTTTCTATCTGCGTGTTCTGGAGGAAGGCCAGGTCGAAGCGGGCGATGAGATCGTCCAGGTCGCAATCGGCGCCGAGCGGATCACCGTCGCCGAGATCGATGCGCTGCTCTATAGGCCCGGTCACCCCAGCAGCCAGATCGAGCGCGCGCTACGCATCCCCGCCCTGAGCGCAGGCTGGCGCCGATCCTTCCAGGCGCTGCTCGCGCAAGAGCAGAGCAGCAGTGCGACGACGGGAAATGCCGGGCTCGCTCCGGTGTCAGGGCCGCCTCCGGCATGGGCGGGTTTCCGCCCGATGCGGGTGTCGCGCAAGATTCGCGAGAGCGACGGCGTCATCTCGCTGGCGCTCGAGCCCGTGGATGAACAGCCCCTCACGGCTGCCCTTCCCGGTCAGTTTGTCGTGCTGCGCCTGAGGCCGGCCCCGATCGCGCCGGCGCTGATGCGCAGCTACTCCTTGTCGGGTGAACCCAGCGACCGCTGCTATCGCGTCAGCGTAAAGCGGGAACCGCACGGCGTGGCGGGCACCTATATCGACGAAGCGGTGCAGATTGGCGACGTGCTGGACGTGAGCGCGCCGCGAGGCAACTTCACTCTTCGGTTGGACAATAGCCCCGTCGTCCTCCTGAGTGCAGGGGTGGGGGCGACTCCTGTCCTGTCGATGCTCCACGCATTGGCGGCCGAAGCATCGCCGCGGGACGTCTGGTGGCTGCACGGGGCCCGCCGCGGCCGTGAGCACCCTTTTGCTCAGGAGACCCGAACCCTGCTCGAAGCCCTGGCCCACGGCCACCGCCACATACGCTACAGCGCACCCGATCCCGAGGACCGGCCGGGCGCGGATTTCGATGCTTATGGACGTTTGGACATGGGGGTGCTTCGGGATCTGGACGTCCCGCGCAATGCCGACTTCTTCATCTGCGGGCCAGCGGCCTTCATGAGCGACCTGACCGCAGGCCTTGCGACCTGGGCCATCGCTGAAGACCGTATCCATACTGAGCTGTTCGGCGCAGGTCCGTCGAATACCCCGGGGATCGCCGCCTCGCCGCGGCGGCCGCCGCACCAGCCTCCGCACCTGCCTCCTGGGCCTTCCGCCGCGGGGCCGATGGTTTCGTTCGCCCGGAGTGGCTTGAGCGTGCCTTGGGGGCCGGCGTTTCAGAGCCTCCTCGAGCTTGCCGAAGCCTGCGACATCCCCACGCGGTGGTCTTGCCGCACGGGGGTCTGCCACTCCTGTGAAACCGGGCTCGTGGCTGGAAAAGTCGCCTACCGGCCCGAGCCGATCGATCCACCAGCCGGCGTCAATGTGCTGATCTGCTGTTCCCAGCCTCTGGGCGACGTCGTCGTCGACCTGTGACGGACCTGAGTATCCGCTGTCCGATCCTGGCCGGACGGCAAAGATTGGGTGTTCGCCACCAGGGCAACCGGCAGTCGGCAGTCGGCAGTCGGGACGAACGGGATTTCCCGGGCCGCGCGCAATCAGGGCGCGCGGCGCGACGACCATGCTGGATCATCTGTGATTGCATGCTTTGCCCCGAAAACCGCAATCCACTTTTCGGGCCGATGCTTCAGGCAGCCTGGCTTGTGCTCAAACTGGCCATCTCGATGGTGTCTTTGACGATCTGTCTGATCTCGTCGCCGGAGAGCGTGTCCTGCTCCCGGAAACGCGCGGAGAGTGCATCCAGGGCAGGCTCATGGGCGCGCAGCAGCGTGAGAGCCGCCGCGTAGCATTCGCGCAGCAGTTCTTCGACTTCGTCATCGACGCGCTGCTTTGAATTCTCCGAGATCGGTCGGGCCGAAAACGCGCTGCCGCCGTCGACACGGCTGGCCATCGTCGAGCCCATGCCAAAGCGGGTGATCATATCACGGGCTATCTTGGTCGCCTCGTGGATGTCCGCGGCAGCCCCGCTCGTGATGGCGTCATCGCCAAACTTGATTTCCTCGGCAGCCCGGCCCGCCATCGTGACGATCAGTTCGGCCTTCAGCTTCGACTTGCGGAGCAGCACACGGTCCTTCAGCGGCAGCATGGCGATATGCCCAAGCGAGCGTCCGCGGGGAGCCACGGTGCCTTTGTGGATCGGGTCGCATTCCGGCTGCAGGACGTTGGCCAATGCGTGCCCTGCTTCATGCACGATGATCGTTTCCATCTCGCCCGGATCGATCATCAGGCCGTGGCGCTGGTCGCCGCCGAGCAGTTTGGCGTCACGCGCGTCCTCGAAATCCGCCATCCTGACCTGATGGTCGCCGCGCTTGCCGGCACGCAATGCAGCCTCATTCACCAGGGTCGCCAGATCGGCTCCCGAGAAACCGGGTGTTCCGCGTGCGACCGTCGCGAAATCGACGTCTGCGGCGATCTCGACGTCGCGCGCCGAAACCAAAAGGATCCGCTCACGGGCCATCTGGTCGGGTGCCGGCACAGTGATGTGCAGATCAAAGCGCCCGGCCCTCACCAGCGCCGGGTCGAGAACATCAATGCGGTTGGTCGCGCCAATGATGACGATGCCCGCGGAGGACCCGAGCCCGTCAAGCTGCGTCAGCAGCTCGTTGAGCGTGTTGGCGGAATCGTTTTCCACCGAGCTCGAGCCATCGGAGCGCCGCTTTCCCACCGAGTCGATCTCGTCGATGAAGAGAATGCAGGGAGCGCGTTTGCGCAGCTGTTTGAA
The DNA here is from genome assembly GCF_056401655.1 of Allobosea sp. P4_E12. Lineage (NCBI taxonomy): Bacteria > Pseudomonadati > Pseudomonadota > Alphaproteobacteria > Hyphomicrobiales > Alloboseaceae > Allobosea > Allobosea sp. P4_E12. Next base: position 70,574 of record NZ_JBFUIY010000029.1, on the reverse strand, counting down.
GATCGATCGCACGCGAGCGGCGCCGACACCGGCAAACATCTCCTGGAAAGCAGAGCCGGAGACCGAAAGAAAGGGAACGCCGGCCTCGCCCGCCACCGCCTTGGCCAGGAGAGTCTTGCCGTTGCCTGGATCACCTTCGAGCAGAACCCCGCTCCTTGCCCGAGCACCAACGGCTTCGAACTTCGACGGGTCCTTCAGATAAGCCACGATGTCCCGGAGAGCCTGCTTGCCCTCGTCAGCTCCCGCGACGTGATCGAACCGGGTGAACGATTTTGGGTCGCCAGGTTTGATGAACTCACCGATCTTCGACTTGCTGCGGACAGTGCGGAGCAACCAGACGGCCATTCCGACGATCAGGGCCAGCACCAGGACTTGCGCCACCAGCCCGAAAATTCCCAATGACAGGCTGAGCGCACTGACCTCGGGACTGCCGAATTCCACGTCCGTGCCGCTCTTTGCCAGATCTATCGCCCAGGCCTGAGACACCGGCGTCCGAATGACGGCCGAGCGCCCATCCATCGTCGTTACCCGCGCCTGGCGATCATCGAGGAGCCGGACGCTCTTCAGCTGACCAGCCTCGGCGAGCTTCAGCGTCTCGGCAAACGAGATCTCGGCCGGTCGATGGTCGGGGGCCGCCGATGCGAGCACCGGCGTGCCCAGCATGAGCGCGAGGGTGAGGACGCGGAGAAGATGAAGCATGTGAGCCCGGACTTTGAATCGACCCTGACGAGCGTCGCACGCCTCGGGAAAGAGTAAACAACTCGTTAATTTTATCCTTAAGATTGGGGCTCGGAGATGGCCGAGCCTCTCCCCGAGCTTCGGACAGTGCCTGAAGCGACGCGTCCTCGTCAGCGCAATGCCGCAAATGGACCAGGCGCCTGCGACTTCGGTCGGGGTCGGGCTGGCAGGTCGGTGGGCAGGCCTGGGCCGGCCCTTTGCCGGCATCCAGGGAGTCTACTTTCGGGCAGTCTGGCTGGCGCGCTCGGCAATAGGCAAAGGTGGCCCTTTGCTGACGTCCACAACGTCAGCCAAGGGCGTCTCGGTTGTGAGCCAATCCACGTCGCAATTGTCAGCCTCTTACGGCGTGTCAGCGACTGAGCTCAATCTCAACCGGACTCTCAGGCGGCCGAGGCGCCTTGTCGTCAGCGAAAGACGTTCGGGGGCAGCGGCGGCTCCGCACTGAGCAGCGTGATCGTCACCCGTTGGTTCGGCGCGATGTAGGGATTGTCGGGGAAGACCGGCTCGGTGTCGGCGCGTCCCACCACGGAAGCGAAGCGGTCGTTGGGGAGCCCGGCACCCGACAGGATCCCGCGCACGGCGAGCGCGCGCCCGGCGGAGAGGCTCCAGGAATCGACGGCCCGCACCGAGCCCGGGCGCGCGGCGGCCGTGTGGCCCGTGACAGACAGTTGGTTGGGCAGTCCGCGCAGGGTGGGCGCGAGCGCCACCAGCACGCGACGGGTGCGCTCGTGGGGGTCGACCGAGCCCTCGGGGAACATGGACCGGCCGAGCTCGTCCGCGAGGGAAACGTTCAAGCCCTCCTTGGTCGGCTCGATCACGATGTTGCGCGACAGCTCGGCTATTTCGGGCATGTTCTGGAGCGCCTGCCGGAGGCTGGCTACGGCGCTGTGCTGGGCCTGCGCGCCGGCGGCCGGGCGGCTGACTTCGCGGTCGCTGGCGCGGCCCGAGCTGGTCCGGCGCGCTCCGTCCTCCTGCTCCGTGATGCCCCTCGCCGCGTCGCGGGGCGCCGACGACCTGTTGCCCGACTTGTCCAGGGCGGTACCCATCAGGACGCCGCCAGCGCCACTGGTGCTCGCACTCACAGCCCCCGGCGTGAAGTATTCCGCCAGGCCGATCTTCTGCTCCTGCGTCGTCATGCTGATCAGCCACATCAGCAGAAAGAACGCCATCATGGCGGTCACGAAGTCCGCATAGGCGATCTTCCAGGCCCCGCCATGGTGCGCATGAGCGGCCTTCTTGACCTTCTTGATGATAATCGGCTGGGCGGGCTTGGCCATCGAGTCCCTACTGGAGATTGGGTCAGATGTTGGCGGGCAGATCGGCGGTTGCCGCTTCCACTTCGCTAAAGGTCGGGCGGACGTCGCTCATCAGAGCCTTGCGAGCAAATTCTACCGCCATCACCGGCGGCTGGCCGCTGATATGGGCGAGGAGGCCCGCCTTGAGTGAAAGGTAGTACTTGGATTCCGCCTCGAAGATGCTCCTGAGCGACTGCGCCATGGGCCCGAAGAAGCCGTAGGCGACGAAGACGCCGAAGAAGGTGCCTACGAGCGCGCCGCCGATCAGATGTCCCAGCACCTCCGGCGGCTCGGTGATCGACCCCATCGTCTTGATCACGCCGAGAACGGCGGCGACGATGCCGAGCGCTGGTGTCCCGTCGGCGATCGACTGCATGGCCGCAACGATGCGCTCCTGCTCCTGGTGGTGCGTTTCCAGTTCCTCGTCCATGAGAGCGTCCATCTCGTGGACGTTGTCGGCACCCATCGTCAACATGCGCATGTAGTCGCAGACGAACTCGACCGCATGATGGTTCGCTGCAAAAGTCGGGAAGGCGTTGAACAGCGTCGACTCGCTCGGATCTTCAATGTGCTGCTCGACCGCGAGCAGGCCCTTCTGCTTCGCAAGCTTGTACAAGGAATACTGCATCGCCAGCAGTTCGACATAGGCTTCCGGCTTGTACTTGGAGCCCTTCATGAGCGTGCCGAACATGGCGGGCACGGCCTTGAGCACCGGCGCGGTGTTGCCGATGATGAAGGCACCGACCGCTGCACCGAGGATGATAACAAATTCGAACGGCTGCCAAAGGACGAGGAGTTTGCCGCCCATCGCCGCATAGCCGCCGAAGACGCAGACTAGGACGATGATTGTGCCGACGATCAGCCGCATAGATCTGCTTCCCTGCGCCGCAGCAGGTGCAGCCTGCGCTAATTCACTACTAGTCCAGCGAATTGACCGATCGAGGTTAAGGGCGAGTTTACAGCCATTCGCCCGCAGGTTTGTAAGCGTCGTGCTCCGGCTACGGCTTGAGGCTTGGGGCGGCAGGGTAGGCCCAGGGGAGAAAATCGGGCTGCAATGAGTCTCCGCCAATCCTGGTGATCGGCGTCCAAAAGGGGACCGTTTCCCGGGATCATCCACGCTACGCCGCTTTGCTGTGGCGCGGCGAGGCCGAGGATGACGCGCGTGGCCTCGACGAACGAGCCGGACTGGTCCAGCTCAGCCGCTTCCATCTCTGCACCTCGTTCTCACTGGCGACCGGCATGAGCCCGCATGAATGGCTGACGACGCTGAGGATGCGCTGCGCTTGCGAGTTGCTGGAACGGGCCGATAGGCCGGTGATCACCATAGCGGGCGCGAAGAAAAGTCATAGGCCTCCGCGACAGCAGGCGGCTCCCGGCCGTGGAAGCCGATCATCGTCTCGCTGAACAGCCAGGCCTCGTCCGGATGCCGGCCGAGATAGTCGAAGACCGGCACGCCCCGCGCCTTCTCGAACACCGTCCTGCCGCTCTGCAAGGAATAGGCGATGTCGTCGAAGGCCCCCGCGAACCAGGGGCTGCCGGCGGTAAGGATGGTGGCCCGCGCCGAACCGGGCGCGCCCGTCTTCAGCGCCTCCCCCAGCGTCCGGACCGACCCCGCACGGAATGACCACCAGCCGGGGTCCGAGACGTCGCGTCTGGCAGCATTTGTCGCTGGTCATCCCCTGGTCGCACAAGCGGCACGTCGTGGCGATTATGCGACGCCCACCATCGCCCTCGCGGTCCGACGCGTTTGGAACGGACCATGTGGAATCTCCGGCGGAGCAAAACTGTCGGAACTGGCGCGATCCCAGCGGCTGTACCAATCGGCGAGCTCCGGAAACTCGTTTCCGCCCAGCAGAAATCCCTCCGGCAAATAGGGGAAGGCCTCGTTGCCATCGAGGAACTCGTTGTCCTTCTGTCTGAACATGAAGTGATAGGGCATGAAGTCGCTGGGATGGCTGAGGCCCGCCGCACCCGCGATTTCGCCGAGCGCGTGCATGGTGTTGCGATGAAAGCGCGCGACGCGGTCGCTCTTGTCGCCGACATCTATCGCGCTCTGGCGGCGCTGGTCCTGTGTCGCGATACCGACTGGGCAGCGATTGGTGTGGCAAGACTGGGCCTGGATGCAGCCGATTGCGAACATGAAGCCGCGCGCCGCGTTGCACCAGTCCGCCCCGAGCGCGAGCGTGCGGGCGATGTCGAAGGCTGACACGATCTTGCCAGCCGCCCCGATCCTGACCTGATCGCGGATGCCGGCGCCCCGCAGCGTGTTGTGGACGAAGGTCAGCCCTTCCAGCATCGGCATGCCGACGCGGTTGGCGAATTCGACGGGAGCGGCGCCAGTGCCACCCTCCGCGCCGTCCACGACAATGAAATCGGGTACGATGCCGGTGTTGAGCATGGCCTTGACCATACTCATGAATTCGCGGCGATGGCCGATACAAAGCTTGAGGCCGACCGGCTTGCCGCCGGAAAGCTCGCGCAGTTCACCGACGAATTGCATCAGCCCCGTCGGGGTGGAAAAGGTGCTGTGGGCCACAGGCGATATGCAGTCTACGCCCATCGCAATGCCTCGCGCCTCGGCGATCTCGGGTGAGATCTTGGAAGCTGGCAGCATGCCGCCATGACCCGGTTTGGCGCCTTGGCTGAGTTTGATTTCGATCATCTTGATCTGCGGATCAGCAGCCAGTTCCGCAAAACGTTCGGGAGAGAAGCTGCCATCTTCGTTGCGGCAGCCGAAATAGCCCGACGCCACTTGGTAAATCAGGTCCCCGCCGCCTTGCCGATGATAGCGGCTGATGCTGCCTTCGCCGGTGTCATGTGCGAAGCCGCCCTTCCTCGCGCCATTGTTGAGCGCCAGAATGGCGTTGGCGGAGAGCGAGCCGAAACTCATGGCCGAGATGTTGTAGATGCTGGCCTCGTAGGGATGCCTGCAGGCAGGTCCGCCGATCCGGACGCGAAAATCGGTGTCGACAATGGCCGTCGGCGCGGCCGAATGGGTCAACCACGCATAGCCGGAACCGTAGACGTTCTCAGAGGTGCCAAAAGGCAGCTTGTCCTCGTCGCCCTTGGCGCGCCGGTAGACCAGTGCGCGGTCCTGCCGGCTGAACGGAACTTCGTCATGGTCGCTTTCGATGATGTATTGCCGGATTTCCGGCCGGATGCTTTCCATCAGAAAGCGCAGATGCCCGATCACTGGATAGTTGCGCAGAATCGAATGCTTGTGCTGGCGCATATCATGAACGCCCAGAAGGACCAGCGCGCCCGCAACCACCGCCGGGACAAGCAGCCACCCGCTATAGGCAAGCCCCCCGGCAAGCGAGGCGACAAGAGCGAGCATGGCAAGGACAAATACCGCATAGCGTTGATTCAGCAGAGCATTTTTTAGCATGATGTCCTGACGCAATGCGTGGTCGGTGTACGTTGAACGCGGGAAATTCGGGGTTTCCTGAAGAGACGGCGGCAAACGGCGCCGTCCTCTTCTTCGAGACCGAATCTGGACGATCTCATCCAGAATATAGCCCTCCTGATCGACCGCGCGCCACACAGCTTGGCTCTGCCACGCGGGCAGGATTCGGCAGGTCTATGAACAGCGTCCCGAGAGTTTCGCTGCGAAGGTCAAGAACACCCTCCGCCTGGTTCAGTTGGCGTAGAGTTTGACGAAGCGTACTGCGTGCCGACGGGCCGAGCGCGTGTTGGGATGCCGCGAGGTGTGACGATGCGCCACGGACGTCAGCTTCCTGGCAAGGCCCCAACGTCCGGACCTGGCGCAATTCTGATGCAGCGCCAAGCGCTACGGACGGACGAGGCTTTCCGTGCCGCGCTGCCGCTGTGGGGTGACACCGGCCGTAACCATCGGCTGGTTCTCGAAGCGCACCGTCTTCCGGACCGGCCGGACCGAAGCCATGACGATCAAAGGCGCTCACCAATCAAGCGCATCCCTGATTACGCCCCCTGCACCGCTTCGACGATGCTCACGTCGGAGCTGGTGGGGATCACCCGCGTCAGGCGGAAGCCGGCCTTGGCGAGGAGCTGGCGGTATTCCTCCTCCGTTCGCTCCTGGCCGCCGGGCAGCACCAGCATCACCATGTCGAGCACCTTGCCGGGATGGGGCGTGTCGCCGGCGGGCAGCACCATCTCCACCAGCAGCAGCCGTCCGTCGGGCTGCATGGCCTTGCGGACATGGCGCAGGATGGTGAGGCACTGCTCCTCGCTCCAGTCGTGGATGACGTGGGACAGCACATAAGCGTCGCCGCCGGTGGGGACCGTCTCGAAGAAGTTGCCTGGCTCGATCGCCACGCGCGCCTGCACGCCCCGTTCCGCCAGCAGGGCCGGCGCGTCGGCCACCACATGGGGCCGGTCGAACAGGATGCCGCGCGGCCCCTCGTGCCGCGCCAGGATCGCCGCGATCAGGTTGCCGGTGGCGCCGCCGACGTCGACGACGGTGCCGAAGGCCGAAAAGTCATAGGCCTCCGCGACAGCGGGCGGCTCCCGGCCGTGGAAGCCGACCATCGTCTCGCTGAAGAGCGAGGCCTCGTCCGGATGCTGGCCGAGATAGTCGAAGACCGGCACGCCCTGCGCCTTCTCGAACGCGGTCCTGCCGGTCTGCAAGGAATAGGCGATGTCGTCGAAGGCCCCCGCGAACCAGGGGCTGCCGGCGGTGAGGATGGTGGCCCGCGCCGAACCGGGCGCGCCCGTCTTCAGCGCCTCCCCCAGCGCCGTCAGGGCAAAGCGCTGGCCGGCCTGCTCGGCAAGCAGGCCCAGGCTGGCGAGGCAGCGCATGAAGCGATGGAGCGAGGGCGCATGGAGCCGCAGCGGGCCGGCCAGCTCCTCGGCACTGCGAGGGCCGGTGGCCAGGTGGTCGGCGAGGTCCAGCCTCGCGGCTGCGTAGACCAGACGCGAGACCCAGGCGGCCGTCGCCATCTGGATCAGCGTGACATGCGGGGGAGGCTCCTGCGCTGCCGCGGGAGGCGCAAGGGTCGATGCGGCGTGGGGCGTGTCGTCCATGGTGCTCTCCCGAGAGGCCGAGGATGGACTGGTGGCGCAACACTGAAGCATCGGCCCGAAATGTGGATTGCGGTCTTCGGGGCAGAGCCGATGCAAGCACAAAAAATGAGATCATCGGATCGGATGCGATGTCCGATCGAATAATCCAGGATATCACGGCCGGCCAATGCCGGCACGACATTGATGAGGTTGAACCATGCCTTCGGGGAGGCAGACGGGTTCGCGATCTGCTGCGGTTCCAGCGCGGTGGGAACGACGGGGGCGCATCATCGGCGGCCTTGAGCTCGCAATCGGCCTCGCTGCCTCGATGACGAGAGCCGCCGAATGAGTGTGCTCGACGACCTTACGGCGTCCGAGAACCCTGCGGGCGTGGCGGCACGATGAAGCCTCCAGATTGATGCGCCCAGAGGTCGGCGTAGAGCCCGCCGCGATCGAGCAATTGCGCATGGGAGCCCTGCTCGGCAATGCGCCCGCCATCCATGACCACAAGGCGGTCCATGAGTTGCAGCGTCGAGAGGCGATGCGCGATCGCGATGACGGTCTTCCCGCGCATCAGATCCGCGAGCGCATCCTGGATCGCGGCCTCGACCTGCGAGTCGAGCGATGACGTCGCCTCGTCAAGCAGGAGAATCGGGGCGTCCTTCAGGATCACCCGCGCGATCGCGATGCGCTGGCGCTGCCCGCCGGAGAGCTTGACGCCGCGCTCGCCGACGAAGGCCTCGTATCCATGGCGCCCCTTGCCGTCCACCAGCGTCTCGATGAAGCCGTCCGCCTGCGCCTTCCGGGCCGCGTCACGCATCATCCACTCATCGGCATCCTGGCGGGCGTAAAGGATGTTCTCGCCGATCGAGCGATGCAACAGCGACGAATCCTGAGCCACCAGCGCGAGCCGTGCGCGCAGCGACTCCTCGGTGACGCAGGCGATATCCTGGCCGTCGATCAGAATTCGGCCCGATTGCGGCTCATAGAAGCGGAGCAGCAGATTGACGAGCGTGGACTTGCCCGCGCCCGAGCGCCCGACCAGACCGACCTTTTCGCCGGCGCCAACGGTCAAGGATAGCCCCTCCACCACGCGGTGCGGCTTCATGTAGTGAAAATGCAGATCCTCGAAACGGATCTCGCCATGGGGAGCCTCGAGCGGACGCGCGTCAGGCTTGTCGAGCTGGCTCAGCGGCTGCGCGATCGTCTTCATGCCTTCCTGCACGATGCCGATATTCTCGAAAATGCCCGCAATTTCGAACGCCACCCAACCCGACATGGCGATGATCTGGGTTGTCAGAAGAAGGGCGGTCGTCAGCGTGCCCGCGTCGACCCGGCCCTCGGAGAAAAGCCAGACGCCGATCCCGCCAGTCGTCACCAGCAGGATCGCGTTGAGGCAGACCAGGCAGAAGACATAGACGGTATTGAGCCGTTGCTGGCGGGCGAAAGCAGCCTGGAAGCGCAGGAAGCCGTCGCGCACATAGGTGTCATCATCGGTCCGGCGCCCGAACAGCTTGACCGTCATGATGTTGGTGAACGTGTCGACGACCTTGCCGGCGATGGCGGAGCGCGTCTCCGAAGTCTCGCGCGACCGGACCTGCACCTTCGGCAACGTGTAGGCGAGGAGTGCACCGTAGAGCAGAAACCAGACCAACATCGGCGCGGCGAGGCGAATGTCCTGCGTGCCGAGAAGACCGATCGCGGTCGCGCCGAAAACCAGGATCTGCCAGACCGCGCGCACGAAGGAGACGATACTCTCGCGCAGCGGCCGGGCCGTCTGCATGACCCGGCTGGCCAACCGCCCGGCGAAGTCGTCATGAAAGAAAGAGAGCGGCTGGCGCACGACGTGCCAGTAATTCTGCCAGTGCACCAGCGTCGTGAAAGAGACGGCGATCGAGTGGTTTACGAGCAGGCGAAACAGGATCGTGCCCAGCGGCCGGGCGACGAGCACGATCGCCGCCATGACCAGAAGAAGCTGGCCGGCAGCGTCGAAAACGCGCTCGCGTGGGACCGATGACAGGATCGAGACGAGGCGCCCGATCAGATAAGGCACCACGGCCTCAAGGACGGCGAGCACAAAGCCGACCACGAACAGCGCTGCGAACAGGCCCTTCGCCTGGCGGACGAAGTGCCAATAGAACGTTCGCAGTCCGCTGGGGGGCTCGCCCGGAGGCGATGCTGTCGAATCAACAAGTGAATCGAAGAAGCTGAACATCGTTCCTTATGATTGCTGCGGCGCCGCCCTTGCAACCTCGAATGGTCGCCGTCAAAGCGCTCGGATCTGCCAAGCCAGTCTCGCTACAGCCGATGCGGTCTTGCGATGAAGCGGGACATGGCTTGCGCGACTCTCACCGCGACATCGCCTTGATCCGGGAGGCAAAGACCCACCTCCCCCTCGGCTTGGCCATGATCGATGCGCTGGATCTTGTAGACGAACTGCGGATCGACCAACTCGCCGTACCGAGCCCCGTTCGGGGGCGTGATCTCATCGCGCAATGGCCGCGGCCAGCAAGGCTTCGAACGAGGCTCATTCCGTTGTTTGGATTCGACGTCATGAATCGGAGTTTTGTCCCGATCCGCCCCCCGTATCCCTTTGCTCAGGTCGACGAACGACATCGCTGGCCGAAAGAACGCTGATGGAAGGATGTTTTCCTATGAGCAAAGCAGATGACAACAAGGCCGTCGTCGGCCGTTGGTTCACCGAATTCTGGGGCAAGGACGTCAATCTTGCTGTGATCGATGAGATCGCGGCGCCCGATATGCTCCTGAAGTATTCGCTGCACGAGCCTCGCCGCGGCCGCGCCGACATCAAGGCCTTCATGACCGACTTCCGGGCGGCGTTTCCGGACCTCAACTTCTGGGGCACCGCCGACCTGATCGCCGAGGGCGACTATGTCGTCGGCCAGTGGGAAGGCGGCGGCACGCATACGGGGGCGGCCTTCGACGATTTCCTGGTCGGCTATGAGGCCCTTCCCGCCGCCACCGGCCGCAAGATGCATTTCACCGGCACGACGGTCCTGAAGGTGGTGGACGGCAAGATCGTCGAGGAGATCGGCCTGGACGACGGGCTCACCGCCATGACGCAGCTCGGCCTCGTCACGGCTGCCTGATCCCGATCGTGCCGAGCCTGCGGGCGGCGCGGCCTGTCATCGGCACCACCACCGAGAGGCCTGCACATGATTGTGCGGGCCTCTTTGTGCCGGGCCTGGCCCGCTCGCGGTTTTCTTGGCGATCTCGGATTTCTTGGCGCTCGCGGATGGGCGCGGCGCATCCATTGCAGAAATCGGGTGGGAGACATCCGATTTGAAAGCAAGGATCGGAGTGTCGCGAACGTCGATCAGGTGCACGGTCGGGCCAGGATGTTCCGAGATGACAACAATGACCATCTTCGCAAAGCTCACGCCCAGGCACAGCGCCAGGCAAAGCGCATTTCCCCTCACGGTCGCGGACGACCCGCGCTGGGCGCGCATCGTCGCTCGCGACAAGACCGCTGACGGGCAGCTCTGGTACAGCGTCTCGACGACAGGAGTGTATTGCCGCCCGTCTTGCCCATCGCGGACGGCCAATCCGAATAACGTCACGCTTCACGAGACGCTGGAGCGCGCGCGAGCGACGGGTTTTCGCCCCTGCAAGCGCTGCAACCCCGACGGAGTGTCGTCAGAGGCCGGGAACGCCACCCTGGTCGCCAAGGCTTGTCGGATCATCGAGGATAGCGAGGAGGAACCGTCGCTGGAGGCTCTTTCCCTCGCGGTTGGGCGCAGTCCCGGTTATTTCCACCGCATCTTCAAGGCGACGACCGGCCTGACCCCGAAGGATTATGCTGCGGCAGATCGCTCCAGGAAGGTCCGCGAGGGTCTCCGCGCCGGCCATAGCGTGACCGAGGCGATCTATGACGCGGGCTTCAATTCAAGCGGCCGCTTCTACGAGAAGTCGACCGGGATGCTCGGCATGACCCCGTCACGATTTCGCGCCGGCGGAGCCAATGAGGAGATCAGGTTCGCCATCGGGCAGACGTCGCTTGGGGCGCTTCTGGTCGCGTCGAGCAAGAAGGGCGTCGCCTCGATCCTGCTCGGCGACGATCCCGATGAACTCCTCCGGGATCTTCAGGACAGGTTTCCCAGGGCCCGCCTGATCGGTGCGGATCGCGAATACGAGGCGTTGATCTCTCGCGTCGTCGGGTTCGTCGAGAATCCCGGCCTCGGCCTCGATCTTCCGCTCGATGTCCGCGGCACCGCATTCCAGCGTCGCGTCTGGCGGGCCCTGCAGGAGATTCCGGTCGGAGCGAGGGTGTCCTATTCAGAGATCGCTCGCCGCATCGGATCACCGAACTCGGTGCGCGCCGTGGCTGGCGCATGCGCAGCGAACACCCTGGCTGTAGCGATCCCCTGCCATCGTGTCGTGCGCAATGACGGAGCGCTCTCGGGCTATGCCTGGGGTGTCGAGCGCAAGCGAACCCTTCTCGATCGCGAGGCTGCCCGGACGGCGTAAGCCTGCGGCCGCCCCGCCGAATGCCTGACAAGATTGGTCCTCGATGAATTTCTTTGCGCGCTACGATGACTCGGTCGTCTTCCTGACGAAGCTCGACGAGGACTGGGCCAGGCTAATTGCCCGGGTTGGCCCATGCCGGCACGATCCCAAGGCCGCCCGCGAGCCCTATGAAGCGCTGGTGCGCGCCATCGCCTATCAGCAGCTGACGGCCAAAGCCGGGGACGCGATCATCGGCCGCCTCAAGGCGCTCTTTGATGGCCAGGCCTTTCCGAACCCTGAGGATCTCATTGCGGCGGAATTCGATGCACTGCGAGCCTGCGGCTTCTCCGCCAGCAAGATCGCAACCATCAAGGCCATTGCGGAAGGCGCGACGACGGGCGTGATCCCTGCGCGCGATATCGCAATCCAGATGGACGACGAAGATATCATCGCCCGCATGATTGCCATCAAGGGCGTCGGCCGTTGGACGGTCGAGATGCTGCTGATGTACTCGCTGGAGCGTATGGACATCCTTCCGGCAGACGATTTCGGGGTTCGCGAAGGCTACCGCGCGCTGAAATCGCTTGATGAGCAGCCCAAGCCCAGGGCATTGCGCGAGATCTCGAAGGCCTGGGCGCCCCATCGCACGGTCGCCTCCTGGTATCTCTGGCGAATGCCGCGCGAGCGCGGAAACACGTTGAAATAGGCCCGTCATGCTCGATTTGTTTGAAACGCTCGATACGCAGGAACCATCGACCGAGATCATGGCCGACGGCGCGATGCTGCTGCGTGGCGCCGCGCTGCCCTTCGAGGCGGACTTGCTCAGCGCCCTGGCTGATATCACCGAACAGGCCCCCTTCCGGCACATGGTCACGCCCGGGGGCTTCGTCATGTCCGTGGCCATGACCAATTGCGGGGCGGCTGGATGGGTCACGGACCGGACCGGCTATCGCTATGATCGCAACGATCCCGAGACCGGGCGCCCGTGGCCACCCATGCCGGATTGCTTCCTCAAGCTCGCGATCACGGCCGCCGCACGCGCCGGTTATCCTGATTTTCGACCTGATGCCTGCCTGATCAATCGCTACGAGCCAGGCGCCCGGCTTTCTCTTCATCAGGACAGGAACGAGCGCGATTTCGCCAATCCGATCGTCTCGGTCTCGCTCGGCTTGCCCGCGACATTCCAGTTCGGCGGCCTGAAGCGAAACGACCCGGTGAAGAAATATGCGCTTCGGCACGGCGATGTCGCCGTGTGGGGCGGACCATCTCGCCTGTTCTATCACGGTGTTCCCGAGCTGAAGGATGGCGTTCACGGAACCGTCGGGCGCATGCGTATCAATCTGACGTTCCGCGGCGCGTTGTAGCGCGATCCTGGATTTCCGTTGCCGGCCATGATCGGCGTGATGCCGGGATAGCCTTGTGAGCCACTGGATGATCATTCGACGGGTCGATCTGTAGCCGTCAGGTTGCTGCAGCCTGGCGCGCTCGGGGACCGATACGAGGACGTTTTCGCGATGTTTTCGAGCGGCGGTTTCAACGCCAGAACGAGCCGGCGCAGACTCCCTGGGACGGAGGACGCGATTGGCGCGCTCGTCGCGCTTGCGAAGGACGACCCGGACAAGGCGCTTGTCATGAGCCATATCGGCCAACTCGTGGCCGGCGGGTTCGCAGTCTGGGAGTTGCTCGAAACCGGGGAGGTCGAGGTCCGCTTCCCCTCCGGGGAAACCTATCTTCTGGCCGAGACCACGATCCTCAGACTCGCCTGACCAGCTGCGTCCGCGGACGCCCGGTGCGAGACCCTTCCTGCATCCCGTGGCCAGGCGCATCACGCCGCTCGGCCTCTTCCTCCATCACGCAAGTGAAGCAGCCGTTCCGGCGATCGCGCGCCTGAAGGCGCCAGCGCGCCAAACGAGCAGCGGAGTCATCCGCGGCGCCACCGCTTTGCCTCCGCGGGCTATTCCGCGCAGGCACGGGTCGCCGCCTATGCCCCCACCGATTGCGGCCCACCAGACTATTCGTTCAGAAAATCACTAAACGCTATGCGTGCCTGAGATGAATGATCGTAAGGGTCGGGTTGCTGAGCCGCCTCTCTGCGCATCCTCCTGAGAGGCTGGTGTGGTGGCAGGCTACCCATTAGCAGACGTTCCGAAGGTCGAGGGCGGATGGCCGAAAGGGGACTGAACGGCGACAGGCGGACCAAAGCAGCTACGACAGCGCTATGCCGATCTGCCCCATGACGGGAAAGCGTGACTGTGAAACAGTCTGCACAGACGTTGCGCCTGCCCAGAGAGCTTTGATGAGCCATTCCACCAACTACCGCACCACGCTGATCACCGTGGCGGCGGATTGCGCGGCCCTGCTGAGCGCGCCTCCGGCAAAGCCAGGCACAGTCGCTGGGATGCAGTACGAGATGCTGGCAGCGCGGCCCTATCAACTGACTTCAGACGAACTTCTGCGGGCGGTCGAGCAAGCGCGCAAAGGAGCGGATGCTGCGGCGCGGCTATTCGACAAGCCGCAAGCCTGTTTGCGCGCCTCGCCACTGGTGAAGCAATACGGTTTCGGTCTGCATCATGATGCCGAGGCGCGCGTGGCGCTCGTGCCGGTGGAAAGCGATGAATACGCACGCCTGTTGGCCGATCCTGAGGTTAAAAAGCGGCCGGGAATGCGGTCATCTCGCAATTAGCGGACCGTTCCCGCTGTTCCCGATCATCGCAATCCAAATACCGGACAATGTGCATGGCTATGCCGCTCATCATCGTCGGTTTCAGCTTCCCTGCCTGCGCCCGGGGCTGGGAAGAGGACGTGGCTCATCTCGGTTCCGATAGTGCTGAGCTGCCGGGTGAGGAGCACGCTCACCAAATGCCCGGAACGAGCCGCCATCGGACCCGCGCGGCGTAGTCCGAATAGCCTGCAAGCTCGGCCTGGAGAATGCGATCCTCCGTAATGGCGCGATAGAGCAGGAATGGCAGGCTGAAGATCACGATGAGCGCAGCCGCGAGCCACGATCCCAGTGCGGGTCCGCTTGCCACCATGATCAGAATCCCGGCGCTGTATCCGGGATGGCGGAGGAAGGCGTAGGGTCCCGTGGTGACGACGTGGTGACCACGCTCGGTCTGGATGCGAATGACCGAGGAGAAGAACCGGTTCACGCGCATGGCCCAGAGTGCCAGGGCGTAGCCGGCGCCGACCGTGAACAGGCACATGCCCTGCAGCCAGCCGGGCACGTTGTCGCTCCAATGGAAACGACCACGGTCGAGCCCGGCAACGATCCAATGCAGGAACAGGATGAGCGAGAACGCTCTCAACGCGGGCGGCGGCTTGTTGCCGCCCGGCCGCATGCGTTCGCGCAGCAGGTCCGGATCGAGCACTGCGAACGAAACGATCATGACGATGGCGAGGATTGCCAGATACGTCCAAAAGCCGGGGATGGCGACCGTGCCGGCGCTTGCGAACAACGCGGTGGCCGCAGCCACCACGAACAGGCCTGCCTGCAGGTAAGCCGAGATTGGCATCGGCCATTTTACCATTTCAGAGGGCGCGAAGTGAACGCATGGCCCGACAGCCACCAAGCCCCCTCCTCCCGCCGGACCGCCCCCGCCGTCCCGGTGCGTCTCTTCGTGCTGCGCAAAATACTCCTTCGCGCAGCGCACCGACGAGGTGTCGGCTTCGGGTCTCAGCCGACCTTCCGAGCCGGCGGAATGGCTCATGTCCCGTCAATCCCGCCGCTGGGCAAGATCGCCGGCGCCGAAACTCTGCCGTGTTCTGGGTTGGGTTCTGCCCGGCATTATTGTCTACGCGACCCTTTCGGGCATCGAGCACCGCCGGGCTCTCCCCGGGGCTGCTGTGTCTGCTTAAGCAATTGCTCGTTCGCGTCGCCGCGACGACCGCATAGAGAGACTGATGGTTTCGTCGATCTATTCGGCTCCCGGAGGGTGTAGGTGCTCGTCGCAGATCGCCTCGGTCTCCCGCTCGAACCGCGCTTTCCTCACCGGAACAGCCATCGCTTCCGCCGCCCATAGCGGTCGACATGGTCGGGCACTTCGTGGACAAGCGGTGACCCGCGGCCCGACGACGGGATCAGGATTATCGGCGGCCAGCGCTCGCGAACCGCGTGGATCAGCTTCAAGCTATCCATCGATCCGGGCATCTCTATATCGCAGAAGACGATGCGGATGTCGGGGCGGGCTTTGCCCGGCTCTGCGCGAGGATGGCGCAACCTCTGGCTAGATCGCGGAACATGCCTGTCTGCTCAACGTTCGCAGCGGCGCGGCTACAACAAGTCCGCCTGGCCGAGGGCTTTTCGGTGGCTGCTCGAAGGCATCGCCGACGGGTGAAACGCTTGAAGCTCTAAGGGCATAAAAGGAAGAAAAGCCGTCGGCCCAAAAGCTTCTCAGTGCGATTCCACCGTGCGACACGAGCCAACTTGCCGCGCTAGTGGACGGTGAGCGGTACGGCAACCAGATTTGCCAAACCGACGTGCTCCGCATGCTCGATGAATTCGGCCATGGCTTCGGTATCAGTCGCAAATGACCTCAACCAAATTGTGGAGGTGCCGCCTTCCAGCTCCAGCGTCCAACCGTCATTCTCGATCCTATAGATGGCGACCTCGACCGTAAGATCACCGACCTGGACGCTGCAAGAAAGGGGGGAGCGGGTAATCCTGCGGTGCTCGTTCATGGCCGTGATTGCTTCCTCTGGCGATAGCAAGCGGCGGGAGTTTCGGGGGCGACGTCGGCTCTCGAATATAATCTAAAGCTGGCAGAAATGAAAAAGGCCAAGCATGAGCTTGGCCTTCCTCGAAGGACTGCTGCGACAATGCCAGTACATCCGTGGTCATCGTCGACGAGGCAGTCTGATTAGGCGGCTTGGAGCTGCTCCGCAGCCATTTTGCCGGACTTGTTGTCCCGGGCGACTTCGAAGCCGAGCTTCTGGCCTTCCGCAAGGTCGCGCATTCCAGCGCGCTCGACGGCGGAGATATGGACGAAGACGTCCTGGCTGCCGTCGTCAGGCTGGATGAAGCCGAAACCCTTGGTGGAGTTGAACCATTTCACTGTGCCGGTGGTCATAAGAAACCCTCCTTTTGGCAAGACCTGTCGCTCGCCAAGCGAGTGCCCGGCGAGTTCAGAACGATTTCGAAAGGGGGAACTTACCAGAAACGCGCTGAGCGCGAAAATAACAACGACCGTCCAAGCAATATCGACAAAAATCAAATTATAGAAAACAACCGATAAGGTCAATCTTTTTGTTAAATTATTTCTCTAGACGCAACATGTGAACTCGGTAATTCGTTTCAAAATATATGCTTTATTTCACATATCGGGGCGAAATTACAAAAAATATCCTTGCGCTTGCCCCATTGCGAGGGGACGCGCGCCGTGGATCCGCCCTCTACCGCTTACGCAAATTCTTGGGATCCGTGACGCCCGCTCCTAACCTACAAGGCGGACGATCGTCTCCGCATTTATGGGCAGCACCATACAAAAGGTCTTCTATCCCGATTTTATGCGGGCTAGGCCCGACCGCATTGTGCTTTGCGACGTAGGTCCGCTTGCGGGCAAGAAGTCGGAGTCGGCTCTTGGCGCGCTCCGTCAGGATTATCGCGTCTTGAGGCTTGAAGGGTCGCCAGAGAGCCAAATGACGTCTTGGTCCGGAAAGAGTCATACCTCGCTGCGCGATGTGCCATGACAGGCCTTTTCGGCTGTCGACAGCTCTCGGAGCGAAAGCGGGTCCACGGATCTTTCCATGGCTATAGCAAAGCCCGACCGGGCTCACATGCTCCTCTTAAGTGACTGATAGCACGTGCCTCGACGTCATTGGAACTATTCGCCCCCCCAAGGGACCAAGCGGCCGGCTTAAGAACGGGCGTAGGCTGCCGGCAGCCTGCGACAGCCGGCTCGGGGCTGGCTTTGCCGAAGAGAAAGCCTTGATCTCGAACCAGGCTGCGGCCGCGGGCTGGCGGGAGGGGGCGCCAAGTCCGGCAAGCCGGCGTCAGTGGCGAAATGCCCTCGCGGCGAACCCTCATGAATGGATAAGGGTATGGCACCCTAACGAATTTCTAATTGTAACATGAACAATTCTTTTCAATTATACGCAACAACCATGGCTGGCGCCAGTTAAGTCGGTTCACAGCCGAAAGCTCTCCATGACAAAGACCGTCGTTCTTGTCGTAGACGAGCCCATTATCCGCATGAATGCGGTCGCACTGATCGAAGACGCGGGCTACGACGCCATCGAAGCGGCCAACGCTGACGATGCCATCCTTCTTCTGGAGACGCGGCCCGACATCCGTGTCGTGTTCTCCGATATAGAGATGCCCGGGTCGATGGACGGCCTGAAGCTGCTCCATGCTATCCGCGAGCGATGGCCTCCGGTCGTTCTCATCCTTGCATCGGGCCGCGTATCGCCCTTGGCCGACGAAATGCCCTCCGGCACCGTCTTCTTACGGAAGCCATATGCCGAGACCTCAGTCCTCGATGCCATTCAAAGGGCCGATACCCGGGCGAATCCGACGCAGACGTGTTGAACGGCCTTTGGACGTCGGTCGGCGATGCGATCGGTCTCCACACTGTCGTTTCGGAAGGAGCTGCAGGAAGCTTCAGGCCGATGGAGCCCAACCGTAGGTCGCAAGCACAGCCCCGTAGAAACAGCCGGACGCCGCGAGGACGAAGACGTGCCAGATGGCGTTCTGAAACGGAAGGCTCCGCCAGACGTGGAACAGGACGCCCACCGTGTAGAGAACGCCGCCCGCCAGCATGAGCCACAAGGTGACCGCCGGAAACTGCGCAACGCGCTCCCACACGATCACGCCGCTCCAACCGAGGCAGAGATAAAGAACGATCGAAACGCGATCGAACCGGCCCGGCAGCGCAAGCTTGAGCAGGATGCCGGCGAGCGACGCGATCCATACGGCAACCAATAGGGATTGCGCCACAACGGCTTGGCCGAGCTTCATCAGAAAGGGGGTGTAGGTACCGGCAATCAAGACGTAGATGGCTGAATGATCAAAGCGTCGCAGCAGCCATTTCATGGGCGACGCCGGCCACATGTTGTAGAGGGCGGAAACGCTGAGAACGGCAAGCAGCGCGACGCTGTAGATCCCGACAGGAACCAGATCGGACAGCGAAGCCGTCGCGAGCACTCTCGCGATCAGAATGGCGACCGCACCCATGCCCAAGGCAATGCCAAGCACATGGACGGCGCCGTCAGCCCAAAGCTCGGCGTGGGTGTAATCGAAGCGCCCATGCGTTGGTTGGCGCATGTCAAATTCCTTCAAGCCTTGTCAGGAAATCGGGAGAAATCGGCCTGCTCGCCCACGCCATCGAAGCGGGACATCTCCTATCGCCGGGACAAGCGCCTGACATTCAAGCGCACTTTCGATCGATACGCACGCAGGATTCCGATGGCAGACGCCCCTGCTGCGAGACTCGAAGTGCCGGCCGCGTATCCAAGGCGCGAGCCGCCTGGGAAGGCCTGCGGCTCGCTCAGCCCGTCCCGGCGTCAACATCCTTGCGCGGCTTGGTCGAGGGCAGTGCGCCGGCCCCTGGCGTCGCGTCATGGTTCGTCGAGCCTTCTTTCACATGGGGGCCTGCCGCGGGCATGGTCTTGTCGGGCTTCCCGGCGCCCTTCTTGTCCGTGCCTTCAATCCCTGCACGGGCGCGGTCGAATTCGCTGTCTGGTTTCTTGGCGGAGGTCATCGAACTGTCCTCTTTGATCGCAGACGGATTTCGGCCGGCATCGACCGGGGAAGCGGAGGTAAACGCCGTGCATGCGGCGTTATTCCCTGTGCGATCGTTCGATGTGTTGTCGCGCCGGCAGATCGATCGACACTGCCCTGTCCGGGCCTTGCCCGAGGCGGTGCCAGGCCGGGTTCATCGGGTGTTGCGAGCCGCATCTCATCTTAACCCGGCAGCGGCCCCGGATGTTCCGGGATTCCGTAATCGCAACGCAGCAAGCTGACGTAAGCCTGGGAAGCACGGGAAAGCTCGCTACGCATCGAGCTGGCCCAAGCCCCCTCCTCTGCCGGAGCCGCTGCGTCTCTCCGCGCTGCGCGAATGGACATGACAGCCCGGAGATGGAGACGCAGGCGCGCTGCGATGCCCCTATCCTTCTGTATTCTGGACGGTGCTCGCCTTTGGCCAAGGCGCGCCTTGTGCAGCCGCTCGCTATTTGACGCGCTCGACAGTCCAGCCCGCCTGGCTGATCTCGGCTTGCGCCATCGGCGTGAGCGTGCCGTTGGTCGCCAGCACCGGAGCCTTTCCATCGCCAGGGTTCACAGACGAGACCTTGCCGAACAGGCCGGCGACAGTCTCGGTCCAGGCGATCTCGTCGAGCGGGAACAGGGCCAGCAGACGGCCGTCCTTCAAGCGGTTCAGCGGGAAGCCGCCAACCCCGACGAACGGGCCGATGCCGAGGGCCTTGGCGTTGGACGCGAGCAGCAGGGCGCGGCTGCGCTGGAAATAGGCCTCTTCACGCGTCGTCGCCTCGGCGGCCTTCGCCACGAAGAGCGCGTTTCCGCCGACCTTGAGCGAGGCCAGCGCCTTTGTGATCAGCAGCAGGTCGGTCGGCGTATAGGATCGGTTCTGGACGAAGCGCTCCGCCAGTGCGCGAGAGACCTTCATGCGCGTCAGCATGCCGATCACCTGTTCCACGATCTGGGTCGAGGTGCGTTCCGCCAGAGTGGCCCGAACGCTATCGACGGTCGTCGTGGAACTGATGGCGACACCGGCGCCCCCCGGGATCGCCAGCATCATGCCCCTGACGGAAAGCCCGCCCATCGCGCTGGCTGTGGCAATGTCGTTCAGCTTGGCGGCCAGCGGCGGGAAATCGGTATAAGGATCGACGCCGAGTTGGACCGCCAAGGCCCGCCGGGCTGCATCGACGCCCAGAAGGCTGCCGGCAACGCTGTCGCGGCTGGCGCTGGTGTTGGCGATGCCGGTTCCAATCCGGCTGAACATGTTGGCGACACCTGAGGCGGATCGCTTCAGCGTCTCCGCCGGCGACGTGATGAGGTCGGCGCCGAAGCGCAGGGGAGCAGCGGCTTGCCGCTCGAGCGACTTCACGAAAACATCCGACGCGGACATCTCGTTCAGCTTGCGAARGGCCGACAATTCGCGGATGCGCTCGCGCATCAGTCCTTCGCCGGCTATGTCAAAAGTGCCGAATGCTGTTTTGAGCACGAAGAGTCGCAACAGGCCGTCGCTGTGCACCTCGGGGTCGACACGATAATTCGGACCGGAGGCCTGCGCGCCAAGCACTGAAGCGGCGCTGACCGTTGGCGGGGCTTCGAAGGCAACGGCGGTGCCTGGTCCGAAAATGGTCAGGACAAGCCCGAGGAGAGCGCCAAACGGCCTGGCGCCGCGCTGCAAAGCGGGCCCTTGGGCCAATCCAAAACCAATAGCCAGACGCATGAAAAGCCCCCCGGAGCGATTGCTCGACGGCGACATTACGCACGTCCTGCCCATGCCCGTCGAGACCGTCGGCACCAACGCCGTAGGTGTCGAGGATGGGCCTTGCGGCGGTGGTCCGCGGGCTGAGGGCCCGGCTTGCCGGGAGATTGCAGTCGCCGGGCCAGACCCGGCGCAAGTTCTGGCCAATGCTGGCGACAGCGAAGACGAATAGCGGAGGGGCAGCGGACATACCAAGGAGACGTTTGATCCGTCTGCTCGGCCCTCCTTACGACGCCGCATCAAGGAAAGGTAGATTTACCTCAGTGCGCAATCCGCTACGATCACACGCTAGGAAAATCGCCGGGATACTGGTCTTGCTCTTGCGCTCTGCCGTCGTTTTTCTGCTTTTGTTCCCGCAACCAATCCGGGCGGACGATGAAGCCGAGCAACGGTTGGAAAGGGCAATAGATCGGGCGAACCAAGAAGCGGCAACTCTGATCCAGAATGTCCTCCGCGACCATGTCCCGGATCAGCAGCCCTGTATCTTTGCGAAACAATGGTCCAGTCGCGCTGTCTATGTGACCTTGGCCCAACAGTATCTTGGCTTGAGCTTTTATGCAGACGTCAGCGCGCCTCACACCGGCACCGCGCCTTCTGACATTATCGACCCCGCCGGGCTGACACGGGGCCATTTCTGCTCCGAAGCCGAAGCCAATGAAATGTGGAGCCAACGACTGGATAACCTTAGAAGAGGAGCGCCTCCAGCCGACACTGAACAGCGCTATCAGCAGCCTGCGATCAGCATAAGGCGCGTTGATATCTCAATGCCTGTCTTCGATGCCGGTTACAGCACTGCCATTGTCGTCGTTTCGTCGATGGAGCGATCTGCCAGAGTGCAATTTGATAAAGTCAAGCAGTCAATCCCAGCGGGATTCGGACAATCGTTCGTCTATCGCAAGGAAAGCGGAGAGTGGGCCCTGATCCACTCCACGCTAGATTATACCGCTAACTGAGTCGGCCTTTATCTGTTTCGAACAGTCGCGGACGATCAAGGCGATGTACTAGATGGGTGGGGAGCGAACCTTGCAATTGACGCAGACTGGCCAACTTGGCCTTTGTTAGCTGATCGTTTCGAGAGGCTCGCTCCTATGGCTAAGCGCCCCATACCTCATCCCACGCTCTCAACCGCGCGCCTGCGCTTGCGCCAGTTTCGCGCCGATGATGCGGACGAGATGCACATGTGCTTCGCCGATCCCGAGGCGATGCGCTTCTGGAACCAGCCCGTTTACACAAAGCGGGTCGAAACCGAGCGCTCGGTGCGCAATTTCATCGATTGCACGCCATCCTACTATCGATTTTGGGCGGTGGCCGACGGAGCAAATGATCGATGCCTGGGGCTGGTCAATTACCACGATGGTCACATTCGGAGCAGGCGCGCCAGCATTGGCTATATGATCAACCCACTCGGCATCGGCAGGGTCTGGCCGCAGAGGCAGTTACGGCCATGCTTGACTTCTGTTTTGCCGAACTTGGCCTGCACCGCATTCAAGCCTTTATCCATCCGGACAACAGCGCCTCGATCGGGCTGGTTGAGAAACTGGGCTTCAGCCGCGAAGGGGTGCTGCGAGATAATCTGCGTGTGGGTGATGTTTGGCGCAACGATCTGCTCTACGCCCTCCTTTCTACCGAGTGGCGCAATTGATGACGTGCGTAGGGTGATGCCGAAGATCGGTTGATTGTTCTGGCCTGCTCCATGCTCGAAGTGAGGTCCGCAACGGGGCGCCAGCCGCCGCTGTACGCCCCGCCTGCGAGTGCCCGGTTCCGGGCACGGCGCCAACATCCGCTCCTGCCGCAAGGCCTCGAGGCGGTGGTCCGCTGGCTGAAGGCCCGGCTTGCCGCGAGATTGCAGTCGCCGGGCCAGACCTGGCGCAAAGTCTGGCCAATGCTGGCGACGGCGAAGACGAATAGCGGCGGGGTTGGCGTATCCGCTTCTGCTGTTTCAGAAGCGGATCGTAGCTCTGCGTGACAGTTCAGGCTGATATGGTGATGGCAACCTTTCCGCGATGCTGCCCGCTGCGCAGCCGGTCGAACGCTTCCTGCGCCGCCTCGAAGGCAAAAATCTCGTCGATGAGCGGCTTGACCCCAGTCGCCATCGCTGCTTTCAGATCGGCGACAGAGCCAACGTAAACTCCGCGGAGATCGATAGCCTTCATCAGGATTGCGCCCGTGTTGATCTCGCCCGCGACGCCGGTGAGAACGCCAACGAGCGCAATTTCGCCCCCGGGCCGCGCTGCCCGAAGCGCCTGGTTCAAGGTACCGGAGCCGCCAACCTCGACCACAAAGTCGACGCCCTCTCCGGCGGCCATGCCTGCGGCAACCTCCCCCCAATTCGCTGTGGTGCGGTAGTTGATCGTCGCTTCCGCGCCCAGCTTGCGGGCCCAGGCCAACTTCTCGTCGGAACTGGAGGTGACGATCACACGTGCCCCAGCGGCTCGGGCGAACTGCAGCGCGAAGGTCGACACGCCGCCGGTGCCTTCGATCAGAACGCTATCACCGGGGCGCAAGCCGCGGCCGCCGAACAGGCAGTTCCAGGCCGTAACGCCCGCACAGGGGTAGGCCGCAGCCTCTTCGAAGCTCCAGGCATCAGGGAATGGGACCGCAGCGGCAGCCGGCAGGACGATCTGCTCGGCGAGCACGCCATCAACGAATCCGCCGCCGAGCGCGGTCGCCTGCTTGCGGGCCGAGAACGAGCCGTCCAGCCAGCCAGGCATGAAGCCGAGCACGACGCGCTCGCCAATCCGATCGCGAGACACGCCATCTCCAACCTGGGTCACGATGCCGGCGCCGTCGGAAAGCGGGACGAGATCGTGCTTCTGGTCCCCAGGATAGCGTCCTTCCCTGACGATCAGATCCCGATAGTTGAGCGTGGCCGCCTTGAGGTCGACGAGCACCTCTCCTGGGCCTGGCGTCGGTGCGACGTCCTCGTGCAGCGTCAGCGGGGCGTTCGTTCCGTTCATTCGATAAGCGCGCAATGCCGTCTCCTTGGTCTGTGTTGGCGCGCTAGACCTAGGCAGGTAAGGACATATTCGTAAGTACGATCAAAAGGCACATGTACTATCATGAATGATACTGTCAGGCAGGCCCGCCGCAAGGCGACCCGGACGGGCTGCGCAGTCGAGGCGACCCTCAGCGTCATGGGTGGAATCTGGAAGCCCGTGCTGGTGTTCCACCTTCTCCAGGGACGATTGCGCTTCAATGCGCTGTGCCGCCTGACGCCGAACGCCACGCCCCGGATGGTGACGATCCAACTCCGCGAGCTCGAGGCCGATGGCGTCGTATGCCGCACCGTCTATCCGGAGGTGCCGCCGCGCGTTGAATACGAACTGAGCGAGTTTGGCCGCACGCTGGAACCCGTTCTGATCAGCTTGCGAAACTGGGGCGAAGCCTTGCAGGCCAGGGACCAAACCGAAGCGGCACGGAGCTGCCCTCCGCGGTGAGGGCGCATTCGGTCGAGGTGGCATCGAGCAAAAGTTGAGCGGGAGCTGACATCGCGAATGTCGGAGATGGCCCATAGCGGACGCTCTTGCGAACGTCGCAACCCCGATGCCATGCTTCCCGACCAGACGCCTGCGGGAGTGAACCGAGGATGCACAGCGGCTCATGCCTTTGTGGTGCGGTCACCTTGACAGTGGCTGGCAGCCTGCCAAATCCCAACTTCTGCCATTGTCGCATGTGCCGCAAGCACTCGGGCCACCACTTCGCGTCCACTGATGTGCCTAGGACTGCCTTGACGATTGTCGGCGAGGAGAAGCTGACGTGGTTTCAATCGTCCGAGAACGTCCGACGCGGCTTCTGCTCGGCATGCGGATCGTCTCTCTTCTGGGATCGGTCGGATCGGGGTTGGATCGCCGTGGCAATGGGTGCTTTCGACGGACCGACAGAGACCACTGCAAATCTGCATATCTACGTCACCGACAAGGGGGACTACTACGAGATCGCAGACGGCCTGCCGCAATACGACACCGTTCCACCGCGCGACTGAGGTGTTGAGAGCGAACGTCCGGTTGCTGGCCGATGCTGCCCAACCCGTCTGCGAATGTCCGGTTCCGCGCAAGGCGCCAGCAGCCACTCCTGGCGCGAGGCCGTCTGGAGGCGGCAGCCCTTGCGGGCAGAGATCAGTGGCAAGTCGGCATTGGCGATCGGCTCGAACTCGCCAATCACGCACGAAATCGATCATGCGCCGTCAGGCGCAAGGTCAGCGGCTCGGCGTCTGCCCAGCCATAGATGTCGGTGCGGAGATAACGGAGTTCCTCGTCATGGAGCTCTTCATCGATTTCGATCCACCAGGCTCTGGGCCGTCCATCGCTCCCATCCGACCATCGGTAGCCGCGCCCCTTGAGGTGATCCTTCATGTCGAAGGGAGCATTTTCCGCGTAGATGCGGATTCTGCTGCGCGCGCTCGAGCGCAACAGCTCGGCGAATGGTCGCGTTCCACTGGCTCCCACCGGTCTCGACAGGACCTCCAGGAGGGCGTTGCAGTCATCCGTTGCGCGGTGGCCCTCGTGGAACAGCCCGGACTGACCGACGAGATATCCGAGCTTGTTGCCTTCAAAGCCTAAGTCGGCCCAGCTAACTTCCCTGACGGAGCAGGCCCAGGCTTTTGAGGCGAAGACTGGCGACAGCCGCTCGCAGAACGGGCGATCGAACCCGGCATTATGGGCGATGACGAGATCGGCAGGTTCGATGAAGGCATCGAGCGTCGCGATATCGATGTCATGACCGGCGACCATCTCGTCGGTGATGCCGGTCAGCCGCGTAATCTCCGCGGGGATGGGCACCGATGGCTGGCGTAGGCCGCTATAGATGCCAACGACATCCCCGATCACACCCTCGTCGTCATAGGTGAAAGCAACTGCGCCGATTTCGATGATCTCGTCCCGGGCATGCTGCAGGCCCGTCGTTTCCGTATCGACCAGCACCGCGAGGTTCGGGAAGGCGCTCTGCGCGCGCGGGACGATGGGGCGAGGCACGAGCTTTCGCAGCACCTTGAATCGGCCGGTCTGCTCCAGCCTTCGGGCAGCCTCTTCATCATCGCCGCCGGGCGACAGCGGCACGGTCTCGAGCCTGCGCTTTCGCGGTGCCGGTCGTGGCGTCTGCCGGTATCCCGGCGCGTCATCGAACAGATCAAATTGGGAGGATGCCATCTTCATGCCGCGACTCTAGCCGTCTTCTTCGCCGCCGACTGCCCACCAGTCGTTCAGCAGGATATAAAACCTGGTGACAGCGAGCCATCGGGCCTCGCAAGACCCGGTGCACTGTCCACCGCATTCGCTGATCGAACTGCGGCACTCCATGCGTATCTGGTCCGGCCAATCAACCTCTGGCACCAACCTGACGCGGGGCTGCTCCCGCATCTCCTCTCGCCGCGACGAGAGTGAGGCGAAGGCGTCGATCGCATGCCCGCTGCGATGACCCAGCCTGAGAAGCACGGCGACGCTCGGCGTGCATCGAAACGGCCCAAGTCCCCTCCACTGCCGGGGTCTTCAGACTGCCCGCCCCCTGAACGCTCCGCTACTTCACGCTTCTCGGCCGTCCCGGGCGCTTCGGCCCCTCGCCTGGTAAGGCGCTCGCAATCGGCTTCACATGGGCCAGGTGGCGCGGCGAGTCGTTGCGGTAGTCCAGGATTTCGTCGAAACGGCTCATCAAGATTTCGGATGGCCGCAGGATCTGCTTGATCCGGATGTCACGCGCGGTCTCGGCATCGCGCCGGCGCAGCGCTTCGACAAAGGCGAGCGAGGTTTCCACAGTCGGCGGAAACCCCTCGAACAGCGAGTAGAGACGGACGATCGGTCCGATCTGACGCCAGAGGCTCTGGATGATCGGCAATGTCGCCGGCCGCTGCGCAGCCTCGTAGAGCGTGAAGAAGATCTGCTTGTTCAGCACGAGAAAACGCTCGCTGCGGAAGACCCCGAGCTCGTTCATCTCGTCGATCGCGCGCGCCACGTCCCGGATGTTCTTATCCGTCAGATGCGCAACCGCGGCAGCCGTCACATCCCCTTCGAGCAGCGTGCGGACATGGGTGATCTCTGCGAATTCCGACTTGGTCGGGCGCCAGACGCGGACGCCCTTCTGCGGCTCGACAAGAAGCGCGCGTTCGGCGGCCAGGCGGCGGACGGCGTCGCGCACCGGCATGATGCTGGTCCCGAACTGGGTTGCGAGATCGTTGATATTCAGCGCTTCGCCCGGCCAGAAGGCCCCCGTCATCAGCGCATCGCTCAGCTGGTCATAGACCAGATCCTGAAAGCTTGTCGCCGCCACCGGCTTGAACATGACCATCCCTTTCCGCGGGCCGATGCTGCCCGAGCGCTGCACGCATATCACGAACCGGGCCTGCGTCTTGACACCCCGCTTCGGCTCTAACTAATATCTTAGATATCAATATAACAAGAGGGGAAGGCGCATGAGTTCGTCATTGAGGCATTTCGCGGGGCCAGCCGCGATCGTCGCCGGCATTCTCGCTTCCATCTGCGTCGCACCGGCCAGCTTTGCCGCGGACAAGGCGACCATCCGCATCGGGGCCGACTATGACAGCCTGGACCCGGTCAAGACCGTGACGTCGGACGGCTATCAGCTCGTCAACGTGCTTTATGACCGCCTTGTCGCGCTCGACGACAAGGGTGCGCCCGTGCCGGCGCTCGCCGAATCGTGGAGCGGCGACGCGAGCCGCACCGTCTTCAAGCTGCGCAAGGGCGTCACCTGTTCCGATGGCACCCCGCTGACCGCGACCGCGGCCGCCGCCGCGCTGACCCGCCTCGGCGCGAAGGAAACCAATGCGCCGATGGCCTATCGCACCGTCGGCATCGCCGGCTATTCCGCCACCGGGGACGACGCCGCCGGCACGGTGACGCTGACCATGACCGCCCCCTTCAGCGACCTGCTGATCGGGCTGGCGATGCCCTGGGCCTCGATCGTCTGCCCCTCCGGTCTGCAGGATACCGAAGCGCTGGGTTCGACACCGAGCGGCACCGGGCCCTACACGCTCGACAAGGCGGCCTCGGTCCGCGGTTCGCACTATATGCTGAAGCTTCGCCCGGACCATGCCTGGGATTCAAGCGGAGCGACCGGAAAGGACCCGGGGCGCCCCGCGACGATCCAGGTGCGCGTGATCAACAACAACACGACGGCGGCGAACGAGCTGCAATCCGGCACGATCGACGTCAGCCTGGTCACGGGCCGCGACATCAACCGGCTGAAGGCCGCGAAAGCGCTCGATTTCCTCGATGCCAAGCCATTCGGCATGCAGTTCATGATGTTCCAGCATCGCGATGGCTATCCCACGGCCGACGTGCTGGTCCGCCGCGCCATCGCAACCGCCATCAACCGCGATCTTGCGACCCGCGCCGCGACCGCCGGCAACGGCCTGACGGCCACGAGCTATATCAGCCCCCTGGTCGCCTGCTACGAGCCCAAGACGGCGGATCTCCTGCCGAAGCCGGATGCCGTGGCGGCAAAGGCCCTGCTGACACAGGCAGGCTATGCGCCCGGATCCGACGGGATCTTCGCCAAAGACGGCAAGAAGCTCAGGCTGCGCCTGATCGGCCAACCCGGGCTGCAGGGCTCGGCCCCGGAATATATCCTTGAAGCGCTGCGCGCGATCGGCGTCGAGGTCGAGCTGCGCAACATCACGCTTCAGGAGACTGCCTCGGTAATGAGCGGGCCGGATTGGGAGATCGGCGTCTTCCCCTTCGGCCCGCCGATGCCGAGCGCCAACACCGTCGTTCCTTTCGTGAGCGGCAAGGGCTCGAACCACGGCACGATCGAGAATGCCCGCTTCGCGGCGGCGCAGGCTGCAGCGCTCGCCTCCTCCCCCGACAGCCCCGAACGCTGCGCCCGCTGGAGCGAGGCCCAGCTCTCGCTGCTCGAGAACATGAACATCCTGCCGCTGTTTGGCGGCGTGAACACCTTCTTCTCGCGCAAGGGCGTCCGCTTCACCATCGGCGGACCGTTCGTGATGGATATCCGCTCGATCCGCGTCGGCAAGTGAGCGCAGCATGATGACGCGCGGCCGACCACTCTCCAGGTTCCTGTTCGCCAGGTTACCGTTCGCCAGGTTCCTGCTCGGGAAGGCCGCGCAGATCGCCGCGATCCTCTTTGCCCTCGTGCTCCTGACCTTCCTGATGGTGAAGATGATCCCCGGCGCTGCGGCCAGCCGCATCGCCGGGCCGGACGCCGACGCCGCCTATCTCAGCCAGCTGCGCAGCGAACTCGGGCTGGACCAGCCCTTCGCCGTGCAGCTCTGGAAGTACGTAGCGGGGGTGGCGCGCGGTGATTTCGGGGTCTCGCTCGCCACCCGCCAGCCGGTGATCGAGCTCATCCGCGATCGCCTGCCCTATACCGCCGCGCTTGCCGGGCTCGCGCTCGCCTTCGTCGTGGTGGTCGGCTTCAGCTTCGGGCTGGCGGTCGCCATCGCGACCCGCGACGACCGCCTGCCCTGGCTGGACCACGGCTTCACCATCGTGACGGGTACGCTGGGCGCGATCCCGGAACTGCTGGCCGGCATCTTCCTCGGCTATGTCTTCGCCGTCTCGCTGGGCTGGCTTCCGATCTCGGGTGCCGCCGGCCCCGGCTCGGTCATCCTGCCCGCACTCGCGATCGGCCTGCGGCCGGCTCTGAATCTCGCCCGCGTCGTGCGGGTCGAGGCCCGCCGGACGCTGCGGGCCGATTTCATCCGCACCGCCCGCAGCAAGCGGCTGCCCGCCTGGCGCATCTATCTGCGCCATCTCGCGCCCAATGTGGTGACGGCGGCGCTGACCATTGCCGGCCTGGTCTTTCCGTTCCTGATCGGCGGCGCCGTGATCGTCGAGAACATCTTCGCCTGGCCGGGCCTGGGCACCGCCATCGTGCGGGCGGTCGTGACCGCCGATTACCCGGTCGTCCAGGCGATCGTCGTGCTGCTCGGCCTGCTCGTCCTCTTCACCAACATGATCGTCGACGTGCTTCTCGCCATCGCCGACCCGCGCAGCACGGTCCGCACATGACCGGACGGCTCAATCTCGCATCCCTGCTGGCCGGCATCGGGGCCATCCTCCTGCTCGGGACCGCGCTCGTCGCGCCGACGCTGTTTGCCGACGTCGTCAGCCGGATGGATGTCGCGGCCGCCGGAACGGGTCCTTCCGCGGAGCACTGGTTCGGCACCGACGATCTCGGGCGCGACGTTTTTGCCCGCACGCTCGCGGCAACGCAGCTCTCGCTCGGCCTGGCGCTGGCGGCCACGGCCATCCGCGTCGTGCTGGGCGTCGCGATCGGCATGTGGCTGTCGCTATCGGGCAGCCTCGCCCGGGCGATGGGCACGCGGATCATCGACACCGCCCTGTCCTTCCCTGCGATCCTGATTGCGATCGTGATCACCACGATCGTCGGCCCGAGCATCGAGGGCGCCGTGCTCGGGGTCGGCCTCGCCGGCGTGCCGACCTATGCGCGGCTCGGCTACACCATGTCCTCGGCCATCGTCGGGCGGGACTATGTCGCCGCCGCAAAACCACTCGGCCTCGGCCGTATCGCGATCCTCTGGCGCCATGTCCTGCCGAATATCGCAGACACGCTCGCCGTCAGCACCGCGACCTCGCTCGGGCTGGCGATCGTCGAGATCGCGTCGCTGAGCTTCCTCGGCCTCGGCGTCAACCCGCCGGCCTTCGACTGGGGCCGCATGCTGATCGAGGGCGCCGAAGCCATCTATGTCAACCCTGCCGCCGCGCTCGGACCGGCGGCGGCGATCGCCCTGTCCGGCCTGATCTTCAGCTTTCTCGGCGAGGCGATCGCGCTTTGGATCCAGCCCATGCGCAGCCGCTCCCTGGTGTCCGGTGGCGGCATCGACGGCGCGGCGAGCCCGATCGCACCGCTGCGGCTCGATGGCGGGGCGGATACTGTCCTGCTGGCCGAGAATCTGAGCGTCGCCTTTCCGACCGAGGATTCCCAGACGATCGCGGCGGTTCGGAACGTCGGGTTGAGCATCGGGCGTGGCGAGACGGTCGGGCTCGTCGGGGAATCCGGCAGCGGCAAGACGCTGACCGCCATGGCGCTCGCCGGGCTCACCGGCCATCCGGCCCGGGTCTCCTCCGACCGGATGCTCTTCACCGGCGAGGATCTGACGGCGATGAGCGGGGCTCTGCGCGAGCGTCTGCTCGGCACCGGGCTCGCCGTCGTCTTCCAGGATCCGAGCACCTCGCTGAACCCGGCTTTGCGCATTCGCGAGCAGATGACGGAAGCCGTGCGCCATCATCGCCGTCTGTCTGATGAGGAGGCCAGTGCGCTCGCGCTGGAACAGTTCGAACTCGTCGGCATCACCGAGCCCGGCCGGCGGCTCGACCAATATCCGCACGAATTCTCCGGCGGCATGCGCCAGCGGGCGATGATCGCCATGGGGCTGATGATGCGCCCGTCCCTGATCGTGGCGGACGAACCCACGACCGCGCTCGACGTCACGGTCCAGGCCCAGATCCTCGCGCTGCTGAGCGAGGCCAATGGCCGCGACGGCACGGCGATCCTGATGATCTCGCATGATCTGGCGGTGATCTCGCAGGTCTGCGACCGCGTGCTGGTGATGTATGGCGGCCGCATCGTCGAGAGCGGCCCGGTCGAGCAGGTCATCGGCGATCCCGCACACCCCTATACGCGGGCCCTGATCGGCGCGATTCCCGATCTCGACACGCCGCGCGGACAGCGCCTGGTCGAAATCCCCGGTCAGCCGCCGATGATCGGCGCCTTCCCGCGCGGCTGCTCCTTCCAGGAGCGCTGCCCCGCCCGCCACAGCGCCTGCGCCGGCTCGGAACCGCCCCAGACGGAGATCGGATCAGGCCGCATCGTCGCCTGCTGGCTGCATGCCGCGCCTGATGGCGAGCCCGATCTCGAGCCCAAGACCAAGTCCAATACCAAGTCGGAGGCTGCAGCATGACCGGCCTGTCCGCCACCGATATCCGCGTGCGCTTCGGTGCGATGCTGGCGCTCGACGGCGTCAGCATCGCGATCCCGCCCGGCGGCACGCTCGGGCTCGTCGGCGAGTCCGGCTCCGGCAAGTCGACGCTGGGGCGCGCGCTCCTGCGCCTCCACGACCTCACTGGGGGCCGGATCATGCTGGACGGCGAAGACGTGACGCGCGCGGCAGGGGCTCGCCTGAAGAATTACCGCCGTCAGGTCCAAATCGTCTTCCAGGACCCCTCCGCCTCGCTCGATCCGCGCATGACCGTCGCTCGCGCGGTCGAACAGGGCATGCGGCTGCGCGGCGAGCGCGACCCTGGCGCATTGGTGCGCCTGCTCGACACGGTCGGCCTCTCCCGCACCGTCGCCTCGCGCCTGCCCCATGAATTGTCCGGCGGCCAGCGCCAGCGCGTCGCGATCGCCC
Source organism: Allobosea sp. P4_E12 (assembly GCF_056401655.1). Lineage (NCBI taxonomy): Bacteria > Pseudomonadati > Pseudomonadota > Alphaproteobacteria > Hyphomicrobiales > Alloboseaceae > Allobosea > Allobosea sp. P4_E12. Next base: position 38,307 of record NZ_JBFUIY010000029.1, on the reverse strand, counting down.
GGGCGCTTGCGGTCCGCCCATCGATCATCGTGCTCGACGAGGTCACCTCCGCGCTCGACGTCTCGGTCCAGGCGCTCGTGCTCAATCTGCTGCGCGATCTGCAGGCGGAACTGCGCCTGTCCTATCTGTTCATCTCGCACAACATGGCGGCCGTCAGGGCCATGAGCGACGAGGTCGCCGTGATGTATCGCGGCAAGCTCGTCGAGCAGGGCCATGCCGACAGCTTCTTCGCCGCGCCGTCGCACCCCTATTCGCGCAGCCTGCTCGAGGCCGTGCCCCGTCTGCGACACATGCGCGAGCCCTCCGCCTCCGCCCCCGGCCCTTTCGGCCCGGGCTGACCATTTTTGCGCGTCCGCGTCTCCAGGCTTCCCGAGGATACCGATCATGTCTGCCGAAATCAGCTTTCCCGCCCGCCTCGCAGAGCTTGCAGCCGAGGCACCGGACATCGTGGCGATCACCTTCGTCGATCGTGACGGGCAGGAGACGGACGTGACCCGGCGCGACCTGCATCTGCGCGCCGCGCGCCTCGCCCGCGTGCTGGCGCAGCGCGGGGTCGGCCCGGAAACCATGGTCGTGACCGGCATCCCCAACAGCATCGAGCACATCGCCATCGCGATCGCCGCCTGGCGCTGCGGCGCCTGCACGGTGGCCCAGAGCGCCCGTGCGCCCGAGCGCGAATTCGCCGAGACGCTGAAGCTTCTCGACGCAAGGTTCGTGATCGCCGACCGCGCCGGGGCCGATATGAGCCATGCCGAGATCCGCGCCGTCAGCCTGGACGACGGCCGCGACGCGGAGCCGGTGCCGGACCGGGTCGCTCATCCCGGCAAGGCGACCGCCTCGGGCGGTTCGACCGGCCGCCCAAAAATCATCGTCTATCCCCATCCTTGGGTCCGCGTGCCCGGCGAGATCGGCGATATCAGCCATATCGGCTTCCGCTCCGGGCAGATCCAGCTGGTCTGCGGCCCGCTCTACCACAACGCACCCTTCACCTGGGCCCATTTCGGCCTGTTCGAAGGCCATCGGCTGATCCTGATGGAGCGCTTCGATGCCGCGCGCGTGGTCGATCTGATCGAGCACCATCGCTGCAGCTTCATGTTCTTCGCGCCGACGATGATGCAGCGCATCATCCGGCTGCCGGAGATCCAGTCGCGCGATCTCTCCAGCATCGGCTCGATCTTCATCACCGCGGCCATCTGCCCGGTCTGGCTCAAGCAGGCCTGGGTCGACCTGATCGGCGCTGAGAAACTGCAGGAATCCTACGGCAGCAGCGAAGCCGTCGGTTACGCGCATATTTCCGGGCCGGAATGGCTTAGCCATCGCGGCAGCGTCGGGCGGGCCGGCGACGGCGACCTCAAGATCCTGGACGCCGAATTCAACGAGGTCCCGACCGGAGAGATCGGCGAGATCTTCTTCCGCCCGACCCATTATCCCCGGCCGACCTATGCCTATATCGGTTCGCCACCGGCCAAGACGACGCCGGACGGCTATACCAGCGTCGGCGACATGGGCCATGTCGACGCCGAGGGCTTCCTCTACATCGCCGACCGGCGCACCGACCTGATCATCAGCGGCGGCGTCAATGTCTATCCCGCCGAGGTCGAGGCCGTGCTGACCGAGCATGCCGCCGTCGGCGACGCCGCCGTGGTCGGCCTGCCCGATGCGGACTGGGGCCGGCGTGTCCACGCGATCGTGGAACCGGTCGACCCTTCCGGCACGATCGCGCTCGACGAACTCTACGCCTGGATGCGCGAGCGCCTCTCCGCCGCGAAGATTCCCAAGACGATCGAGATCACCTCCGCCCTGCCGCGCGACCAGTCCGGCAAGATCCGCCGCAGTGCCCTGATCGCGGCCCGTACCCCTGAAGGATTGAGCCAGTGACGATGCGTCCCGTCTACATCGCCGGCGCAGCGGAGACGCCGTTGGGCGAGGTCCACGACCATAACGAACTCTCGATGATCGCACTGGCCGCGGCCGAGGCCCTGGCAGAGGCCGGAATGTCGATCCGCGACGTCGACGGCCTCTTCGTCAACTATATGGGCGAGGAAGGCTCGGTCCAGGTCGGGGAATATCTCGGCATCCAGCCGCGCTACGCCGATTCCACCGATTTCGGCGGCGCGGCCTTCGAAGCCCACGTTCACAAGGCGATCGCGGCCATCAATGCCGGGTTCTGCGAGGTGGCCCTGATCACCTATGCCTCGCGCCAGCGCAGCCGGCGCGCCCGCCATCGCGAGCCGCCTTCCGGTGGCATGGGCGTGCCGATGCTGCAGCAGCTCGAGGTTCCGACCGGGCTGCCGGCACCGATCGGGCGCTACGCACTCTATGCGGCAAGGCACATGCACCTGTTCGGCACCACGCGCGAGCAGATGGCGGAAGTCGCCGTCGCCTCCCGGATGTGGGCGATGCGCAACCCCAAGGCCTGGAGCCGCAAGCCGCTGAGCATCGACCAGGTCCTGTCCTCGGCGCCGATCTGCGATCCGCTGACCCGGCTCGACTGCTGCCTCGTCACCGATGGCGGCGGGGCGATCGTGGTCACCACCGCCGAGCGCGCCCGCGACGCCGCCAAGAAGGCCGTGCGGGTCATCGGCGCAGCGCAGAGCCAGAACCACTGGCTGGTCTCCCAGATGCCGGAGCTCGACCGGGAAGGCATGCCGGGGCGGCGCTGCGGGCCGGAAGCCTTCGCCATGGCCGGCATCCGACCGGCCGATGTCGACGTCTTCCAACCCTATGATTCCTTCACGATCAGCGTGCTGATCGCGCTCGAGGACCTCGGCTTCTGCAAGCCTGGAGAAGGCGGCGCCTTCGCGCAATCGGGCGCATTGCGCCCCGGCGGCTCCCTGCCCTCGATGACCTCGGGCGGCGGGCTCTCCTACAATCATCCCGGTGCGCTCGGCCTGATGCTGCTGATCGAGGCGGTCCGCCAGCTGCGAGGCGAGGCCGGCGAACGCCAGGTGCCCGACGCGCGCATCGGCGTGGCGCACGGCACCGGCGGCTTCCTGTCAACTGCGAGCACGGTGGTTCTGGCCCATGACTGATCACGCCTTCAAGGTCGAGGACCCCTTTCTCTGGCCGTTCTGGGAGGCTGCTAGCGAGAGGCGCCTCGCGGTCCAGCGCTGCCGCGGCTGCAGCCAGCATCAGTTCTACCCGCGGCCGTTCTGCCTCTCCTGCGAGGGCCGCGAGCTCGACTGGGTCGATGTCACTGGCGCGGGAGAAGTCTATTCGATCACCACCGTGCGGATTCCGGTCTCCGATCTCCTGCCGCCGCCCTATCAGGTCGCGCTGGTGACGCTCGATGCAGGGCCGCGCCTGCTCGCGGGCATCGATGGCCCGGCCTGCAGCATCGGTGACCGGGTCAGGCTGGTCTGGCGCGAGCGCGAGGACGCGCCGCCCTTCCCCGCCTTCGAGAGGTTGACCTCGTGAGGCTGCGGGACCGCGTCGCGATCGTCACCGGGGCCGGGCGCGGACTTGGGCGGGCGCATGCGCTGGCGCTGGCCGCGCAGGGCGCCGCCGTGATCGTCAATGATCGTGGCGCCGCGCTCGACGGAGCAGGCCACGACGCCCGCCCGGCCGACGAGGTCGTCGCCACCATCCGCGCGCAGGGCGGGCAGGCCGTCGCCAGCGCACATGACGTTGCCGACTGGGACGAGGCGGCGGCACTGGTCGCATTCGCCGTGTCGCGCTTCGGCCGGCTCGACGTGCTCGTGAACAATGCCGGCATCCTGCGCGACCGCACGCTCGCCAACATGTCGGAGGCCGAGTGGGACGCCGTGATCCGCGTTCATCTCAAGGGCCACGCTGCGCCGGCGCGCCATGCGCTCGCTTATTGGCGCGAGCGGCACAAGCGCGGCGAGGCGGTCACTGCCAGCGTCATCCACACCAGCTCGGCCTCCGCCTTCGCCGGCAACATCGGGCAGGCGAACTATGCCAGCGCCAAGCTTGCCGTCGTCGCCCTGTCCTCGACCATTTCACTCGAGGGTGCCCGCTACGGCGTCCGCTCCAACGTCGTCTCGCCCTCGGCGCGCACGCGCATCAGCGAAGCCACGATCGAGGATGCACCCGCCGATGGCAGCTTCGACGTGATGGCGCCCGACAACGTCTCTCCCCTCATCGCCTGGCTGGCGGAAGCCGCCTGCCCCGCCAATGCGCAGGTCTTCCACCTGATCGGGCGGGAGGTCCTGCTGATGGACATCGCGGCGGTTACGCAACGCGTGCGCGCACCGCGCCGCTGGTCGCCGGAGACCCTCGACGCGGCGCTGCGCGGACGGCTGCTGCCGCCGCGCGACATCAACATCTTCCTGAAGGAGCACTTGCTGTGAACGAACCCGCAATATCCCCTCTCGTCGCCGTGATCGGGGCCGGCATCATGGGCACCGGCATCGCTCAGTCGCTCGCGCTCGCCGGGTGTCGCGTGCGCCTGAACGACATCGCAGAGCAGCGCCTGCAGGCCTCGCTCGACACGATCGAGAACGGTCGCTTCGGCCTGCGCCGCGGAGTCGAGCGCGGCAAGGTCACGGCGCAAGCGGCGAATGACGCGCTCGCACGCATCACCACGACGACCTCGCTGGAGGATGCCTGCGCCGGGATCGACCTCGCCATAGAGGCCGTGCCGGAAGACCTGACGCTGAAATGCGACGTCTTCCGCCGCCTCGACCAGGCCGCCCCGCCCGCCGCCATCCTGACCTCGAACGCGGCGGGACTGCCGATCACGGCCCTGGCCTGGGCGACAGGCCGGCCCGAGCGCGTGCTCGGCTGGCACTGGGCCCAGCCGGTTGCGGTGATCCGGCTCGCCGAGCTCGTTGCGCATCCGCGGACGGCGCAGGACGCGATCGACTATGTCAGCGCATTGGCACGTCGCTGCGGCAAGAACCCGATCGTCGTCAAGGACCAGCCCGATAGCTGGGGCTATGTCGCCAACCGCATCAACCGGGCCGTCCGCATCGAGGCGCGGCGCGTGGTCGAGGAAGGCGTCGCCTCGGAAGACCAGGTCGACGAAATCATGCGCGACTGCTTCCGTTGGCCGATGGGACCATTCGAGATGCAGAGGCCCGGCTCGATGTGAGCTCAGGCCGCTCCGGCGCCAGGTCTGGCCGCCTCCTTGCAGGCAGCCACGCGGCCCTCGCGACTGGCCGGAGCCCGCTCCCGGTGCCTGGCCGAGCGATCGGCCGGTTTCAAGGAATGGCGGCGTTCAGGTGTGGGGGGTGTCGGGCCGGAAGACATCGGCCTTGCGCGGCGTGGCGGTGGGCCGTTCGATCGCGAGGGTCACGTCCGGTGCCTCATGCCCCATATGCAGATCAACGAGGATGGCATTCAGGGCTCTGTCGGCTGCGGTCTGGCGGTAATTGAAACGCAGATAATCGTTCCAGGTGGGCGTGTGGAACGACTCGGTCCAGACGGCGGTATCGCGCAGATTGCGCGTCAAAATCCATCTGCGGGCGCCGTTGCGCCCTTGGGCGCGCCGGCGCTGCAGCATCAGGGCCAGAAAATTCTCAATCTGATCGGCGGCGATCCGATACTCGATCCTGACGGCAATCGGACCGCTTCGCGGCTTCAGATCGAGGTTGATCGCGGGCGCCTCGAAGGTCTCGTGCGTCGAAACATCAGAGTCCTTGCGCTGATGGATGGGCAGGAGAAGACCGAGAACGGCGACGCCAAGAGAGGCTGCGGCCGAGGCCTGCAAGGCAAGGCTCAAGGAATAGCTCTCGGTGACCATCCCCCAAAGCCAGCTCCCCGCGGCGAGCCCGCATGAGGTGAGAGCGTAATACATCGAAATCGTCCGGCCGACGACCCAACGGGGGCTCGCCCATTGCACGCTGATGCTCAGGCCCGACCAGCCCAAAACCCATCCGGCGCCGCCGAGCATGAGGGCAACCGCCGCGACAGCCGGGGTTTTCGTCAGCGAAAGACTGATCGTGCATGTCGCGCACGCGATGCAAGCCAGCTTCAGGAGCTGTTCGTCCGACAGTTTTCGCCTGAGCGCCGTCGAGGTCAGGCCCGCCAGCAGCGCTCCTGCGCCGAAGCCGGCCATCAGGGTGCCATAGGCGACAGCTCCCTGTTTCAGCTGATCGCGAACCACCAACGGCAGGAGCGCGAGGATGGCGATGCCCGCGAGCCCGAACAGGAAGCCGCGCGCGATCGCCGCCTTGATCTCCGAAGACAGCGACGTGAAGCGAATGCCGTCGGAGATCGCCGTCAGCATCGCTTCGGGTGGCAGCCTCGAGGCGGGGACTTTCCACCGGGAGCGCCAGACCACGATCAGCGGCGCGAGATGGCCAAGCGTGTACAGGCAAAACGCCGTCAGGGGGCCGAAGGACGCGAGAACGATGCCCCCGAGAGCCGGCCCCACGCTGCGCACCGTGTTGAACCCGACGGATGTCAGCGTCACGGCCGCGGCAAGATCCTTTCGATCGACGATATCGCCGACGGACGCTTGCCAGGCCGGGTCGTTGAAGGCGATGCCGCAGCCCGCGAGGAAGCTGAAGAACAGGATGATCCAGGGGTTGATCATGCCAAGTGCGACGAGGATCGTCAGCACGGCAGCGGTCACGGCCATCAAGGACCGCGCCGCCAGCATCACCTTGCGCCGATTGAAATTGTCGACGATGGCACCGGCGAAGATCGACAGAATGAAAGCCGGCAGGTTCGTCGCCGCCTGAACCAGGGCAACCATGACGCTGGACGGCGTGATGGTCGCCATCAGCCAGCTCATCGCGATGGTCTGGATGAGCCATCCCATCCCCGAGATCAGCCCGGCGAGCCAGATGGCCCGGAATGTCAGGTTGTTGAGAGGCGCAAACGGCCCAGTGCCTGCCGCGGGCTTCTTCACATCCATGACCCGGCTCGTTTCCGACGTCTGCTTCTGGGCGCCGGCGATGATTCCGAGCGTAACGCCTGACTCTTACGTCACGATTCCTGTTTGCAAAGCGCCAAGAACGCAGGTTGCACCATCGTCCAGCGACGGATGCCGGCTTTGCGGCGTCACCATCCCGGCCGTCGCAACGCTCGGGAAGCCGACGCTCGCCCATCGTTGCACCCGTTGGTGCTTCATCCGCCGGCGGCGCTGTCCCGGAAGGTCTGGACCGCCTCGGCGGCAAGGGTGTTGATGGATTTGGAGCCATCGCTCATCAGGCGAACGACGATGCCACCAAGTTTGGCTTTCGCAGCGTCGGCCTCGTCACCGATGAGGCGGTTGTCGCGGCTGACGGCATCCCAGGCACGCGCCTGGATCGACTCGGCAACCAGCATCTCCTTCGAATTAAGCACACCGGGGAAGCGGAAATTAACAGTCGACATCGGCAGGTCTCGATCGCTCCAAGAAGACGCCCGTACGGTCGGGGGCGCACGAGCAGATCGCTTCCGACGCGGACGAACTGCACGGGCGTACCAGCCTGGGCGGCAACCAAACGCTCAATCGGGCAAAGAGTTCCGGCGGCGCGATGGAAAAGCGTTCGCCGCTTCACCGCGTCATGCGAAGCGAGCCACCACCCGCTTCGACCGAGCCTGAAAGGCTCGCCTCCTGACCAGAAAGGCGGGCAACGACCCGCTCGCGCGAGTACAGCGTGACATTGCCTCCTGAGAAACTCCAGAGGTTGACGGTCTCAAGCGGAGATCCCGCGCAACCACTCACGGAGGCCTTGTAGAGGTCGATCGAGGACGTGGTGGAGAGTTGAATCCTGCAGGCCTTTCCGCTGGCATCCACAGCTCGCCAGGCACCGACGTAGGCTGATGGGCTGGATGCAGGTGGAATCGCCTGCGAGGCAGAGGGCTGGTTCGTCGCAAGCCTTCGAGCAGGCTGCGGTCGCTCTTCGATCACCTCTCCCTCCCGGGCAAGCTCGCCGTCCTCATAAGGCTCCGGAGCGTAATCAGGCCCCGGGGCAACAGGGTCCGGTGGTGGTCCGACCACGACGCGTCCGGCGGGAGGTGCGACATCGGTCCGGAAGGAATCCATGCCGCCGTTATCGAAATAGGGTTCCGTTTCGACACCGTCATATGGCGGCGCATCCCAGGGCGCGGGGTAACCAGGTGCCGGGCCATAGGCGCTGCGTGGCCCCCAGGGGCCGGTCGAGTAGCCGGTCGAGTAGCCAACCGAATTGCAGGCCGTCAGGAGGACTGAGGATGCGGCAATCATGATGCGTCGCAGCGTCATCGAATACCTCGCTGGAAATCCGGTCCCTGACGGCAGGGCAGCGCTTGTTGGGGCTTTGACTTGATTTGCGACGATGCTGAGCGGCGCACCGCCGCGTGAGGCGACGAAACAGGAGGGCGACCAAAGACTACCGCGGTTATGGCGATCACGCATCCCGGCTCGAAAGCGAGTGCCCTTGTCGCTACAGTTCGATCCATGGCGAAGCAGGCCGCGAGGGCAACAATGTCGCGCAGTGTCTCAAGGTCCCTGACCGGCCTTGCAGTCGCTGTCGTGGCCGCCATCTCATGTCCGGCCGCATCCCGGGGGCAGGAACCGTCTCTGGCCGGCCAGATGAAGAGCCTGATTGCCGTCCTGCGGGCCACCGCGTTCAGGCCCGAATGGAAGCTCCATCCTGATGAGTACGCGGCAAACGGCATCTCGCAGTTCTTCCCGACTGATCCGACTGCCGAATACATGTGCCTGGCAGGTGGATGCTACGCGTTCGGCTCGATCGAAACCCCTTTCAATATCTCGGTTACCCATGGGTCCGATGGATCGCTCTCCGCGAATTTTGTCCTGAAGGAAACCGATCCGGCGAAAATGAACAGGGCCGATCAGTTTCAGATCACACCGCTTACCTATCTTGGCACGGCGTGCTTCTCGGTCGCCGCAGCCAATTATCTTCACAGATCAAAGCTGGATCTGGAGCCCGACGCACTTTCGAAGGAGGTGGATGCGGTCTTTGCTGAAATGGAATCCAAGAATAATACTCAGGATTTCCAGCGCGGGATCATCGGCGGGTTAAAGTTATCGTTCCCCAAATATCGCGTCACGCTTGATCTTGCCAGTGAGATGCCAAATGTAAGTTGCGCGATCCTCTATGATGCCGAGGGTGGCATCAGCGAACTCGATTCAGTGGCAAACGAACTCGCGGGCCCCAACGCTGCACGGTGATGCCAGGGCGGAAACGCGCGACATGCGCGGCCAGATGCCACTTCGACCAAATCAGCGATCCCCCGAACGCAGCATAGGCAGAGATGACCGACAGGTGCCTGCGCAGCGCGACGAGCACGATGCCATCGCGTGGATGACGAAGGCTGATCGAACCGGCATTAGGTAGCAAAAACCACCAGATTTGATGCCGCTTTTTTGGTAGCTTCCGGCTCCTTTGACGGAGCGGGAGCAAGTGAGAGTTGACGAGTAACTGAAGCGGAAGCGCAAACGTCAGCTTTCGCGCCGAGATCCAAGGAGCAAAATAGACCCGTTGCGGTCGGCGACGCAGTTGTCAGTCGGTCTCTGGAAAGTGCTGATAATGCGCGCCGGTCACGCCGGCGGCATCCAACTCGGCTTTCAGGACTTCGCTGATGCCCGGGGTGGGCATCACGATGAACTTGATCGCTGTCGCGGAAGCGACCGTGCCGGTTCTTCGAGAAGGTGGAATGGTCGGGCACATCCCCCTCCAGGCCAAGCCGGCAGAGATGGAGTAGGCGGGCGGTCGCGCCAGGACGAGAGTGCGTCGCGCGGTTTGACCCACAACGCCCTGCCATGGAGACGGTGATGGACTATTTCGCTGGCCTGGATGTGTCCCTGGATACCGTGAACGTCTGCATCGTCAACGACGCGGGCGATGTCCTGCTCGAACGGAAGATCGACGCCGAGCCAGCGGTCATCGCTGATTTGCTGGCGGGGTTCGGTCATCCCTTCAAACGGGTCGGCCTGGAAGCGGGCCCGACATCATCATGGCTTCACAGCGCGCTGCGCGAGGCCGGGTATCCCGCGATCTGCCTCGAATGCCGCCATGTGAAGGCCGGCCTGAGTGCGATGAGGAACAAGACCGACCGCAACGACGCGCGCGGGATCGCCCATCTTCTCCGCCTTGGATGGTTCAGGCAGGTCCACATCAAAAGCGACGAGGCACAGCAAGTGCGCATGGCGCTCGTCAGTCGTCAGCAGCTTTTGAGTAAATCGCACGATATCGAGAACGCAATCCGCGGCTCGCTGAAGGTGTTCGGGCTTCGCATCGGGATCGTCACGCGGAGAGCCTTCGAGGAGCGCGTCTTGGAACTCGTCGCCGATCATCCAATCCTGCTCTCGATCACGGAGCCAATGCTGCGCGTCCGTCAAACGATGATCGAGGCTTTCGAGGAACTGGACCGCATGTGCCGGCAGTTTGCACGACGCGATCCGGTCTGCCGCCGGCTGATGACGATACCCGGTGTCGGGGTGGTCGTGGCGCTGACCTATCGCACCGGTGTCGACGCTCCCGAGCGGTTCTCGCGATCAAGAGACGTCGGCGCACATTTTGGCCTGACGCCGAGACGTTATAGCTCCGGACAAACCGACTTCGACGGTCGCATCAGCCGCTGCGGCGACGAGATGGTCCGCACCGCGTTGTACCAGGCAGCCCACGTCCTCTTCCATCACGGTCCCTGGTCGGCCCTGAGGTCGTGGGCGACGCGGCTGGCGAAGCGAGGCAGCGTGAAGGTCGCGAAGGTTGCTCTCGCACGCCGGCTTGCCGTCGTCATGCACCGCATGTGGACCGACGGCACCGAGTTCCGTTGGTCAGCGACGCCCGGTTCGGCCGCCGCGTAGTGGGGAGGTCCACGTAGCGATCGACCTTCATAGTTCCGTCGCCGCGGCGGAGAAGAGCGCCTGGGAGGGTGCGAGGGTCGGACGAGCACGCATCGCTGGTTGCGATGGCACGGCATTCGCCGGTCCGATCGCGAGGCAGAGCTAGGCCGTTCGATCCTTCTCAACCCATCCTGTCCGCCGACGCAGTCAGCGTCGAGCACGCAAAGAAGCCTGAACTCGTCCGGGCGCTCCTGATCCACCGCGACACAAAAACGGAGTTGACACATGCCCGCCTAAAGAACCAGCGATAGGCGAGGTTCAGATGCACTTCGTCGCAAAGCCTGCGCTCGGAGCGGATGCCGAAGCAGTAGCCGACGATCAGCATCCGGATCATCAGCTCGGGATCGATCGAAGGCCGGCCGGTGTCGCTGTAGWAGGGACGTAGATGCGCACGGATGCCGGACAGATCGACGAAGCGGTCGATCGAGCGCAGCAGGTGGTTGGCCGGGACATGCCGCTCAAGGCTGAACTCGTAGAACAGTGCCTCCTGCGCAACCGTCCGYTCGCCCATCATCGCGCCGCCCTCCGCCCAAGGACGACTGAATCAGAACCTCARGCTCGCAGCAACACCGACTTCTTCAACAAAATCGACCCATTGGAGACGTTCAGCTCCGCCTGTTAGGCGTCGTCTGCGCCAAAGGCAACGGGACGATACCAGCCCGGGTGAGACACGTTACCCGGTTCCACCTTGCCATCTCCTGCGGCTCAAACGGGTATTTCGTGTTTTTGTCGGCCATGAAGCCATACCCGACGCGAAGCATGATCAATCCAACGAAAAGGCCGAGTGACAGCAGGCCGAACAGCCAGTCCCAGCCGCTGACGACACGATGGCTGTAGACCTCGATCAGGTACCAGAGGCCAAGAGGGATATGACCAAACACCACCGCCGCGAGGCCGGGATTGTAGAAGGTCTTTAGCTTGCGGTTGATGATGATGCCGTGGACGACAAACTGGCCGACCATCCCGAACAATACTTGGGCAAGCCCGAGCCACACCGCGCCTGGGAAAAACGCCGGAACGATGTAGAACGCCCATCCCATGACGTTGATGAACGCGCAATTGGCCTGATTGAGAGGATAGCGATCCGCTGGGCCTCCCCTGGCATTAAACACCTCGTTTAGGACCCACGGCGAGCCGCCGGGCCAGCGCATCTCCTCGAACTGGTGGAGCAACAACACCGCGGAGTTTAACAGCAGTATACGCTGCACCGTTAGGAGGTCACCTGCCACCGCCAAGATTGCGAGGGGCACGACCATCACCAAGCCAATGTCGTACCAGCGCCGGATAAAGTAGTTAGCCGCTTCTACCAATGGCGCCTCCCGCGAACGGCTCAAGTTACAATGGTAATCCGGCTGGCTGGTCATTACGATCAGCCGCGGGTGTCGGGGAACGATGCGAATGTGGTTCTACACCGTATGGCCATTCATGGGATTGGGCGGGGCGATTGTGATGGTCGCCATCTTGCTGACCACCGACACGTTCCGCAGCAATCCCACAGTGTCCCGCTGGCGTGATCCAGCCTGGCTGGTGTGGCTCGCAGTGCCGCTATACTGGCTGCATCAGTTCGAGGAATACAGCCTGCCTGTGCTGGGCCTCGACTACTCAATTCAGGAAATGATCTGCCAAAAGATCGGCTTCCCACCGTATCCGGACTGCCCGATCCCCTTGGCTTTCTACCCTGTCGTAAACATCGCTTTGATGTGGTTTGGGGCGCCGCTAGCCGCCTACCTCTTCCGGCGCAACGTTCTCATCGGCCTCAGTTTCTGGGGGCTGCTCTTCGCCAACGGACTTGTGCACACCGCGGGCGGCATCATGGAGGGCGCTTACAATACCGGCCTCTGGACGGCGGCAGTCTTGTTTGTTCCGCTATCCGTCTGGGTCATTTACGCCTCCGCGATCCGCGGGCCGTACAGTGGCAAGGTCGTAGGCGTGGCTTACGCGGCTGGAGCCCTTACCCATGTCTTGCTTTTCGCCGGCTACGGGTTTTTCAAGGCCGGGGTAATCGGCAGTGTCGGCCTGCTGGTATTTGCCGCGGTGATCGGTTTCGCGCCGATAATCTTGGCGGCCATTGCGAGCCGTTTCTTCAAACCCGAGTTGCTACGACCAGTTCCGGAGCATTAGGCCGCGAGCACTGGCGTCCGCTTCCCACCCACCCGCGACTTTCAGAACGTCTGGTAATGGGCAATGTCCCGGGGACCTGGAGCCTGTGAGGACAGTACTGGGAGTTGCAGAGCGATGCCCAGCACGCGTCACCGAATTTTTCGGAAACATCGTGAAGCCTGGAACCCATTCAACTCAGATGTTTAGTAGGCCTCAGGTGGTCTTTCCTACCTAGTGCCGGATCGAACGCCGTCAGACAACGTCGATCTGCTTGACCAGTCTTACGCCGGCGCTGTGAACCACTTGCAGGGGGGATTCCATTCCTGCCCCTTTCAGCTTGGAACGCAGGCGCGCCAGGAACGCGTCGAAACGCCGGCTTTCGGGATCGATCCGGGCGTGGCCGAACAGGCCCATGATCAGGTCCCGCGAAACCGTTTCGTCCGGTCGCGCCGCCAGATGCTCGAGCAGGATCACCTCCCGAACCGAAAGCTTCACCGATCTGGTGTCCGGCGAGCGCAACGTTTGTGTCTGCCGATTGAGCCGCCAGGCGGCGCCTGCGGGCGCCTCGATCGCACCCGCCCCTCGACCGTTTTCGGCTTCGACCGGCCCGCGGCGCATGCGTCGACCGAGATTGAGGATCGCTAAGGCCAGCTCCTCGGTGTCGACCGGCTTGGTGAGATAGAGATCGGCTCCTTCGGCATAGCCGCGCACGCGATCATCGCGACCGGTGCGCGCCGTCAACAGAATGATCCCCATCTCCCGCCGCGCGGCAATGTTCCTGGCCAACTCGAATCCGCTGACGTCCGGCAGGTGGATCCTTTCGATCGACGATATCGCCCACCATGCGCCCGGCCGAAGGTCAACCGGAACCCCGTTATGGAGCAGGGGCGAGCCGATCATAGGCAGCATATCCGGCAGGCAGCCAAGCCTGCCGCGGGGCCTTGAGCTGTAAACTGAACCGGCCCGAACACTGCAGCAGCAGTGGAACGCACGGATTTGGCAACCAAGTCTCAATCGTCGTCAGGGATGGTGCAGCCAAATTGCTGCATCGCCGCATCCAGGCGGCCCCGACCGGGACTGATCACAAGCCATGGACCTCAGGAATCTGCTGAAGCCTCCGATGAGGCGGACAGTCGTCATTGCGGCTGCAGTGCTCGTCGCGGGGTTGGCGGCAACCTTCATGGCCCGGACAGCGGCAGAGCGCCTGATCGCCACCGAGATGCAGCGACGCTTCACGACCGACGCGGCCGAGACAACCAGCGCGATCGGCGAGCGCTTGCGCGCCCACGCCGAAGTGCTGGTCAGCATGCAGGGCCTCTATGCCTCGGTCGGACGCGTCGACCGCGCTCAGTTTCGCCGTTACGTCGATGTTCTTGATCTGAAGAGACGTTATCCGGGCTTCCAGGGACTGCAGGCGTTGCGCCATGTCACCCCGGCGGAACTGGACCTTTTCGTCGCCGAGGTGAGATCGGACACAAGCCTCGATCCGCGCGGGCAGCCGGACTTCGCCGTGCATCCCGAGGGCCATCGCCCGACATACAATGTGGTCGAAGCCGTCGAGCCTCCGCAAGGCAACGAGACCTCCCTCGGCTTCGACGCCGGCGCCAACCCTATACAACTCGATTCCCTGCGCCGCGCTGCCGAAAGCGGGCGTATCGTTGCAACGCCTCCCGTCGTGCTGGTTCAGGACACCTCCGGAGGACAGGGCTTCATCCTGCGCGCGCCGATCTACCGCATCGGCGAACCCGTGCAGACGGTCGCCCAGCGTCGTGCGGCGCTGCGCGGCTTCGCCGCCGCCGTCTATCGCGTGAACGATCTGATGCGTGGGGTGCTCGACCTGAGGAGCCTGCAGCAGATGCATATCCGTGTCGTCGACCGCGGCTATGCCAAGGCGACGCCCGACGGCGTCATCACCGACGAGCCGGAGGATCCGTCCAACGCCGCGACGCTGATGTATGACAGCCTGGAACCCAATCTCAGGCTGGTCACACCGGTCGCGACGACTGCTCCGGGGATTTCCGCGGAACGTTCGCTCGTGGTTGGCGAGAGGGTGTGGCTGGTGCAGTTCGCCGCCCGGCCGGGCTCGGGCTACGAGGCCGATCGGATCGTTCCCAATCTCGTGCTGGCGAGCGGATCGATTATCAGCCTGCTGGCCGCGCTGCTGGCCTTGATCGTGATGCGGTCGCGCCGCCTCTCGGGCAATCTCACCGAACTGGACGCCGAGCAGCGCGCCCTCGTCGAGAATCCGCTGGCCGGTATCCTGTTCACCGATGGTCGCAAGGTCCTGCGCGGCAATCGCCGGATCGCCGAACTCTGTGGGCTTGCGGCCGAGAATCTGAGCGGCCTCGACATCGGGGCCCTCGTTGCCGGATCGGACAGCGCGGCAGCGTTCGATGTGGCGCTCGCCAAGATCCGCAGTAACGGCGCAGCCGGTGTGGAATTGCACCTGCGTCGCGCCGACGGCACGACCTTCCTCGTCGATGCCTATGGCAGGCCCCTGATTGCCGGCGTGCGCAACAGCCCAAGCGGAATCCTATGGGTCATTCAGGACAAGACCGACGCCCTGCTCGTCGAAGAGGAACGCCGCAGCCACGCTCGCGAGCTGCAGATCGCCAATGAACGCCTGACCGCGTCGCTCCACGCCGCCGAAGCGCGCACCGAGGAAATCGAGCTGCTCACGGAGCTCAGCGGCATCCTGCAATCCTGCCAGAAGTCGGACGAGGTCTTCGCGGCGGTGAAGAGCTATGCCAGCCGCCTTTTCCCGGCCGAGGCCGGCGCGCTCTACGTGATCAACGAAACACGCGATCTGGTCACCCGCGGCGCACGTTGGGGCGATCTCAAGGCTGATGCAGCATCGTTCCATCCGGACGAGTGCTGGGCCCTGCGACGGGGACAGACCTTTCCGCTCTCGGAAGCAAGCCGCGGCCTGAGCTGCGGCCATGTCGCCGCCTGCTGCTCGGCACCGCCATCGAACGTCGTTTGCCAGCCGCTCATCGCCCAGAACAACCTGCTCGGTCTGCTCTATCGCGAGACCGGCCAGGCCGCCATCGACGGTTCGGCCCAGCAGCTCGCGACGATGCTCGCCGAACAGGTCTCGCTGGCCATCGCCAATATCGAGCTGCGCGAGCAGTTGCGCAGCCAGGCGCTGCGCGACCCGCTTACTGGCTTGCATAATCGACGTTTTCTCGAGGACGCTCTCTCACGGGAGATCGCCCGCAGCGCCCGCAGCGGCAAGCCGCTTTCCCTGGCCATCCTCGACCTCGACCATTTCAAGCGCATCAACGACACCTATAGCCACGAAGCCGGCGATGCCGTCCTGCGCGACATGGGCGAGATCCTGCGCAAGACGACCCGCAAGAGCGACATTGTCGGCCGCTTCGGCGGTGAGGAGTTTCTGCTCCTGCTCCCCGAGGCTGGGCTGGACATGGCCACCAAGCGCATGGGCGAAGTGCTCGACGCGGTTCGCGGCATGCGCGTGACCTGGTCCGGCGAGCCGTTGGCCGGCATCACCGCCTCGATCGGTCTCGCGGTACTGCCCGTGCACGACAGCCAGGGCGACGGCCTGATCGCCGCGGCCGACGCGGCGCTTTACCAGGCAAAGGGACAGGGGCGCGACCGCGTTGTCGTCAGCGACCGCATCGCGGCGCCGCTCGATGATGCCGGTCGGATCCCCCCAGAGCCGCTCCGCATGGCATGAGAGGGCCTTGCCGCCTGTCGTTCACGGCGCTGTCGCTTGCCGTTGGCCGCTTGGCCAAGGGTTGGCGGTTCGGCTTCAAAACCCTGCCGCCCCTGGCGAAAGCGGTCGTCGGCCCGGACCGGATACGATATCCGGTCCGATGATCCAGGCTTCGCGACGGCCGGTCCCCCTATCGCCGCTTGAGCGCGTCCATGAGGGCGGCCCCCAGAGAACCCTGGCTTTCCTTCTGCGGTGTCCGCGCCGGCCCTCCCCGCCCCGGATTACCCTTGCCGTCGCGCGCGTCCTTGCCTTCGCGAGCACCCTGGCCGCCGCGAGCATCCTGGCCGCCGCGCGCATCCTGGCGCGCGGTCTCACGCGGCCCCTTCGAGCTGTCGCCGCCTGCGTCGCTGCGCATGGACAGCGAGATGCGCTTGCGCTTGATGTCGATCTCCAAGACACGCACCTTCACGACGTCGCCGACCTTCACCACCTCATGCGCATCCTTCACGAAGCGCTCGGCAAGCTGCGAGACATGGACGAGCCCGTCCTGATGCACGCCGATGTCGACGAAGGCGCCGAAGGCGGCAACATTCGTCACCGTGCCCTCCAGCGTCATCCCGACTTCGAGGTCCTTCATGTCGTCGATGCCATCAGCGAAGGCCGCGGTCTTGAAGGCAGGACGTGGGTCGCGGCCCGGCTTGTCGAGCTCGGCGATGATGTCGCGCACGGTCGGCAAGCCGAAGCGATCGTCGACGAAGCTGCGAGGATCGAGCCCGGACAGCACAGCGCTGTCACCCATCAGGGAGCGCAGGTCGCGCCCGCAGGCGGCGACGATCTTGCGGGCGACGCCATAGGCTTCCGGATGCACCGATGAGGCGTCGAGCGGTTCAGATCCGTCCCGGATGCGCAGGAACCCGGCGCATTGCTCGAAGGTCCGAGGTCCGAGCCTGGCAACGGAGAGCAACTGGCGGCGCGTACCGAACGGTCCGTTGACATCGCGATGCGCGACGATCGCTTCGGCCAGCGCAGCGCCGAGCCCCGATACCCGCGCCAGCAGCGAGGCCGAGGCGGTGTTGAGGTCGACCCCGACCGCGTTCACGGCATCCTCGACCATGGCGTCGAGCGCGCGGGCGAGATGATACTGATCGACATCGTGCTGGTACTGGCCGACGCCGATCGATTTCGGATCGATCTTGACGAGCTCCGCCAACGGGTCCTGCAGGCGCCTTGCGATGGAAACCGCGCCGCGCAGCGTGACGTCGAGGCCCGGAAACTCGGCGGCGGCCTGTTCCGAGGCCGAATAGACCGAGGCGCCGGCCTCCGAGACGACCACCTTGATCGGCTTGGGCGGCGGCAGATCGCCGAGCAGCTCCGCGACCAGCTTCTCGGTCTCGCGACTGCCGGTCCCGTTGCCGATGGAGACGAGTTCCACGCCATGCCTGCGGATGAGGCTCGCAAGCTCGGCCTGCGTGCCGCGAACATCGTTCCTCGGGGAGAATGGGTAGACGGTCGTGGTGGCCAGGAGCTTGCCGGTGCCGTCGACCACCGCCACCTTCACGCCGGTCCGGATGCCGGGATCGAGACCCATCGTCGCCCGCGATCCGGCCGGTGCGGCCAGAAGCAGGTTCTTGAGGTTGCGGGCGAAGACATTGATCGCCTCGGCTTCGGCCTTCATCCGCAGATCGGTCATCAGGTCCACCGAGAGGTGAAGCGACAGCTTCGCCCGCCAGGTCCAGCCGACGACCTCCATCAGCCAGGCATCGCCCGGCAACCTGTCGCCGATCGCGTAGGTCTCGGCGATCATGCGCATCACCGGCTTGAGCGGGCGCGGATCATCCCTGTCCGCTTCGATATCGAGCGTCAGAATGTCCTCGTTACGGCCCCGCAGCATGGCCAGCGCACGATGGCTCGGCACGTTGGCCCAGCGCTCGACGTGATCGAAATAGTCGGAGAATTTGGCGCCCGCCTCCTCCTTCCCTGCGATCACGCGCGCACGCAACTCGGCCCTCTGATGGAGATAGCCGCGCAAACGACCGAGCAGCTCGGCATTCTGGGCGAACTGCTCCGAGAGAATGTCCCGGGCACCGTCGAGCGCGCTCTTGGTGTCAGCCACGTCGTCGGTGAGATAGGCCGCCGCCAGCTCGGCAGGGACAGCCCGGCGATTGGCCAGGATCGCCTCGGCGAGTGGCCCCAGGCCGCGCTCACGCGCAATCTCTGCCTTGTTGCGGCGCTTGGGCTTGAAGGGAAGATAGATGTCCTCCAGCTCGGCCTTGGTCGTGGCGGCAGAGATCGAGGCCTCGAGTTCAGGCGTGAGCTTCTCCTGCTGGCGAATGGCCCCGAGAATGGCGCCGCGTCGGCCTTCGAGTTCGCGCAGATAGATCAGCCGTTCTCCGAGCAGGCGCAGTTGGGTGTCGTCCAGCCCCCCGGTCGCCTCCTTGCGATAGCGCGCGATGAAGGGAATGGTCGCCCCCTCGTCGATCAGTGCAATGGCGGCGGCGGCCTGCGGCAGGCGCGCGCCGATCTCGGCGGCGATGCGGGATGCGATTGCGGCGTTGTCGGACATTCAGGACACTGGAACCGTTGCTGGAACAGAGATGATGGTTGGCGGTCATTCAGGTGATCGAATCTTGTAGTTTAGAGCATGCTTGGTGCGAAAAACCGTTGCCACTTTTTCGCAGCATGCTCTCGGCAATGCGGCTTTATTGCATCCGCACCGGGCGTGCCTCATTCATAGCACCGCTCTCGATCACCTCCACCCCGCAGCGACGGTCACACCGGAAATCGGCAACCTCCGCCGAAGGCCAGCCGGCGCTCTCTACCCCACAAAGACATTCCGGGAGCCGGGCTCGCCTCCAGAGCCGGGACGCGCAGAAGCCCGCATTCGCTTTAGGACGCTCCGCCCTCCTCCGGTCAGAACCAGTACATTGCCGTTGCCGAAGCTCACGCAGACGGTTTCGCGGCCCATGCCGCCTCGGTTCGTGGCCGCACGGATATCGCGGATCGTGCCGGTGATGCGCACGGCTTCTCCGACCGTTTTATCGAAGAGGCCCCGCCCCGAACCTGGATGTACGCAAACTCGGCGCAAGGCATCCCGGCGCCACAGACGTTTCAGATGCCCGCAGAAGGCCGCCAGGAGCTGACGTCGGCGCTCTGCCCGGAAACCGACATATGGCGCCTCAGGAGTGGCCCATCTATGAGCTGAAAGACCCCTCCGGCTTCCCTTGAGCTCTTTGATTATTCTCTCGCAGTGAAGAGTTTATCTCTGCGCTGCTTATTGCAGTTACTCAGCAGAAAAATTAGACAATTGCCACACAATACTAATTTATTCTTCTGAGGAAGATCTGTAATGCCAAGTATTCGAATCGAGGCAGGAGCTTGGTTGCGTGGCCGCGAGCGTGAGCTGATGCTCGCCGTGAATGACGCCACGTTTGAACCTTTAGGCGTTCAATCCGAACAGAACGATATCGTTATCAACTGCCGCGACGAGAACACGCGCTTGGTTGCGCCAGGTCGATCCGAACGATTCTGCCGCATCGAAATCAAGATGCTCGCAGGTCGTTCCGATGACCAGAAGCGGGATCTGCGTTCGAACATCTGTCGATCGCTTCAACCGTTCGGCATCACCGATACCGACGTGAAGCTGATCGTCACAGATGTTCCGCGGAGCAATCTCGGACGCTGACAACAATGTTCTTGCCCTGCTGCGGCACGCATTTGGAGCTCGATATGCCATCCTTTATCTGCACGGCTTGCGGAACATCGTACCCGCCGGGCGAAAAGCCGCCGGTCAATTGTCCGATTTGCGAAGAGGAGCGACAGCTCGTTCCAGAAGCCGGACAGAGCTGGACGACGCCACAAGGGCTCGCCGCTCGTCATTTGAATGCCTTCCGCGAGTATGAGCCCGGCATCATCGGCATCGGTTCACGGCCCCAGTTCGGCATCGGACAGCGCGCGCTCCTCGTCTGCACGCCTCAGGGGAACGTCTTATGGGACTGCATTTCTCTCTTGGATGCTGCGACGATCACGCTGATCAAGGGCCTCGGCGGCCTCAAGGCGATCGCGATTTCCCATCCGCATTTCTACAGCAGCATGGGCGACTGGAGCCGCGCATTCGGCGACATCCCGATCTATCTGCACGGCGCTGACCGCAAATGGATCATGCGGCAGGAGACGTCGATCAGCTTCTGGGAAGGCGATACGCAGGAACTGTTGCCCGGCGTGACGCTCGTGCGGACCGGCGGGCACTTTCCAGGCGCGTCCGTGCTGCACTGGGCGGGTGGCGCCAACGGTCGTGGTGCGCTGCTCACAGCCGACACGGCGACGATTACGCTGGATCGGAAGTATTTCTCGTTCATGCGCGGCTATCCCAACTTCATTCCGCTCTCGGCGCGTGAAGTCGAGGCGATTGGCGCAGCGCTCGCGCCTTATCCGTTCGATGCAGCCTACGGGCATTTCTTCGACCGGGTCATTCCGACCCAGGCGAAGCAGATCTTCGAGCTTTCCATCGAACGCTACCTTGCAGCCATCTCGGGAACGGCAAGGCCCGACGGCGAGTAAGACGTGGGGGGATGGGTCGGGCGCCCCGATCGCGCTTCTGCAAGACCGCGACGGATCTCATCGTTGGCCGCCCAAGGCGTCGGCCGCGGCAAGCGCTGCACGACCGCGGCACCAGTGTTGATAGCTCACAGGAGGGCCTGCCATGCGCCCAGTCTCGCTCGACGCCGTCAAGCAATTTGCTCCCACCGGCACGCTGCGCGCGGCCATCAACTTCGGCAACCCGGTGCTCGCACAGCGGCACGAGGCGACCGGAAAGCCGAGCGGCGTCGCCGTCGATCTTGCATACGAGCTGGGCGATCGCATCGGAAGGCCGGTCGAGCTCATCGCCTTCGAGGCGGCGGGCAGGGTTTTCGAGGCTGGCAGGACCGGCGCGTGGGATGTGGCCTTCTTCGGCGTCGAGCCCGAGCGCGCCGCAGAGGTTGATTTCACCGCGCCCTATCTGCTGATCGAAGGCACCTACATGGTGCCGGCCGCCTCGCCGCTGCGGGCGGTCGAGGATGTGGACCGGCCACAAGTGCGTATCGCAGTCGGACGAGGCTCAGCCTACGACCTCTT
Source organism: Allobosea sp. P4_E12 (assembly GCF_056401655.1). Taxonomy (NCBI): domain Bacteria; kingdom Pseudomonadati; phylum Pseudomonadota; class Alphaproteobacteria; order Hyphomicrobiales; family Alloboseaceae; genus Allobosea; species Allobosea sp. P4_E12. The sequence continues at coordinate 16,669 of NZ_JBFUIY010000029.1, read as the reverse complement.
CCTGACGCGCGCCATCGCGCACGCCACCATCATGCGCGCCGCGACCGGCGGGGCGCGGGCCATGATCGATCTGTTCCTGCAGGATCGGCTGGAGGCGGTTGCCGGAGTTCGACAGGCGCTTGCGGCCTATGCGGAAAGCGATCCGACGATGCGGGTGATGGACGGCCGCTTCATGGAAATCCGGCAGGCCATGGGCATGCCGAAGGGGCGAGCCGAGGCGATGACTTATCTCGCCAGCTTCATCGAGGACATGAAGGCTTCGGGCTTCATCGCGAGGGCGCTCGCGGGCAGCAACCAGCGCGGCGTGCTCGTCGCGCCGCTGCGATCGGACATCGAAACGCAGGCGAGCTAATCGCCGCAACAAGAGGGGACAATGGCAATGGCGTACCGCATCCCGGCCAGACGGCTACTGGCGACCGTCGGCTTGGCGCTCATGATCAATGGGTCGGCCCTGGCCCAGTCGGATTATCCAACACGCAATCTGACCATCATCGTCGCTGTAGCGCCCGGCAGCCCCACCGATCTGTTCGCCCGGCTGATCGCCGCCGAACTCCAGACGAGATTGGGCAAGCCGGTCGTCGTCGAGAACCGGCCCGGCGGCGGCCAGGTCGTTGGCGCAGGAGCCGCAGCAAGGGCAGCGCCGGATGGCCACACCTTGTTCCACGGCAATGTCAGCGGGCTGATCATCTCGCCGCAGCTGCGCCAGCCGCCGACCTATACGACGCCGAAGGATTTCAAGGCGATCACGACAACCTTTTCCGGCCCGCAGGCTCTCATCGTCGATCCGGCCCTTCCGATCAAGGATGCCAAGGACCTGATCGCCTACGCCAAGGCCAATCCCGGAAAGTTCAATTACGGCTCATATGGTATCGGTTCGCTCAATCATGTGACCACCGAGCTCTTCAAGGGCATTGCCGGGATCGACATCGTCCACGTCCCCTATAGCGGCGGGAGCACGCTCACGACGGCCCTGCTGGGGGGCGACGTCCAGGTGATGATCCTGGACCTGGGAAATGCAGTGCCCCTTGTCGAAGCCGGCAAGGCCCGCATCATCGCGCAGGTTGGAGACCGGCGCTCTCCGCTGTTTCCCGATGTCGCGCTCCTGTCGGAAACCGTCGATCCGGCGCTCGCCGCGGATCTTTGGCTCGGAATGGTGGCGCCCGCAGGCACCCCTCCGGCGATTATCGCGCGGCTGAACAAGGAGATTACCGGGATTCTGGGACAGCCACTCGCCAAGTTCCGTGGTGAAGGGATGTCTCTGCCGCCGATCCCGAGCAGTGCGCAAGATTTCGACGCCAAACTGGCGACGGAGTGGGACCGGTGGGGAAAGGTGCTCCGTGAGCACGACATCAGATTGAAATGAAGCGCGACCGCTCGATTGGAACTCCGCAGGTTCCGACAAGGCGCGAGCTGTCGGCATCGGCCAGAACCAAGGGGTCGAGGCAGCCAACTGAGAGGAGCAAGCCGTGACACAGGATGCGACCGCGCACATCTCCAGCAGCCCGGACGAGCAGGCCGAAGCCGCCCTGGCGAAGCTGCGGCGAGACCGCCCACAGAGCTGGCAGGCGATTGTCGAACGGGTCTCGGCGCAGCGCCGATCGAGGCCCGATGATGTCGCGGTTGAGGAGGAGCCGGCGATTACGTTCGTTCCCGGCGGTCCATAGTGAGCGGCGATCTCGCCTATTTCTCCATTGCCGAGGCCGGCCGCGCGCTACGCCAGCGGCATGTCTCGGCGGTGGAACTGGCAACAGTGCATCTGGAGCGCATCACGCAGTTCAATCCCGCGATCGATGCCTTCCTCGAAGTCCCAGCCGACAAGGCACTCCAGGCAGCCCGCAAAGCTGATGCCGCGCTCGCTCGTGGCGAGGATCAGAACCCGCTGCTCGGAATCCCCTACGCAGTCAAAGACAATGTCGATGTCGAGGCGATGGTGACGACCTGCCATTCCAGCTTGACCGGTCGCGAGCCCGCTTCCACGGACGCGGTCGTTGTCGCGCGGATGTCGGAGGCCGGAGCAGTCTTCCTCGGCAAGAATGCGCTGCACGAATTTGCGGTTGGCGGCCCCGCATTCGACCTGCCCTTTCCACCCGCGCGAAATCCGTGGGATCGGGACCGCCACCCAGGGGGGTCCACCAGCGGCGGCGGAGCCGCTGTTGCTGCCGGCCTTGCGATGGCGGCGATCGGCACGGACACGGTCGGCTCCATTCGCAATCCAGCGACCTGCTGTGGCGTCGTCGGCTTGAAGCCGACATATGACCTCGTTCCGCGCGAAGGCGTCTTCCCGCTTGCGTTCTCGCTCGATCATGTCGGCCCGATCACCCGCTCGGTGGAGGATTGTGCCCTCGTCCTCGACGTCATCGCAGGAGTGTCCGGGCTTCAAAGCTATGCTTCCAAATTGGAAGACGGGGTCGCCGGGCTCAGGATCGGTGTCCTCGACAGCTTTCACCAGGGCCAGGCGGTTGACGCCGATGTCCTCGACGGCTTTGCGCGAGCGCTTGACGTTCTGGCAGACCTCAACGCGGAGCTCGTTACCGTCACACCTCCGTCCCTTGCCGAGTTCCAGACCTGCTGTCGGGTGATTCAGCAGGGCGAATTCTACACCGTGCATCGCCGCTGGTTGGCGGAACGGCCTGCCGAATATTGCGAGATCAGCCGGCGAAAGCTTGCTGCCGGGGCATTTCTGAGCGCATCGGACTATATCGCCGCCCAGCAAGTGCGGCGTGCCCTGATCAGGCGTTATCGCGAGGCGACAAGGGGCGTCGACGCCGTCATTTCGCTCTCGTCGTTCACGCTGCCCTGTCGGCTCGATGATCCCGCCGCCATTGCCGCCACCTACGAGCGGCATGCGCGGGCGCCGTCCAACGTCACCGGCGATCCGGCTCTGTCTCTGCCCGTCGGCCTGTCCTCAGGCGGGTTGCCTCTGGGAGTGCAGATCGCAGCGGCACCTTATCGTGAGCGCACCCTTTTGCGCGTTGCGCGTGCCATCGAGACTGCACTGGGTCCGATCGTGCCGATCAAGACATTCTCAACATCAAACGCGACTTGAGCAGCCAGGGAAGCCGGTCTGGGGCAATGCCCTAGATTGACGGCGGGTTGACGTGGCGCGTGACCACCGTCGAGCCTATCAACTGCAGGGGATTGTCGGACCGCCTGCGGAGGGCTTGCCATGGATCGTTTTACAGCCCTGCAGGTTTTCCGCCAGGTCGCACAGTTGAACAGCTTCGCAGAAGCCGGGCGCCGGCTCGCCCTGTCGCCAGCTGCCGTGAGCAAGGATATCGCCGAGCTGGAAACGCATCTCGGCGTTCGCCTGATCAATCGCACCACGCGGCGCATGGCGCTGACCGAAGAGGGGCGCATCTATCTAGAACATATCATGCGCGGCTTGGATGCGCTGTCGGACGCTGACCAGGCTCTCGGCTCGATCAAGGCCGAGCCAAGCGGAATCCTGAAGGTCAGCGCGCCGATGACGGTCACGCTCATCCAGCTTTCCTCGGCACTCCCCCGCTTCCTCGCGCGCCACCCCAAACTGGCACTCGACGTTCATCTCGACGACCGACGGGTCAATGTCATCGAGGAAGGCTTCGACCTCGTCATACGTGCCAGCGACAATCTCGGAGACACCAGCCTCATCGCGAAGAAGCTTGCGGTCATGCCGCACGTGATCTGCGCAGCGCCGTCCTATTATGAGGCGTTCGGCAAGCCGACGACGCCCACCGACCTGGCACGACACAGCTGCATCCGCTTCAGTCTCTCGGGGCATGCGGACTTCTGGGAGTTCAGGAAAGCGGGAATTACAGAGCGGATTGCCATCCACGCCAGATATTCGATTTCATCGAGCCTTGCGGTTCGTGATGCGGTGCTTGGCGGCTTCGGGCTTAGCTTGATACCCTACCCCTATGTCGAGAAGGACCTGCGGGAGGGGCGCCTGCAGCGTGCGCTGGAAGACTGGGACACCGTCGTGACCACGCTCTACGCCATCTATCCCTCGCGTCAGCATCTTGTGCCAAAGATCCGGGTCTTTTTGGATTTCCTCTCGGACGAATTTCGAGGTTGGTCGGCAATATAAATGAAGCAAATTGAATTAACCTGAGACATTAGAGCGCTCATTCGCAGCAAACTCACCTCATAATACGCTGCGCTGAGGATGCTGCTCGAAAAGGGTCGATGCAGCCCATAATGCACTGCGAGTGAACAGTCTCTGCTGGATTTCGCTTATTATCTACGCTGGATCCGCTCCCTACCTCCCTCGCTATAGCATGGAGGCGGGCTGAATGATGAACAGCAGCGTAGTGGAACTGATTGAGCAGCGCTTTTCGGCAAGTCTGTTCGATGCCTCATATCGGTTGGCCGATACAGATATCGAGGAGCTGACGCGCCTCGCGACGCGGGCACCGACAGCCTATAACCTTCAGAACTGGCGCTTCATCGCGGCACGGTCGCCAGAGGCGAAGGCCCGGTTGCGTGACGTAGCGTATGCTCAGGCCAAGGTCTCGGAGGCCGCCGTCACTTTCATCGTCTGCGGCGTGCTGCCGGATCACGATGCGCTCCCTGACAGGCTGAGCCCGAGCGTCGCGGCGGGATACATGTCGGCCGCTTTGGCGGCGGGCTGGCAGGAGAGCGTCCGGACGAAATACGCCCATCCACAGACAGCACGGGACGAGGCCCTTCGATCGGCGACCCTCGGAGCCGCAACCCTGATGTTTGCGGCGGAAGCAATGGGCTTGGTGTCGGGTCCGATGATCGGCTTCGATGGCGAGGGGGTGGCGCGCGAATTCGGTCTCGCATCGAACGAGATTCCGGTGATGCTCGTCGCAATCGGCCGCGCCGCGCCCGGGAACTGGCCACAGAAGCCACGCCGTCCGCTCGCCGAGGTCCTGCAGATCTCATGAGCCAGCGTCTTTTCGACCTCCTGCTGACGGCGGTCGCGCCCACGATCTGGGGCACGACCTACATCGTCACCACCGAATTCCTGCCCAACTTCTCCCCCGTCACGGTCGCGATGCTGCGTGCGTTGCCGGCAGGCTTGCTGCTGCTCCTGATCGTACGGGAGTTCCCCACTGGCGTATGGTGGGGCCGGGCTCTGGTGCTCGGAGCGCTGAACTTCTCAGTCTTCCTGAGCCTGCTGCTTGTTTCGGCCTACCGGCTCCCGGGTGGAGTTGCCGGTACCGTGACCTCGATCCAGCCGCTCTTCGTGATCGTGCTGGCCAATCTTGTGCTTGCGCTCCCGATCCGGCGTCTATCCGTAGTCGCCGCTCTMGTCGGGATCGCCGGCGTTGCCCTGCTGGTTCTGTCGCCCAGCGCGGCGCTCGATCCAGTCGGCATCCTAGCAGGACTGACCGCGGCTGGTTCCATGGCGTGCGGAACGGTCCTGGTTCGCAAATGGCCGCCGCCCGTGTCTCTCGCGACCTTCACGGCGTGGCAGATGACGGCCGGGGGGCTGCTGCTGGTCCCGGTCTGCCTCATCTTCGAGCCGGCTATCCCATTGCCGAGTCTCTCCAACGTCCTCGCCCTCATTTGGCTGGGTCTGATCGGAATGGCCATGACGTTCATGCTTTGGCTGCGTGGGATCGCACGCCTCGGTTCGCCCGTCGCATCCTCCTTGCTCTTGCTGAGCCCCGTTACGGCCGTTGTTCTTGGCTGGCTTTATCTGGGGCAGTCACTGACGACACTTCAGATCGTTGGAGGTCTGTTCGTGATCGGCAGCATTTGGCTTGGCCAGCATGCCTATCGGAGTTCCGCCACACCGTCTCAACAGACGAAAGGATAGGCCATGCGACTAGTTTACTCTGTACTGGCTTTGCTCGCCTTTCTTGTCGCCTCGCCGGCATCCGCCAGGATGGTCGCCAAACCTCTCGTATGGGCGCTGGATGGCATCACCTTCAGGAGCATGCTGGTCTATGACGATGCTTCCGACGCCAGGCGACCGGGTCTCATCATGGTTCCGAACTGGTACGGGATCAGGGACATCGCCATCGAAAAAGCCAAGACGATCGCCGGCAAGGACTACGTCATCCTGCTCACTGACATGTATGGTGAGTTCACGCGGCCCCAAAACGAGGCTGAGGCGAGGGCTGCCACTGCGCCCCTCTATAGCGACCGCAACCTGTTGCGCAGGCGCGTCGGAAAGGCTTTCGCCGAACTCGAGGGCGCTACCTCAGCCGCTCCTGTCGAACAGGCACGCCTCGCCGCCATCGGCTTTTGCTACGGGGGGAGCGCCGTGCTTGATCTGGCGCGCAGCGGTTCAGAGGCCAATGCCGTGATAGCCTTTCACGGTGGACTCAAGACCGACGCCCCTGGCCTTGCCAAGACCATCAAGGCGCGTGTGCTCGCGATCAATGGGGCCGATGATATCGGGACGCTGCCCGATGTGCCGGGCTTCAAGGAGGAGATGCGAGCCAGCAGTCCCGACTGGCAATTCGTCGAGATGGGCGGAACCGTGCACTGCTTCACCGAAACCGAGGCGACCGCGACAACAGGCAATTGCCGGTACGATGATCGTGCCACAGCCCGGGCGTACGCCATGATGCGGGCTTGGCTCGAGGACAGCTTCGTCGAGAAGCGACGTTCCAGAGGATCGGCAGCAGTCCGGCCACGATCGCGATCACCGTCATGATCTTGGGTCGAACGCAGTCGACCCTCGCAGCTTGTGGCACTGCCCAGAAGCTGACGTTCCCAGCGTCAGGAATGGACGACCAGGAACGGAAGTCGGCGCGACCATGGGCCATGTCTGCTTGCCGGCGAATGGCCAGCCCCTGGCGCGGAGCGGCCAGGGCGGCCGTACCGCCTGCGGTCAGGTGGATGACCGAGATGACGCCTGGGGATTCCCGCCCTGCTCCGGCTGAAAGCGCGGGCTGCCATAGGGATAGTAGTCCTTCAGCGTCAGGTTCTCGTAGGGCAGAGCTTCGAGATGCACCGTGCCCATGAACGGCTCCGGCGGCTCGACCAGGAGAATCGTCGGCGCGAAACCGCTATCGTCGAAGCCCCGGCGGAAATGAACGCGGGACTTGATCGCGATGATATCGAATTCCTCGGGCTTGAGACCGAGTTCCCAGAGTTCCGATGGCTCGATGATCTGGACCAGATAGGGGCTCAAGACCAGCACATTGCCGTTGCCGAAGCTGACGCAGACGGACTCGTTGCCCATGCCGCGTCGGTTCGTGGCCGTCCGGATATCGCGGATGGTGCCGGTGAGGCGCACGGGCTCTCCGGCCGATTCATCGAAGAGGCCGCCGATCTCCGCGTCGAACGCATCCCCGGGCCGGGCTCCGGCCGCGAGCACGGCACGAATGGCCTCGGGCGAGGCGATGGTGGCGATCAGCGTGCGCTCGCAACTCTGCGCGACGATCTCCTGCAGCAGCCAGGTGGCATAGCCCGAGCGATCGCTGTAATCGGCGAGCACGACCGGCGCCCTGCCCGCCGTCACGGCCTCGCGGGCGAGAGCGACGCCCTGCTCCATCCTGTGGATCTTCACGGTCTGGAGCAACGCCTCGCGCCGCCGCCAGGTCCAGTCGGCCATATCGCGGAGCACGCGCTCGGCGAGATCCGGGTCGTCATGGGTCAGGACCTGAAGGCCCATCCCGGCATCGGGAACGTCCGACCAGGGAAATCCGAAGAAGACATTGACGAAGACATCCGGCTCGCGCGCCTCCCAGATCAGCGCCCGCTGGATCAGGTCGGACCAGGGCGAGGCGCCGGTCCACATCACGACCGTGGGTGCGAGGATCGGGATCCGCAGCGACCGGTGCACCGGCTTGAAGCTGCCGCGGATCGCCCTGACCAGCATGCGCGCCGCGCGCTCGCCCTGCAGGTGCATGTCGTAATGGGGGAAGTATTTGACGCAGAAGGCCATGTCGGCCTGCTCTAGAAAAGCCTCGTCCTCATTGCCATGGGGATCGAATGTCGCGGAGATGAAGGCCTTCGGGCCCACGACCTCGCGGACGCGCCTTGCGATATCGGCCTCGGGACGCGGCACGCCGCGCACGGCCAGCGCGCCGTGAAGCGCGAGATAGACGCCGTCCAGCTTCGGTTGCGCCCGCAATTCCGCGATCATGATGCCGAGGAAATGCTCGTAGGCATCCTGCGTGACCCAGCCCGAGCCCGTGCCGGTGCGTGGCCAGAGCGGCGAGGTGATACCGATCAGCTCGACATCGTCATATTCGCGCGCCACCTGGACGAAGCCGCCCATATAGCCTTTCGGGTCGGTCGTAAGCAGCGCCTCGCCGCCGGCCGGCGAGCCGGGATAGATGAAATCCTCGCGGGTGGTGTCGTTGGGGAGGAAGGTGACCGTCTCATGGGCGAACTGGAGAACGGCGATACGGATCGGCTTGGACATCATGCTCGTTTCACGTCGTAGAATTGCGCGAAGCCAATACGCATCCCGGCCAATCCGCGATAGGCCGTTTTCTCGTAATAGGCGCCGAGCGGGATATAGGGCACCTCGGTGAAGAACTGCTTCTGGATTTCGGCGCAGATCGACTTTTGAGCTGCGATATCCCTGGCCCCGAACCAATCGAGGCGCAGCTCTTCCAGGCGCGGCGATTTCGGCCAGCCGAACCAGGCCTGATCGCCATTGCCGCGGATGCCGAGCTGGCTGGCGGGGGCGAAATTATTGGTGCCGTTCAGATAGGTGAAGAAGATGTTCCAGCCGCCCTTATCGATGGGCTGCTTGCTCGCGCGGCGCTGAACGACGGTGCCCCAGTCGGTCGAGACCAGGTCCACGTTCATCCCGCATTTCTGCAGCGCGTCCGCAGCCACCATCGCCAGCGCATGGGTCGAGGGGTAATCGGTCGGATCCAGCAGCACGATGCGCTCGCCCTTGTAGCCGGCTGCCGCAAGCTCGCGCCTGACCGCCGCGAAATCCCGTTTGCCGACCAGAACCTCCGTTCCGGCCGTCGTCGCCAGCGGCGTGTCCGGGCTGAACACGCCGACATGGTCCTTCCACATCGAGCGTTCGTCGCCGGCGACCGCGGTCATGAACTCGCTCTGGTCGATGGCGCCGAGCAGAGCGCGCCGGATCGCGGGGTTGTCGAACGGAGGGTGGAGACTGTTGAAGCGCAGGCAGCCGATGCCGCCGGCCGGATCGAGACCTTCGATCTTCACACCGGCCTTGGCTCTCAGCGTCCCCAGCAGATCCGGCGTCGGGTTCTGCCACCAGTCGATCTCGCCGGTGCTGAGCGCGTTGGCCGCCGTCGAAGGGTCGGGCATGATGCGCCACTCGACCCGGTCGAAGAACACGGTCTTGGGGCCGGCGGTGAAGCTGGCGGAGCCATCGGGCCGCGGCACATAGCCTGCAAATTTCTCATAGACAGCCAATGCGCCCGGCACCCGCTCGTCGGCCTTGAAGCGGTAGGGACCGCTGCCGACCATCTCGGTCACCTGTTTGTTGGGGTCGGTCAGCGCCAGCCGTTCCGGCATGATGCAGGGCATCGACGTCCCGGTCTTGCCAAGCGCCGCCGGAAGCAGCGGGAACGGCCGCTTCAGGCGAAATTTCACGATGCGGTCGGATTCCGCCGAGAGCTCGTCCGTCGCATCCATCAAGGCCCGGCCGAAGGCATCGCGCGCCGAATAGCGACGGATGCTCGGCACCACGTCCTGCGCCCGCACCGGCTCGCCATCATGAAAGCGCAGGCCCTCGCGCAATGTCAGTCGCCAGGTCTTGCCATCATCCTCGATCGTATGGCCCGCCACCATCTGGGGCTCGAAACCATAATCGGCGTTCTGCCCATAGAGCGTATCGAAGACGAGATAGCCGTGATTGCGCGTCACCGTCGCCGTCGTCCAGACCGGATCGATGATGGCGACATCCGCCTCGGGAACGAATCTCAGAACCTTTGCCGGCTGCGCGAGGCTGGGCCTTGCGAGGGCCGAGACGGCGGCGCCAGCGGCAGCGCCCAGAAATGTCCGACGCTTCATGCTTGAGACCTTCCGTGCGAGCAGATGGAACGGTCGCGGGTGCCCCCGGAGCCTGCCGGCGTCGCCGCTATGTCAGCAGGCCGATCCTAGGGCGGCGGAAAGAACGCGCGCAAGGCGCGCGGCGCAAAGCCGCCCCCGTGAATCCGCCATAGTTTGTGCAACTGCTCGTTCCTTAGCGACAAGGCGAGCTCTGATCCGCGCCGCCCCGGCGATCGGAGCCGATCTTTCGATAGCGTTCGGCAGAAGGACGCTCTGAGGTGATCGCAGCCGGACGTATCCAAGGACAGCAATCACCCGGGCTCTCCGGTCCCTTGAGGCTGGTGAAACACAAACGCATGACCGCAGCTCAGGCGTCCTTCGATGGATTTTTCCCTTGCGGCCGGGGGAGCGCCATCGCGGGCATCTTTGTGGTCATGATCGGCGATCGACAGGCCCGTCACGGACTTCGGCGCCTGGAACCTGATGACCAGTCGATGACCATCGAGCGGGGTCGCGCCATCCAGCCGCTAGAGGCTTGCCTTGCAAACCGTCGTCTCGACGGTTTCTCCGCGCTTGTTCAACAGCTTCCAACGCTTCAATTCGGCCTGGAAATAATAAGTCGGCAGTCGGTCATCGTCCGGCACCAGCTTCTGCAGGTCGAAGACGTATCGCCGTGCCTCGCCGTGGATTTGAACCATGACCCCGCCCGCAGCGTCCGGTCGGTCGATGACGATCACACCTTCCTCGAAGCTGCAGGTATAGGTCACGCCCCTGTCGGTGTCCGCGTGGGAGACCAGGAGAAGCGCGCTCGGAAGAAGTGCCGCCAAATAGGGGATCATGAACGGGCTCCGGAATCGCTCTCTCCACTCGATACGCGCCCATCGAATGAAAGTTCCCCGCCTGCCCGGGCCACGAGCAGACATGCCCATCGCGGGCGTGATCGCGCTTCCGAATAGATAAATAATAAGGCGCTGCTGAACATGTCATCATGAACAGTTATTCATGGAACATCTTGCCTTACCCGCACGCTTACCTTTTCAGATGGGCCAAAACCGAGCCCCATGAAAAGGGAAGAACCATGATCAAGAATCTTGTTCTTATCGCCGCTCTCGCCGTCGTTCCGGTGACCGCATTTGCGCAGTCGAACTCTGGTGCGGCAGCGGGCGCCGCCACGGGCGCTGGCGCTGGCGCAGTGGGAGGCGCAATTGTCGGGGGACCTGCCGGTGCAGCCGTTGGCGCGGTCGGCGGCGCCGCGGCTGGCGCGATCGTAGGAGGTATCGCTGCGGACCAGAGAACCGAGTTCCGGACCTATGTGACGCACCAGAAGGTCCCTTCGGTGGCTTATCGCGAAAAGGTCGTCGTCGGCGCGACATTGCCCGACACCGTGACCTATCGCGAAGTTCCCGCTCGCTACGGCAAAACCGAATATCGCTACACGGTGATCAACGATCAGACCGTCCTCGTCGAGCCGAAAACCCGCAAGATCGTGCAGATCATCGAATGATCGAGAAGGAGCCCACCCTTCCTGGGTGGGCTCCTGTCTTTGCATTTCCCGGACAAGCCCAAGTCTAACGTCATCACAATATTCTGGGGGAGATACGCTTTGATACGGACACTGTTAATGGCTGCCGGCATTGCCGCGACCGCGATGCTCGGCGCGCCAGCCCAGTCTCAGGTACGGCTCGATATGGGAATTGACCGGCCCGGCTATGACGCCCCCCGATATCGCGAGCGCCGAGCGTATGGCGAGCGTCGGGTCATCCGCGAGCGCTACGCGGATTGTCGGTTGGTGGAAAAGCGTCGCGTCAACCGCTTTGGCGAGATCGTTGTGCGGCGCTCGCGCATCTGCGGCTGAGTATGACCGGCGCTCCGCCGTGGATGATCCTCGGCTTGTCCACGCACCTGCTTCCTTTCCCTTCCRCACTTCAGCAATTTCCTGGGAGACACCGATGCGAAAGTTCATCCTTGTTGCGGCTGCCGCGCTGGGCTTCGGCTCAATTTCGCCGTCCATGGCGCTGGCCACTCCGGTCGCGGGTTTGACGGCGATCGAGGGCCAAAATCACATCGAGCAGATCAAGCATGGCGGCCACGGGTATAAGGGCCATAAGGGCTGGCACGGGTCTCCCCACTGGAAGCGTGGACGGGGCTACGGTCGACACTACGGCGCCCCCCCTCCACACGCGCGCGCCTATGGGCGCCGGGCACACGACTCCGGATATTACCGCTACAGGTAAGGCTGTGCGGCGAAGCGCCGGCGTCGCGCGTTGCCGCTGCCACATCAGCATATCGCCGCCTGACGCGCATATCGACAGGCGGCGGCGACTGCGGCCGGAAGTGGGGTCAACCGAATCAGTTCCTGCACTTTCACCGTCGTGATTGCACCGTCGTGATTGGCTCCCTCCCCCAACCGCTCTCACAGCCCGTGGACACCGTCTCTTCCCGCGGAGTTTGCGCCCTGAGGAACAGATTGGGGTGCTCGGAATTCCCATTCCATCCTGCCGCAGCAGTTCAGGCTGCGAACCAAAGAGAAGGACCTTCCGAACATGCGCGCCATCGCCTTTACTTTCGCTGCCACCCTGCTTACCGGCACCGCCATCGCCCAGACGGCGCCCGTCCCTGCACCGGCGGAGCCAAAGGTATTCGTTTCTGTCGAGGAGTCTTCGGCGCTCGTCAGCAGTCTCAAGGGTCTCGACGTCAGGAACTCTGGTGACGAAAGCGTTGGCGAGATCGAGGATTTCGTCATCGCCGGCAACGGCTTTGATTCCTACATCCTGTCGGTCGGCGGCTTGCTCGGCATGGGCAAGCACTATGTTGCGGTCAGTCCCAGCGCCCTTGCCGTCACCTGGGATGCGTCGGACAAGAAATGGAACGCCCGGATCAACGCCACCAAGGAACAGCTGAAGGCGGCCCCGCCGTTCAAGTATGAAGGCCGCTTCGCGAAGTGAGCGAGCTGAAGTCAGCCCGCGGTCGCCTCGCTGCCGTTCCGGCGCAATGTCCGCTTCTTGGAAATCCCTCACCGTTCAGCAGCGCGCACGGCGCGCCAGTGACCCGAAGCTGAACCTGATTTCTGCAGGGGCGGCACACGTCATCGATATCTCGCGGTCGGGCGATCGCCCGGCACGCGAGAACGCACCTGCCGTAAAAGACACGGACGGCCTACCTGCGGCGCGAGTCATCGCAGCCGTGCGTCGCAACACCTAGTCAGCGAGCTTCGCCGCCTTGATCCGCAGCGTGACAATGACCCCCTCGAGGGACCAATTGTAGTCGATCGAGCCCCCCAATTGCCCTGAGATGCTGCGAACCACGAGGCGRCTACCATAACCACCGGCGCCGTTCGGAGGTTCGACGGCAGGGCCTCCCCGCTCCGTCCAGATGATCTTGATCTCTTCGTCGTCAGAGCAACCCGAAACGTCCAGGGTGCCGGTCTCGGCCGACAGCGCGCCATATTTCAACGAGTTGGTCGCGAGCTCATGGATGATAAGGGCCAGCGTGGTCGCCGCACTCTCACCAACGCCCATGCGCGGCACCGCGACGCGGATGCGCCCGCTGAAGGCGCCCAGGTCCTCATAAGGAGACAGCAGGATCGACAACAGGTCGCCGAGCAGAGCCGCATGGCCYTGGTGGCCCGGGAGCGGYCTCACCAAATCGTGGGCTCGGCCAAGTGCCGCCAGGCGCCCGGTCAATTCGGTGGCCATCTCTTTGGCGGTCGTCGTGGACCGCGACGAGATCAGGGTCAGCCCCGAGGCAATGGACAGCAGATTCTTGACGCGATGGCTCATCTCCCCGGCGAGAAGCTCATGGCCTTCCTCCGCCTGCTTGCGCCCCGTCACATCAAGAAAGATGCCGTAGGCAATGCCATTGTGCAGATGCGAATCGTCGCCAATGCCCCGAGCGGAGATCCATCGGATTTCCTCATCGATAATAATGCGGAAATCTATTTCATAGGAGCCGACGATCGCCCGCGTCGCCGTGAACGCGCTCCGTACCCGATCCCGGTCGGCGGGGTGAATTCGGGCTGAGAGATCCTCGAACTTTACCGGGATGCTGTCGTCCTGAACTGCCCATAAGGCATATCCCCGTTCGTCCATGGCGAACCGGTCGGTCTCCACGTTCCACGACCAAAGGGCCACCCCGGCCGCGCCGATAGCGCGACGGAGGCTCTCAGCGCTCCACGACAGAGGGTTGCTGGTGGGCATAATGACACTCGGTGAGCGGACGCGGGTGGGCATCGTAGCAGCGGAGGCCGGAGTTCTCTAAGCCTTAAGGGCAGACGGCGACCATTGTTCAGGGGAATATCACCTCCCCAACAACCTGGCAGTTGCGCTCTGACGACCGCCAGCGGAGGTTCGCATGCCCTGGGACGGCGCCGGCGGCGCAGCACACTGACTCTCGCCCAGCCGACCGCGTTCTGCTCCAGCGCCCACACGGCAGGACGCTGCGTCATTTAACATCTGAGTTATACAACTTTTCCGCGGCATCTACGGCGAATGCCGTATTGTCGCGAGAGTGCCGCTACCCTAACTCTCACGGTCGGGCTTGCATTGCGGGTGCGTCTCGATCTTGTCCGCGGCGCCGGGGGGCTGGATGAGGCGAGTGCATAGGGCGGCCGGCGTGAGGCGCGGAGCGCGAGCGCCGCTCGCCATCCTGCGACTGATCGAAGATGCGGCTCGTGGCCGGCAACAAGCCGGCCTGCAGGCGCGCGGACACACGCGGCCGGGCCGCCGCGCTGCGTCCTTCCCGGCGACCACGGCGCTGTCTCTCGTCACCTGGCTCGCCGGCCTGCCGCTGGGAGCTGCCGCGCAAACGCCGTCCGTGACGGTGACGGGCGATGTTTCGCCTGTTCCATCGCCCAATCCGCTGCCGCATTGGACGCCGGGCGGCTTCCTCAACATTGGTCAAACAGGCACTGGCGCGCTGACCATTGCGGGCGGCGGTACCGTCAGCGTGGGCTCCGAAATTGTCCGCATCGGCGTAGCCGTCGGCGGTAACGGCTCAGTCAGCGTGACGGGGACTGGATCATCCCTCAGCGGCAGTGGACAACTCGATGTTGGACACTCTGGCACTGGCTCGCTGCTCATAGAAGCAGGAGGGACTGTCTCGTTTGATTCCGTTGTCATAGGCAACGCCGCCGGCCCCTCCCATCGTGCCGCGGGCTCGGTGACGGTCACAGGGGCCGGATCGTCCCTGAGCATCTCGTCCATGTATGTCGGCGGTTTCGGCGACGGGACGCTCACCATTCAGGCCGGAGGCACCGTTTCCGTTGAAAGTGGCGGGGGCATCCTTGGAGTCGCCTCCAATGGCACTTATGGCGGTACAGGCACATTGAACATTGGTGCCGCGTCCGGCCAACCGGCGGCGGCGGTCGGGAGCCTTCTCGCGGCCGAAGTCGCATTCGGCGCAGCCACGGGACGCATTGTCTTCAACCATACCTCTACGGCCTACACGTTCGCGCCCAAGATCACAGGCGCCGGCGCGCTTCTTATCGAGGCCGGGGTCACCATCCTGACAGGGACGAATACCTATAGCGGCGGGACGAACATCAACGGAGGCGTTCTGTCCATAAGCCGCGACGCCAATCTCGGTGCGGTCTCAGGGGGGCTGACCCTCAACGGTGGCACACTCAAAACCACCGGCAGCTTCACCTCGGCACGGGATGTGACGTTGGGCGCAGCCGGCGGCACGATCGACGCCAGCGGCGTGTTGACCCTTTCGGGTCAGATTTCCGGCCCGGGCTCTCTCTTTGTGAACGGCCCCGGCACCCTGTCGCTGACCGGAGCGCACAATGTCATCGGGGGCGCGCTCACCCTCGGCGGCAGCGCGAGCCCGACGCTCGAGATCAAGGGCGGTTCGCTCACGGTCGGCGATCCGGCCGGCTGGGCAATGGGCTGGAACGAAGTGTCGAGCGGCCTGCTCCGGGTCAGCAATGGCGGAACGCTGAAGCTGGTGGACCCGATGGGGTATCTGGCGATCAAATCCGCCATGGAGATTTCGGGGGCAAATTCCAGCGTCACCAATGAGGGCTACACGGATGTCGGCGGTCCTGCTGCCGCGACCCTGACCATCAGCGGCGGCGGCGTGATGAACAGCAAGGCGGGCGCGCTCATCGAGGGGCATGGGACCTCGGCGACCGTCAGCGTGACCGGCGCCGGCTCGGTCTGGAATGTCGAGCAGCACATGTTCATCGGCTCCAAATGGTCCAATGGAACCGGCGCGCTTGTCGTTTCCGACGGTGGCATCGTCAATCTGAACGGCAACCTCTATTACGATTCCGATGCCGGGCTGGGCCTCGCCAGCGCCACTGTGACGGTCACGGGCGCAGGCTCCCAGCTCAACGTGGTCGACGGCCTCTTCGTCGGTTATGGCTGCGGCTGCGGTGCCACCACCGCCATGCTCACCGCTGCCGATGGCGGCACGGTCAAAGCCGGCTGGGTGGAGATCAGCGATACCTCCGTGCTCAATCTCGGCACCGGCGGGCGCGCGGGCGCGATCGACACGCCCGAGATCCTGAATGATGGCGCCATCGTCGCGGATTTTGTCGATACCGCCACGCTCACCGCGAACATCTCGGGCACGGGGACGCTGACCAAGCAGGGTTCCGGCCGGCTCATTCTGACGGGGAACAGCAGCTATACCGGGGCGACCTCGGTGCTGTCGGGTCTGCTCACGGTCAACGGCTCGCTGACGGGCTCCGCGATTACCCTGGCCGGCGGTGCGCTCGGCGGTTCCGGCACGGTCGGGAGCGTCATTGTCGGCCATGCCGGCACGGTCGCGCTCGCGC